>CANIAS010000003.1 GCA_947465495.1 Candidatus Pollutiaquabacter sp. | reverse complement strand
CGCGTGCCATTTTTTTAAGTAGCACACTCGGACGATAACGATCTTCAGCATATTCTTCGCGCAACGACTCCAATTCCTTAAGTACATTCGTCGCACCTAATTCGTCGCACCAACGCAGAAGTCCTTTCGGATAATTGACACCCTTCGTCATGGCAAGATCAATGTCTGATATTGAAGCGATTTGCAAGTAATATGCATCCACCGCTTCATTAATCAGCATAGCCAGTACGCGATGAAGAATACGTTGCGCTCTAACTGGATCTTTATTAGGTTCAGGTAATGAGACCCCTTCTTCGTAGGAGTAATATCCTTTAGTTGTTTTACGTCCTAACCGATTGGCCTCTACCATGCGCTTCTGCGTAAGGGAAGGACGATAGCGCGGATCGTGGTAAAACTGTTTCCAAACCGTTTCTGTCACAGTATAGTTAATGTCATTTCCGATAAGGTCCATCAATTCAAAAGGTCCCATCCGGAAACCACCGAACTCTTTGAGGGCCCAATCGATGGTTGACATTCCTTCAGCGCCTTCAGGAAGATCCATCCATCGCTCTTCATAAATACGTATCGACTCACCGTAAAATGGTCGGGCAACACGATTAACAATAAAGCCAGGAGTATCCTTCACTAATACGGTCGTCTTTCTCCAGGCATCGATGCACTCCTTCACTTGGCGAATAGTAGACTCCGTGGTTTGAATTCCTGGAATGATTTCAACCAAGGGCATCAACGTAGCAGGATTGAAAAAATGTATTCCGATAAAACGGGATGGATCCTTGCAAACACCGGCGATGGAAGTAATGGAAAGCGAGGAAGTATTACTGGCCAGAATGCATCTAGAAGAAACCACATCCTCTAACCGGCGGAAGAGGTCTTGCTTTATCACCGCATCTTCAATTACTGCTTCAATGATTAATGATGCATCCTTCAAACCTGCTACTTCCTGAATGTATTGAATACGGCTAAGTACCGCGCCGGAAGTCTCGGCGGTCATTTTTCCTTTTTCAATCAGCTTTTGGTGAGTAGATTCATGGAGTTTTTTAGCACGATCTATGGCTCCAGGGAAATTGTCAAACAGGACGACTGGATGACCTGCGGTTGCTGCCACCAACGCGATTCCACCACCCATGGTCCCTGCTCCTGCAACGCCGATAATTGATGAACTCGAGATTAAATTCGCCATAGTATGACAAAGTTAGGAAATTAGGTGGAGGTGTGAATACTGTCAGGGGTACCCTGAAAACTAGGCGCAAGGAAACAAACTAACGTGCAGAAAGAGTCGATAGGACTGTTTTTCTAAAACACTTGGAAATAATGACGTCAGTTGTTATATTTGCGTCCCTTTTACGGGAGAACCTCCAAAAAGGCTCAAAAAAGCACAAAAAGTCAATAGTTTACCATGGCAAATCATAAATCTTCACTCAAGCGTATCCGTAACAGCGAGGCAAAGCGCCTACGTAATCGTTACCAGGCAAAAACTATGCGTAACGCCATCCGCGCGTTCCGCGAGCTTTCCGACAAGACTGCTGCTGGAAAAGCATTGCCTAAATTAGCTTCTATGCTGGATCGTTTGGCAAAAAAGAATGTAATTCATAAGAACAAGGCAGCAAACTTGAAAAGTGAGCTTGCTATTCATATGAATCATATCAAGTAAATCCTTGTTGGCGACAACAACATCGGGGCTGCCTATCAAAGGCAGCCTTTTTTTTTCCTTAAAATAACCATCGAAAAACAGCTGCAGTGCTCGTAGTGTATTTCCATCTTGCAGCATGGAAAAATTACCGGTGAAATCGTGGGCTGAAGAAGACAGGCCACGGGAAAAATTGATGCTCAAAGGGCGGCACACCTTATCGGACGCTGAATTGATCGCAATTCTGTTTGGGTCAGGATCGCAGCATGAATCAGCCATTGAATTAGCAAGGCGAATCCTAAATTCCTGCGACAATAATCTGCAATCACTGGGACGAATGTCTCCAGGCGACTTAATCCGTTTCAAAGGAGTGGGTCCAGCTAAAGCCGTCACGCTGATAGCTGCGCTGGAGCTAGGACGAAGAAAAACCGCTGCGCTTCCGGGAAGCACGCTGAAGATCAGTGGTAGTGAAGATGCCGCTAAACTATTGACCGAAGAGCTTGGTGATTTGGTCCACGAAGAATTTTGGGTAATCTTTCTGAACCGCGCCAATCACTATATCAGTCGTCAGCAAATTAGCAAAGGTGGATTGACCGGTACGGTAGCTGACCCACGCATCATTTTTCAGTTGGCCCTGCAACAAAAAGCGACTGGTCTGATCTTAGCGCACAACCATCCTTCCGGAAATCTCAAGCCGAGTGATGCCGATATTCGGCTGACGAAAAATCTGGTTGAAGCAGGCAAGGTGCTTGAAATCCTTGTACTCGACCACCTAATTGTGACTCAAAATGGGTATTACAGTTTTGCCGATGAAGGCAAAATATGATATGCCTTGAACAAGAAAATTCTGCATCTTTAAACCAGTAAGAATCACTGTTAGATGCTTAAAGAATCTCCGCGCAGCAGTCAATTTCGAGCAGGACTACTATTCTGGATTGTACTGCTACTATACTATGTACTGTTGGATTTTCAGCACATTCTTTTCCTTGATCCTCAAGGAATACACTTCATTCGCCAAACCGATAGCCTATCATTTGCTGCAAATTATTATCGTCATGGTATGCACTTCTTTACTCCTGAAGTATACAACCTAGCCAGTATTGGTGGTAAAGCGGCATGTGAATTTCCAGTGTTATACTACCTGACTGCGCTATTATACTTTCCGTTTGGTGAACAAGCTTACATCCTTCGCCTAATAACGCTAACCATTGCTTCTATTGGTTTTTATCACTTGTTTTTAATCTGTAAAAAATGGCTTAACGACCTGTGGACAGCAATAGCATTTAGTTTTCTAATTATATCTTCCACCGTACTACTTTATTATTCAAACAATTTTCTACCAGACGCTTCCGCCTTCGGATTAACGCTGATAGGCTGGTATTACTTTCTAGAATTCCGCTTGAAGGACACTCGGCGCAATTTGATCCTGGCCTTCTTTTTTTTAACTACTGCATCTCTGATAAAGGTTACCTATTTTCTCCATCCTGTGGCAATGGCAGTATCCTACGTACTACCATCGATCTCATTGATTAAAAACCAATCCTACAAGCAGACGCAAATTCGTTTTACACTATTGCTGTTTATACTATCATTCCTTGTTGTGATAAGCTGGAACAGCTATGCCATCTATTATAATCATATAAATAAGGATTACTACTTTTTGACCAATGCATTTCCAATTTGGTCAATGTCTGCATCCTCTATTTCAGAAACTTGGGATTTCATCATCAACTACTGGCACACTAAATACTACTACCCGACTACCCTACATTTCCTCTGTGTTTTATTCATAGCCGGAGTGATGTTCATTCAAAAGGTACGTCATGAACTTTTTCTGCCATGCCTTTTTACTGTAGCCGGTACACTTGGCTATTTCCTGCTTTTCTTTGGTCAATTCAAAGACCATGATTACTATTTCATCACATTGATTCCTGGTATTTTTATTTTTTCCTTGACCGCTCTAGCTACGCTGAGAAGCAGGTTTCCTTCGATGAGCAATCATTGGGTTATAAAAGCAGGATTAACGTTACTCACACTACTAAGTATGTTTTATGCCCAACATAATGTCACGAAACGCTACTTGGAGAAAGATGAAAAGTTTGCCATTATCACAGAAGAGCTTAAAGGAGTTCGTGAACTACTCGATAATATGCAGGTCCCGTCAACTGCGAAATTCATCATCGCCTATGACCGAACACCGAATGGTGGACTATGGAGTATCGGTCGATCGGGTTGGAATATTCGCGACACGGTCAATTCAATCACAACCCTTCATGAATTTGTAACTCAGGGAGCCGAATACATCATCTTTACAGATAAAAACGTTGCAATTCCGCCAGTTCACAGTACACTGGTAGGCGAAACTGACCATGCTGCTGTATATAAAATCACAGTTGTGCCTTAGGCGTTTTAAAGCAACCACATTATTGCTATTTTTAACAGGTACACCCCAACTTCAAGCTATGAACTCCTTTTTGAAATACATAGTCATCCATACCACCCTTCGGAAAAATCGCGGAGTCGAATTATCAACTCATGAAATGGCAAAGGGATATCGTGACATGATGATCATGCTCAAACGTAATACCAAAGATGTATTGCTGATCATGGCAGGAATTTTTTCCGCTGCTTTTGGATTCGAAGGATTCTTGCTGACGAACAATTTCATTGACGGTGGGGCCACCGGTATCTCTCTACTACTTGCAGAAATCGCACAAGCTCCCCTCTACAAACTGATTATCACGATAAACATTCCATTCGTTATTTTGGGATATAAAGTGATGGGGAAAACTTTTGCATTCAAAACAACGATTGCAATTACAGGACTTTCGCTTTGTTTGGCATTCGTTCATTTTCCAGATATCACACAGGACAACTTGCTAGTGGCTGTATTCGGCGGCTTTTTCCTAGGAGCAGGTATTGGATTGGCAATGCGCGGAGGAGCAGTGATTGACGGCACGGAGGTGCTGGCTATTTACATGAGTCGCAAGACAGGTGCCTCCATCGGAGATATCATCATCTTCATTAACATTATAATCTTTAGTGCTGCTGCTTACCTACTTGGCATCGACAACGCCCTATATTCCATGATCACCTATATGGTAGCTTCCAAAACGTTGGATTTTCTGGTAGAGGGAATTGAAGAATATGTTGGAGTGACCATTATTTCCGACCATAGCGAAGCACTCCGCATGATGATTATTCAAAAATTAGGGCGAGGAGTCACGCTGTATCATGGCAGACGAGGATATGGCACTCATGAAAATGCCGAGGTAGAAATTGTCTTTACAGTAGTTACAAGACTGGAACTGAATCGACTCAAAACAGAAATAACGCTAATCGATGAGACCGCTTTCGTTGTAATGCATCCCGTGAAAGACACCAAAGGAGGTATGATTAAAAAAAGACCGCTTCACTGAACCACTTCACTGAACCACTTCATGAATCACATCGGATGACTACCGCGCTTACTGTTATTTGTCTGACTGCATTCTTTGCAGCTATACTGACCTTTTTTTCAGGCTTTGGATTAGGAACACTACTCTCGCCAGTGTTTATGATTTTCTTTCCGGTAGATGTGTCCATTGCGTTGACAGGGATTGTTCATTTCTTCAACAATCTATTCAAGTTGACGTTGGTTGGGAAAAACGCTGATAAAAGAGTCTTGCTAAAATTCGGTGTGCCGGCTATACTTGCATCCCTCCTAGGCGCCTGGATGTTGCTACGATTATCCGATCTCACCCCTTTGTTTTCCTATGCCATAAAAAACCGAATAATGGTGGTTTATCCCATGAAATTCGTTATCGCTTTATTATTGCTTTTCTTCTCTGCCATGGACCTAATTCCAGCTTTATCGAACCTTCGGTTCTCGAAAGACAAGCTCATCATCGGCGGCGCCTTGAGCGGATTTTTCGGTGGGCTATCCGGCAATCAAGGAGCGCTGCGCAGTGCCTTTTTAATAAAATCCGGATTGACTAAAGAAGCTTACTTAGGTACCGCGGTGGTGGTATCTTGTTTCGTCGATTTCACCCGTCTCGGTGTTTATTCTTCCCACTTCTTTGAGAAAGGATTATCCGTTCATTATCCATTGATCATTTGTGCGACTCTTTCCGCAATGACTGGCGCCTATCTGGGAAACCGTCTTTTCAAGAAGGTGACCTTACGTTTTATTCAATTAACCGTAGCGGTACTTTTATTGGTCATTGCACTTGGGCTTGGAAGTGGACTGCTCTAAATTAACACCTACGAATCCTTCACTTTTACCAGCACGACAAGTTAATCTACGTGGCTGGTTGGACTGGCACAAATTGCCACAATAAACGTATCTTAGTAGCGTTCACTGGACGGCTACTATGTTATTGGTTTATTCTCCACGTTCATCCTACCGGCTGAAGTATATATTTGACTTAATTCTTAAAGAATTAGTCGGATTAGAGTACCATATCAGCCACGATGAACAGGAATTTCTCTTACACCAAGGACCGAAGTTCTCCTATGCTGATAAGCCTGTCAGTAATGAGCCATTTTTTTATGCTACTACACTTCTTTTTGAAAGAGGTATCCGACCACAAGAGATTTCCGTTTTCGACTGGGAAGGCTCTAAGGCCTTCTTTGCAACGCATCCTAAGTTCCTCATGCCATTTGACCCGTTTGCTGCCGCATTCTACCTGGTCACACGTTATGAAGAGTACTTACCACATCAACGAGATCAATACGACCGCTACGATGCGAGGCAAAGTCTAGCTTATACAAAAGGTTTTTTGCAGCAAGCCGTAGTGAATCGTTGGGCTATACGTATAGGAGAAGTTTTGAAGCAGCACTATCCGGGATTGCCAGTAGTTCAAGGAACCTACAACTATATTTCGACCATAGACATCGATAATGCTTGGGCCTTCCGTGAGAAAGGGATGCTTCGTACTGGCGGTGCTTTTTTACGCGCCTTGCTTCAGTTGGACTTTGCCAACATCCATGAGCGACTTTCAGTCGTTATGGGCAAGAAGCAAGATCCTTATGACACGTATGAAGAACTCGATCGCATACGAAACCAATACAATATCAAGTGTATTTATTTTTTCCTGCTTGGAGATTATGCACAATATGACAAAAACGTATCCACATCGCGACGAAGATTTCGCTCGTTAATAAAATCAATTGCTGATTATAATCAGTGCGGCATCCATCCTTCTTTCAAGTCGAATGACGATCCGCAACGGATACAGCTTGAGCAATCACGTTTGAGTAAGATTATTCGACGAGATGTGACTATCAGCCGCCAGCATTTTCTGCGCATGCGATTCCCGGAAACCTACCGACAACTTATCAATTGTGATATTACCGAAGAGCACACTATGGGATATGCGCAAGAGATTGGTTTCAGAGCTGGCATCTGTTCCCCGTATAATTTTTACGACTTGGGCACAGAGCAAGAAACAACGTTGCGTATTTATCCTTTTGCCGTAATGGATGCTACGTTGCGTCATTATATGTTATTACAACCGGATGAAATAATGGCGCGTGTTTCGCCACTGATCCGTGAAGTAAAAGAAGTTGGAGGTACTTTCATCTCCTTATGGCACAATGAATCGTTGTCTGACCGATCGCCGTGGAACGGATGGCGTTCGTGCTACGAGCAGATTGTAAAAGCTGCTACTGCATGATCCGGTTTCTTAGACATGAAGAACTGGATTTCAACGAATGGGATCGTTGTATTACAACGTGCGCTAACCCGTTGGTTTACGCAGAATCTTGGTATTTAAACATTGTTTCACCGGGCTGGTCAGGACTGGTTAAGGATGAATATACAGCCGTATTTCCGCTTCCTACTAGTAAGAAATGGGGAATTACCTATTGTCATCAACCGCCTTTTAGCCAGCAACTGGGCGTTTTCGGCGAATTGGATTCGACCCCCTTTTTGAAAGAAGTGCCAAGCAATTATCGTTTGATTGATTTACAATTGAATAGCCTTAACGTTTGTCATACAGGGAAAATTAAAGAGCGACCGAACCTAGTATTGGATCTAAATTTATCGTTGGATGTTCTTCGCAGGTCCTTTTCAGAAAACATAGTACGAAACATCCGGAAGGCTGCAAAAGCTGGATTGCAGTTCGACAAATCCACTGATATCCCTGAGATCATTTCACTGTTCAGACAATACCGTGGCAGATCCATCAGCACAATGAAAAATCGCGACTATGAAACCTTGATTCAAATTGGCAATTCGGCCCGTCAACGAGGTAGACTAGAGGTGCATGGGGTTCGGAGTTCACATGGGACATTGCAGGCAGGCGCTGTATTCCTGCGATCAGGACATGGTTGGATCTTTCTATTCTCCGCCGTCCATCCCGATGGTCGGGAAACTGGTGCGATGTCGGCATTGCTTGAAAGATTTATTTCCATGCATGCCGGAGAAAAATGCGTTTTAGATTTTGAGGGTTCCTCTGACCCAAATTTGTATCGATTCTATAAGAGTTTCGGTTCAAAGGAAAACGTATATTTACAACTGCGGATAAACCGATTGCCGTTTCCTTTCAATCTCATAAAGCCTTAATCCATTACCGATGGTACATCATCTTGGACTCTACAACTCCATTCTTAACCAATACGTTTCCGAATTACGAAATGTAGAAGTCCAACACGACCGGATGCGTTTTCGTCGCAACCTCGAACGCATTGGAGAGATTATGGCCTATGAAATCAGCAAACTGATGATTTACGAAGAAGTGGAAATTACTACTCCCTTGGGCGCCTCCAACATGCATATCCCCAAGGAACAGCCAATTCTTGGTACGATTCTACGTGCAGGTCTTCCGCTGCATCAGGGTTTTCTTAATTATTTTGATCATGCCGACAACGCCTTTATTAGTGCCTACCGAAAGCACCACAAGGATGGCAGTTTTGAGATTGCTCTGGAGTACATTTCATGTCCGAGCTTAGAAAATAGAACCTTGATTCTTTGCGATCCAATGTTAGCGACAGGTTCATCCATCGTGATGACGTACAAAGCCATGATGGAAAAAGGAATTCCTAGACATACGCACATCGTTTGTGCAATTGCCAGTGCTCAAGGCATAGAACATGTCAAAAGTCACTTGTCTGAAAATGTCACCATCTGGGCGGCAGCAGTGGATGAAGAGTTGACTGCACAAGCTTACATTGTACCAGGCCTTGGCGATGCGGGTGATCTTGCATTTGGAGAAAAACTTTAATAGACGGCGAACGTTATTGTTGCTGTAATTGTTCCAATTCATTTTAGCAGGCCGATTTCGTTGTGGAAGATTTCCTTCAGATCATTACCCTTATCCTGATCAGCAGCGTCAAGTTTGCGTTTGGAATACCCTTCGTTTCTATTTCCGAACGCTATACATTTACGTGGTTTGAAACAAACCTCTATGCAATACTAGGAGGAATGCTAGGAGTCGTTGTTTTCATGTATTTCAGCGATTGGCTTATGATGATTTGGAGCAAGCTTCGCGCTTATGTTTTTCGAAAGAAAATGGAACGTCGCGAACTGTTTTCACCCCCAATGGCAGATGTTGAAAATCCCCTTCAAATCAAGTATGAGTATGTTGATAAGACTATGCCACCTCGCAAGGTATTCTCACCTCGTTCGCGGAAAATTGTACGCATCTGGTCCAAATACGGTTTAATTGGCCTTGCAGCATTAACTCCAATCTTCCTTTCAATACCAATCGGAACTTTTTTCATCACTCGGTTAGAAAGAAACAAGCGAAAGATTTTACTCTACTTGTTTGTGTCAATCACACTATGGTCTTTGCTACTGACTACTTTGTTCCATTTTGCCAACATCAAAACGTTGGAGGACATCTATTCATGATTGGCGTTCGTCATATATTCTTCGATTTGGACAACACCATTTGGGATTTTGAAAAAAGTTCGATGGCGACGCTTTCCGAATTGTTTGACAAATACGAACTTATCAAATTAGGAGTGCCATCCTTTAATGCCTTTGTTGCTGCCTATAAGCATCGCAATGAGTTATTGTGGGAACAGTATCGATTAGGAGGTATAGACAAGGCTACCTTGCGAAACAAACGCTTTGCGTTTACTTTTTGGGACATGGGTTTAGATCCAGATTCGGCTCCTGCAGGAATGGCGGACGACTACGTGCTTCTGGGTCCACGGAAAACTCATCTCTTCCCCGATGCACATGAAACCCTACAGTATCTTTTTGAGAAATACACCCTTCACATCATCACCAATGGATTCGTGGAGGCGCAAACCATTAAAATGGAGGTAGCGGACCTGAACAAGTATTTTCGCGAAATCATTATCAGTGAACATACAGGGTATAAAAAGCCCGACATCCGGATTTTCGATTACTCGATGAAAAAAGCAAATGCAGCGCACGAAGAATGCCTGATGATTGGCGACGGACTCGAAGTGGATGTGATAGGTGCGCAAAAGGCCGGATGGCGTGCCATCTATTTCAATCCTCAAGCAATACCTCATAAAGAAGCCCCTGACCGTGAGATCAAGGGCTTGAATGAACTTTTGTCAATATTGTAACCGGATCGGTTACTATCAATTTCTGATTAATTACTTATCCGACTTAACACCATTGCTATCTGCAGGCTTAGCGGCTTCTTTGTCGTGAGAGCAACTGGATTTCTCTTTAGAGCATGATTTGCCTTCTTTGGCTTCTTTAGAACAGCAAGAAGATTTTTCAGATTTAGCGGAGGCTTCTTTTTTGCAGCAAGATTTTCCTTCTTTCTTGTCACACGATTTAGCCGGCTCGTCGGCAAGCACGGTTAGGGATACAAAGCTCACTAGAGCGAGCAAAGCGAAGATTTTTTTCATGATAGTTTAATTTTTAAGGTATTATAAAGGTAGTGAATATGGTCAAGAATAAAAAGACAAAAATCAGTGTTTTCCATTAGTGTAAGTAAACCGTGCTAATAATGCTAATTAGTATATTTATCATGGAATAATTCAGCGTTTACTTTCTACTTTTGACGTTTAATTTATCAATTGAATCTCGCGGAAAACATCAAAGTAGCGCGTCAGAGCATTCGCAGCCAACGGTTACGAACGACCCTTACCGCGCTTATTATTGCCATTGGCATCATGGCACTGGTAGGTATTTTAACGGCTATTGATGCCGTGGAAAGTTCGATTAATTCGAATTTTCAAAGCATGGGGGCTAATTCCTTCACCATCCAGAACCGAGGAATGAACATCCGTATCGGTAGTCGTGGAAGGAGGGCCAAGCGATTCAAGCCTATTGATTATCATCAGTCGGAACGATTCATTGAAGCCTTCCACTTCCCGGCCAAAATTTCCGTTTCGGTGATGGCCAGTGGAACAGCCACGCTGCGACACGAAGACGAAAAGACCAATCCCAATGTGATGGTCATGGGAGGGAATGAAAACTACCTGCAAACCTCTGGCTATACGATTGCTGCAGGTCGTAATTTTTCCGCGCAGGAAGTGCTTAACGGGTCAAATGTGGCTATTTTAGGAAAGGATGTCCTGGAAAAAATATTCCCTTCGTCAGATCCCATTGATCAGGTAATTTCGGTAGGAAACAACAAGTACCGAGTGATTGGAGTCCTCAAAGAAAAAGGAACCGCAATGGGCTTCGGAGGAGACAAAGTTTGCATCTTGCCATTAATGAATGTTAAACAACATTTCGGAAAAGAAAACATGTCCTATTCCATCAATGTCAGTGTGGAGGACATCAAAAAAATGAATGCTGCTATTAGCGAAGCGACGGGCGTATTCCGTGTAGTCAGAGGAGTTCATATCGGGGAGGACAATACATTTGAAATAACAAAGAGCGACAGTATTGCAAACATGTTAATCAGTCAATTGGGGACTGTAACCATCGCTGCGACCATCATCGGACTTATCACCTTGTTGGGTGCTGCCATTGGGCTGATGAATATCATGTTGGTCAGTGTAACAGAACGCACGCGTGAAATTGGAATCCGAAAAGCACTGGGCGCAACACCGACGGTGATCCGTCGTCAATTTTTGATCGAAGCTATTCTGATTTGTCAAATCGGAGGAATACTTGGAATATTTTTGGGTATACTTGTTGGGAACAGCATGTCACTGATACTTGACAGCGGCTTTCTCATTCCATGGAAATGGATTTTTTCAGGAATCGTTTTGTGCTTCGGAGTTGGAGTCGTGTCGGGGTATTATCCCGCATCTAAAGCCGCCAAGCTGGATCCGATTGAGTCGTTGCGATACGAGTAATTACCGGTAGCAATGAACTGAACTGAATTGAAAGCAAAGTTCTGTTCTTATCTTTGTGCAATCATTGATTTGCAATTTAATAAAACCATTAACCATGGAATTTCATTTTCTTATCAGCAATCTCACGAATCCTACTAACTTATTTTTCCTATAGGGAATTCTGGCGATTGTATTCAAAAGCGACCTGGAAGTAATTGTTAATCTTTACAGAAAATCATTTCCCATTTATTTTTACTATAGGAATGCCTCTATACTTCCTGGTAGTTCAACTCTCCTAATTACAACTTAGCGTTGAACTACAGCATTCAACTTGAATTAATTGTCACAAAAAACACGAGTTCCATAACGCTTTTGAATAACCACATCAAACACGATTCGACTTTAAGGCTTTTTAACAATTAAGATTAGATTAATTTTTGCAGTTAAATAAGTGTCGTTATTAAGTAGAATTCAAACCAACTTTAATACTATTTAACTACCTCAACTGCTCCTAAATAAGGAACTAGGAATAGTTTTTGCTTAAAAGGGCGCGCTCGAAAATCGATCACAATACAATGTATCCGATACTAGGCTAAATCTATTAGTCAAATGCTTCTACTTACTAACTGAACCATGCTACTTAAAGACATCCATCATTTTTTTAAACAAGTCTTAAAAATCGAATCGGTAGACTCCAGCCACTCCCTTTTTGAAAATCCGGACTTCCTTTCTTATGGTTCTAATCCGGATGAATTCATCCGAACGCTTATAGAAACCGGAGCAAAGGAAAACTTGATTTACCTTAAAAAAGAAATTACAGAAACAGAATTTATATCACTGTACGAAAGCTCACCATATCCATTTTTATTTTTTGAAGTTCAAGGGAGCGGACTTACAGTCACAGCCGCTTACCAATCAACTAAGAATGGGGAAATATTTCGTTCAGAAAAAAACAAACTTATTCCTGCCAACAAGGAGGTCGCCGAAGTAATCATCAAGCGCGTCTTTCGTTCAACAAACGGCTCCATACCCGTCATTGTATGTTTTCCTCATCATGCTGTAGACGATCAGACTACCTTAAAAGCAATCGACCTCAGTGGATCGCGTTTTAAAATCATCGAGAAATTACTACGACTGTTAGCCCCTGAGCGAAAAGAGATACTCTACGTACTTTCCTATGCTCTCTTCATCGGTCTCATCAGCTTATCCTTGCCACTTGGTGTACAAAGTCTGATCGGTTTCATATCAAGCGGACAAGTTGTCACTTCATCCTCCGTACTTATTCTATTCATCCTTTTAGGGGTATTCTTTAGCGGGCTGATGATGGTCTTTCAACTTGAAATCGTCGAATATCTTCAGCAAAAATTATTTGCAAGTACAGCATTCGCCTTCGCATATCGAATCCCTCGCTTACGTATGGAGTCTATTTTAAAATACAATCCACCGGAATTGATGAACCGGTTTTTCGACACCCTTACGCTACAAAAAGGAATACCTGTTTTGCTCATCGATCTATCTGCTGCTTTGCTACAAGTATTGCTCGGCATTTTTCTATTATCGCTCTACCACCCACTGTTCATCATGCTAGGAGGCATTATGTTGGCTGCATTATGGGCCGTTTTGAGATTAACAGGACCAAAAGGAATGCAGACTGCCTTGCAAGAATCCGAACACAAATATGCCGTAGCAAACTGGCTGGAAGAGATGGCCCGATCCATTGTCACATTTAAGTTAGCAGGACATTCTACGTTGAACATGGATCGTACTGATTATCACGTAGGAAATTACCTCCGCGCGAGAGAAAGTCATTTTAAGGTTCTCAAAGTTCAGTATTACAGTTTCATCGTATTCAAAACACTCATTACCGCCATATTACTAATTCTTGGGGTCGTATTAGTAATAGACCGTCAGATTAACCTTGGACAATTCGTGGCCGCCGAAATCGTGATCATTTTGATTATGAACTCGATTGAAAAGATTATTCAAAAAATAGATGCCGTCTATGATGTATTGGTAAGTATTGAAAAAATCACCAAAGTAACCAGTTTGCCAGTCGAAGAGGCGCCTGTCAGCCAGCTAAAGGAAAATGATAAAAACGCATTGTCCATTAACATCGATCGACTTTCCTATGCCTACCCAGACACAAATCAAGTCGTATTGAAAGGGATCTCCTTGACCATTCAACCTTCTGAAAAGATTTGCCTTTCCGGTGGTAACGGGTCCGGAAAATCAACGTTGGTTCAGCTTCTGTTAGGACTCTACGACTCCTATCACGGCAGCATTCGGTATAATGAGATTTCACTTCGTGAACTTGACAAAAACACCCTGATGAATCGCATCGGAAATTATGTTTCACAAGACACTCTCTTTGACGGGAGCATATTGGAGAATATTACACTCGCTAGACAAGGTGTCACCTTTGACGACGTAGTATGGGCGACCGGGATAACAGGGCTTTCCGAATACATCGCCAATCAACCACAAGGATATTACACACGACTGGTCGGTGGATCCAGTCGACTACCTGAAAGCATTTTGCATCGCTTGATATTGACCCGAAACCTTGTCGAACGACCAGGATTACTCATCATCGATGATTTTCTTTTAGGCGTTGAACTATCCGAAAAAATGAGAATCCTGGAATTTCTGCTGCGGAAGGAAAACGAATGGACTATTATAATAGTATCAAACGACCCAGCAGTAATGGCTATGTCAGAACGAATTATACTGATGAAAGAAGGTCAACTAATCGCCTCGGGTACATTAGAGGAGCTTTCAAAAAAGTCAGAAGAATTCAAGAGCCTAATTCAACATATTGATTGATTTCCCATCATGAATAACTACTCAGACAATCATCCCACTGACCCCTCAAAGGCATCATTCAAATCGATACATCTGGTACGAGACACACGTCATGCAAAGCGATTCGCTCGCATATCGATGGTGTTCTTTTCGATCCTATTACTTTCCCTGTTTCTACCATGGACACAAAACATCCGATCTAACGGATCAGTGACGACCTATCTACCACAGGATCGTCCGCAATCCATTCAAGCATTAATTGCTGGTCGCGTGGAGAAGTGGTATGTGCAAGAAGGACAATTCATCAAGCAAGGCGACACGATTGTACGGCTATCTGAAATCCGCGAAAAATACCTGGACCCTAAGATGATTGAACGAATCGATGATCAGATAAAGGCGAAAGAAGGTTCGCAGAATTCCACTTCGGGAAAAGTAAGCGCCCTAGCGAAACAAATCGAAGCCATTCAAAAAGAAAAACTACTATCGCTGGCGAAAGCTAGAAATAAATTAAAACAAAATGAGTTCAAGTTAATCAGCGACAGTGCTGATGTTCGTGCAGTCAAAGCAGATTTTGACATTGCCAGGGCGCAAGCAAAGCGAGCAGACTCTTTACTTTCCAAAGGTCTTTTGCCAATCACTGAACAAGAGCGAAGAAATTTAAAATTGCAAGAGTCGCGCGCCAAGGTGGTAGTAACTGAAAATAAATTGCAAGCCACCCGCAACGAGTTAATCAATGCCGAAATCGAACTAGGTTCGCTGGAAGCAGAATACACGAATAAGATTAGTAAGGCAGAATCGGAATTGAACACAGCGCTATCCTACCTGTATGAGACACAATCTGAAATCGCAAAACTGAACATCGAGTTTTCGAGCATGGCGATTCGTAGCAACTATTATTTCGTAACAGCACCACAAGACGGATACGTTGTTCAAGCAAAAATCTCTGGCATTGGAGAAACAGTTTCTGAGGGTGATGTAATCTGCACCGTGATGCCTTCCACTCCTGAGTTGGCGGTACAACTATACGTCAGGCCAATGGATATCCCGTTATTGGAAAAAGGCCGCAAGGTGCGTCTTCAGTTTGATGGTTGGCCCGCTTTGGTATTTGCGGGCTGGCCAGGATGTAGCTTTGGCACCTTTGGCGGTATTGTGCAAGTCATCGACAATTTCGACACCGATGGGCGCTACCGAATTCTCGTTACACCCGACCCGAACGATGTACCCTGGCCAGAGCAGTTGCGCGTAGGATCAGGCAGCTTCGGTTGGATCATGCTGAAAGATGTTCCTATCTGGTATGAACTCTGGCGACAATTCAACGGTTTCCCTCCTGATTATATTGGCAAACAGGCTTCTATTTCTAAAAAAGAAGAAACGTCCAAGAAAGAAAACAAAGCAAAGCAATGATTCGAACTACCTTATTATACATCGCTATTTTTACCTGCTGCATTTCCAATTTGCATGCTGACAACTTGATGGTTATGACCTCGGAGCAATACCTCGGAATTGTTGAATCCAATCATCCTATAGCAAAGCAAGCAACAACGTTTTCAGAAATGGCCTCACGCGAGCTTCAGGTGACTAAGGGCGCTTTTGATCCAATGCTTAAGAGTAATTTTTCTGAAAAACGATTTCTCGAAAAAGACTATTGGAGCATTTGGCAAAGCTCTCTCACGGTGCCAGTATGGCCAGGACTAGATATTAAAGCTGCTTTCGATGAGAACAACGGAAACTATCTTGACCCGGAAGAAGTGACTCCTATCGAAGGGCTTTCTTACCTGGGGGTATCCATGCCCTTGGGTCAAGGTTTGCTAATTGACGCCAGACGCGCGGCAGTGCTGCAAGCACGCCAATCCACTGTGTTAGCGGAAGCAGAACGCGTGAAGCTTATTAATAAATTATTGTTTCAAGCCACGAAAGATTTTTGGGATTGGTCTTATACCTACCAACGAAAAAAACTTCAGGAAGAAAGTCTGCGATTGGCTTCAATCCGTTTTGAGGCGATTCGCGACAGGGTGTTATTTGGTGAGCAAGCAGCCATTGACTCCTTGGAAGCCTTTATTGAAGTTCAGAGCCGACAAAATTTAGTTAGTCAAGCCTCCTTGGATGAAAGGAATGCCAGGCTGATTGCATCGAACCATCTGTGGAGTCCTACGGGTGAGCCGGTTGAGATTACAGAAAACATACTACCAGAATCGAGTATAAACATCATGGAACTTATCAATGAATTACGAATTGAATATTTATTGGATGCTGCCAGAACCAATCATCCCGAGGTAATCAAGTATGACGTAAAATTAAATCAACTCGAGATTGAGCGTAAATGGGCTATGGAAAAGCTACGTCCAAAGCTCAACCTTGAATATAATTTTCTGGGTCAGGGACCGGATGCTTTTGACTTCATTGCAGGGTCCTCTGATTTTACTAATAACTACAAAATGGGTTTAAATTTTAGCATGCCGTTGTTTTTACGAGAGGAGCGTGGCAAAGCGGCTATGGCAAAGTTGAAGATCCGGCAAACTACTTACGAGCAGCAACAAGCGACACGGGAAATCGTGAACCAGGTGCGTACAGTTTATAATGAATTGACTACTCTGGCCGATCAGATACAAGTACAGGAGAAATTACAAGCTAATTCTGACAAATTACTTGAAGGCGAATTATATCGTTTTTCCGAAGGAGAGGGTTTTCTTTTTCTGGTCAATGCCCGAGAGAACGGCGTGATCAACAGCCGTATTCGTTTGGCAGAACTCAGGACTAAATTTGCAAAAACGATGGCCTATCTGAATTGGTCAGCGGGAAGGATGTGATAGTGGTCGGTTGGTCGGTGGTCGGTGGTCGGTGGTCGGTTGGTCGGTGGTCGGTGGTCGGTGGACTACAGACTACCAACTACTGACCAAAAAAAAACCGCTCTATAAAGAACGGTCTTTTCATTACTCTAATAAATGTTCTCGCTTAGTCGGCGACTACTTCAAACGTCACCTTGGCTTTCACGTCTTTGTGCAGGTTAACCATAGCACTGTACGTTCCGAGGGTCTTGATATGGTCGGTATCGAGCGTGATCTTTTTACGATCAACGATAACTCCGTGCTTAGACAACTGATCTGCCAATTGCAAAGCAGTGATTGATCCGTAGATCTTTCCGGTCTCTCCTACTTTCGTTGCGATCTTAAGCGTCATTGCTTCGAGCTGCTTGGCAACTGATTCAGCATCACCTTTGATCTTAGCGGCTTTGTGAGCACGCTGCTTCATGGTTTCGCTCAACACCTTGCGGGCAGATTCGGTAGCGACAATAGCCATTCCGCGAGGAATGAGAAAATTGTTGGCATAGCCGGGTTTTACTTTTACGATTTCATCGGCATAACCGAGATTATCGACGTCTTGTTTGAGAATGATTTCCATCGTGCTGTTCCTCCTTCTTTATTATTTCAACATATCGCCCACGTATGGCATCAAAGCCAAGTGACGTGCACGCTTGATAGACTGTGATACTTTACGCTGAAATTTCAGCGAGGTACCGGTCAAACGACGCGGCAGAAGTTTACCCTGCTCGTTTACGAACTTCAGGAGGAAGTTAGCGTCTTTGTAATCGATGTACTTGATGCCGTTCTTCTTGAAGCGGCAGTACTTTTTCTTTTGAGTCTCAACTGCCGGTGGATTCAGGTAGCGGACTTCATTGGATGTTGCCATGGTTGTTTCCTCCTTTTTTAAGCTGCTGATTCTTCTTGTTTCTTGATTTCAGCGTTCTTACGCTTCTTTTCATTGTACGCTACTGCGTGACTGTCTAACCGCACGGTGAGGAAACGCATAACCCGCTCATCCCTTTTATATTCAGTCTCGAGCTTGCCGATTTCTTCACCGGTGCCCTTAAACTCCAGGAGGTAATAAAATCCTGTGTTCTTTTTCTGAATTGGATAAGCCAGCTTACGCAATCCCCAATTGTTCTCATGAACAATTACGGAACCGTGATCGGTGAGGATTTTGCGAAATTTGTTGACGACGTCCATCAGCTGCTCTTCCGAAAGAACAGGCGTGGCGATGAAGACCGTCTCATACTGATTTAACATGCTGGTTTTATTGGTTTTAATTTGGGATGCAAAAGTAGTTATTTATTGCATAAATCCAAATAGACAGGCAGGAAAGTAGTCTATACCTGGTAGTTAGGAATCAGCTTTCGGGAATTATTGAGCAACATCCCATTGACAAGCGACTTAAGACCGTTCATTCCCACCGACTGACTATCTTCGCTCCGTGCTAGGAAAACTTGTAAAAAACGTCCGAATCGAAGGAATCGATGCCCGTGGTAATGCCTTCGGACGGATTCCGGGCGGTACCGTCTTGGTTGACAAAGCCATTCCCGGTGATGTAGCAGATATCCAAGCACTTCGCATATCCAAAGGAGAAGATGCTCTTTTTTCTGGAAGAATCATCGATATGGTTGAGCCGTCAGCTGATCGGATTACGCCCTTTTGCAAGCATTTCATGCATTGTGGAGGCTGCCAATGGCAACCTCTTAGCTATTCCAATCAGATTCTACTCAAACATCGGCAAGTTGCTCAGCTTTTTGACCGACACCTACCGGAAGGGCAATCCACACCTTTACCTATCGCCTCCCCGCTTGAAAAAAAGTACCGGAATAAACTACTATTCAACTTCTCCAACCGCCGCTGGATGACTCCAGAGGAAAAGTCTGACCCAGCTACCGTATTCCGTCCTGCAGCAGGTTACATGATGCAAGGCAAATATGACCATGCTCTGGAAATCCACGATTGTGGTATAGCACCCGATTCTGCCATTGCCATCATGCATGCTGTGCGTGATACTGCTTTGGCGCATAAAATATCCTTCTACGATATGCGCAAGGAGCAAGGCATCCTGCGACAACTCATGGTGCGATATGGCGATGAAGGAGCAATTATGACGCGAATAGTATTTGGAAAATTTGATGACTCCGCGTTGCAAGTAATCACTCAACTATTAACCGATAAATTTCCTGCCGTTCAATCCATCAGTTATTCTATCAACATCAAAAAGGATGGCAAATTAAATGAAGCTGATACCATCATCGCACACGGCAGCTCCACCATACCTATCACATTGAACGGTCTGCAGTTTGAAATGAGTCCAGGCTCATTTTTTCAAACCAATACGTTGCAAACAGAGCAACTATACAAAACTGCCATCGACTGGTGCGAACTAACAGGCCAACAAACGGTGTACGACCTCTATTCCGGAACAGGCACCATCGCCTTAAGTGCAGCCAATGCGTCTAAACGTGTAGTTGGTATCGAGTTTGTTGAAGACGCTGTACGCTGGGCAAAAAAAAATGCAAAGAACAACAACATCACGAATGCGGAGTTCGTTGCCGGCGATCTAAAAGATATCATCCTGAGTGACCGTATAAGTGCCTTGGGATTACCGGATGTCGTCATTACGGACCCACCGCGATCAGGTCATCATCGTGATGTGAACCAAGCCTTGCTGAAACTGCTGCCTTCGCGCATTGTTTATATCAGCTGCAACCCACGTACCCAGGAACGGGATGTGCGTATCCTTTCAAGCCATTATCGTCTCGAACGGATACAACCTTTTGACATGTTCCCGCACACAGGGCATGTCGAGAATGTCGCACTACTTCTTCGGGTGAATGCATAACCGTCCAACTAAGCGAACAACACTCCGCCCTGCAGCACCGGCATCTTGTTTCAAAAATTTACTTATTTACTTGTTTTTCAAAATTTTAAATAAAATACTCAATAAATAGAAATCCCGTAAAGCGAGGAATCTGAATATACGTAGTGCATCGTTGAAACCACTTGACATACCGCTCTTTTGGGTTATCTTTGCATAGGATTATTTGATCCTAAAACAATCGATTGATTTTCAAATCGGCATCTTATCGATGTCACGCTTGGGGAAGCGGGAAATCAATGAATTAACTTATTTAACGCCGCAACGTCCGGAGGGTCCGGCAGGTGCGGCGTTCGTTGTCCTTTCTACGGAAGGAATTTTTCTATGATGTCTTTAAAACTCAAAAATTACGCCCTCGGGCAATGGATAGAAGGTGCCGGAAATGGCACATCGATTTTTCATGCCATCACCGGTGAAGAGATTTACCGTGCTACGTCCGATGGACTTGATTTCAGTGCAATGCTGGAATATGGTCGTACGGTAGGAGGACCGAAGCTTCGTAAGATGTCCTTCCACGATCGTGCACGAATGCTGAAAGCACTAGGGCTTTATCTAAATGAAAAGAAAAAAGAATTCTACGCGGTATCTGCCGCCACTGGAGCTACTAAATCTGACTCCTGGGTCGATATAGATGGCGGAATAGGAACCATGTTAGTCTTTGCCTCCAAAGGACGTCGTGAACTTCCTGACCAACCTTTTCTGGTGGATGGAAACATGGAAATGATTTCTAAAGGCGGAACATTCGTTGGTCATCATATTTGTGTGCCGCTGGAAGGTGTAGCTCTGCATATCAATGCCTTTAATTTCCCCGTGTGGGGCATGTTGGAGAAAATAGCCGTCAACTTGTTGGCTGGCGTACCCGCTATTGTTAAACCAGCAACAGCTACCTCCTACCTCACCGAATACGTGGTGCGCGAAATCGTGAACTCAGGAATACTGCCGGATGGTGCCTTGCAACTAGTCTGTGGCGGTGTTGGCGATATCTTTGAACACCTCACCTGCCAGGACGTCGTAACTTTTACCGGTTCTGCTGAAACAGGCAGAATGTTGAAAAGGCAGCCAGTCATCCTTGACAATTCTATCCGTTTTAACATGGAAGCGGACTCCTTGAATTGCTGTATCCTGGGTCCTGATGCCGAACCCGGTACGGATGAATTCCAACTCTTCATCAAAGAAGTTTCTCGTGAAATGACGGCGAAGGCCGGTCAAAAATGTACCGCAATTCGTCGTACCATTGTTCCTGAGCACCTGTCAGAAGCCGTGATTGCTGCACTGAGCGAGCGACTTAAAAACACAGTGATTGGCGACCCGGCCGTAGAAGGTGTTCGCATGGGTCCTTTGGCCAGCTTGGCACAAGTGAAGGACGTAAAAGAAAAGGTAAAAATCTTACTGAATGATTGCGAGCTCGTCTATGGCGATATCGACAACGTAGAAGCAGTTGGAGCCGACAGCAAACGTGGCGCATTCATTTCATCCATGCTACTTTATTGCAAGGACCCATTTCACAAAACTTCTCCACACTCAATCGAAGCATTTGGTCCGGTAAGCACCGTCATGCCTTACAAGACTGCAGAAGAGGCTGCAATGCTCGCAAAAATGGGCAAAGGCAGTTTGGTTGGATCGGTTATCACCAACGATAACCATTTCGCCCGAGAAGTCGTACTAGGGTCCGCTGCTATGCACGGACGTATGTTAGTCATCAATCGCCATTGCGCCGCTGAATCTACCGGACATGGATCTCCTCTTGCTCACTTGGTACACGGTGGACCTGGTCGTGCTGGTGGTGGTGAAGAAATGGGAGGCGTTCGAGGAGTTCATCATTATATGCAGCGCACGGCGCTACAAGGTTCACCAACAACTTTAACTCATATTTTGAATCAATATCTTCCCGGAGCAGACATCCACGAAGATGTGATTCATCCTTTCCGTAAATACTTTGAAGAAATACAGATTGGAGATACGTTGATGACGCATAAGCGTACCGTTACCGAGGCTGACATCGTGAATTTTGCTGGAATCAGCGGCGACTTCTTCTATGCACATACCGACGAAACTTCGTTGGAAGGTTCCATCTTTGAACGTCGCGTGGCTCACGGATATTTTCTCATTTCGGCTGCAGCAGGATTATTCGTGGATCCAAAGAAAGGACCAGTCCTCGCCAATTATGGACTCGACAATCTCCGTTTCGTTCAACCGGTGTATGTGGGAGATACCATTCAGGTACAACTTACCTGCATGCGTAAGACTATGAAAGATCGTCGAGAAGACCAACAACCGCAAGGCGTGGTAGAATGGTACGTAGAAGTGAAAAATCAACGTGGCGAAAAAGTGGCTATCGAGACTGTTCTGACCTTGGTGGCTTGTAAAAATTAATTCATTAGCAAACGATTCATATCGACTTCAAGACACCAATCAACTCATCCATTATTTAAGGAGACTTTACCTATGATGTTATACGACACATTGAACAGATTCGAAAAGAAGTTTGCACACCTGAAGAAAAAAGGATTGCGAATCAACGGCTTGAAGATGATTGATCCTAAACGCAAGAAACACGTCATTGACGTTAGTCGCCCGTTAGTATTTGACAACAGGGAGTTGCCAAAATCATTCGATGGGCTTGAAGTGAAAGCGGTGATTCACGGAGACTTGCCCAACGAATTTGCAATTGACCGCACCCAGCCGGATTGGTCAAAGAAGGAATACATTTGGGCACCTGAACGCTTTGAATTGTTTGTGGATCGCTGTTGCGATGACATCCGCAAGAAGCTTGGAGATCCTAAAATGTCCCGCGAAGACATGCTTTCCGCTCTAGCGTTTGGCGATTTCCAGGCGCATAAAGAAAAGACTACGGCCTTGATTAATGAAGGAAAGCTGCCACGTTATTCCACCAATTGAACGTGTGCCTACTGGCACATTGGAAGATAACCCATTAACATCCATCGATTGGTCTTGACAGACAGGGCGGAATTGAAAGAGTACCATTCACTATTCATTTTTTTAAGAACAAAATTTCATACGGAATATGGAAGGCCGCGTAACTACGACTATCAAGGAGCACATTGCGTTCATCTCCTTTTTTCACCCGCAAAGTAATTCCCTACCAGGTGTCGTATTGCGCATGCTTGCGAATGAAATTGAACTGGCAGGCAGCCATCCAGAGGCACGTGTCATCGTGCTGCAAAGCGAAGGCGAAAAGTCTTTCTGCGCCGGTGCATCCTTTGATGAACTGGTCTCCATTGAAAACCTAGAACAAGGTCGCCATTTCTTTTCGGGATTTGCAGCAGTTATAAACGCTATTCGCAAAGCCCCTAAATTTGTCATTGCCCGTGTGCAAGGCAAAGCTGTTGGTGGCGGAGTAGGAATTGCTGCAGCCGCTGATTATACATTAGCCACGATTCACAGTAGCATTAAGTTAAGTGAATTAGCAGTCGGCATTGGCCCCTTCGTTGTCGGCCCTGCCGTCGAACGAAAAGTTGGAAAGTCTGCTTTCCAACAATTAGCGATCAATGCTACAGCATGGCAAACCGCAGAATGGTCACAAGCAAAAGGACTCTATGCCGAAGTGTTTCCCTCCATCCCCGAACTCGATGCAGCGGTGATTTCATTGGCGGAGCGACTTTCAGTAAGCAGTCCAGAAGCTATGCGTTTGCTAAAAAAAGTCGCCTGGGAAGGCACCGATCATTGGGACACCTTGCTTCTTGAGCGAGCAGAAATAAGTGGCACGTTGGTCCTATCGGACTTCACACGCAATGCCATCACCTCCTTCAAAGCAGGCGCACGGTAGTTTGAACGTCGAATTGACATTCATTTGTAGACGAAACCGGTTAACAAAGTCCGCTAAAAGGAATACGTCACTCCACCCATCATATTGAATCGCTCCATGGGGAAACCATACCATTGCTGGTATTTAGCCATGCCAACGTTGTTGAAATTCAAAAAGACCGACAATATTTTCGAGTAACGATATTCAAATCCGAGATTGGCATCCAGATAGGGCTTCATTTTATTGATCACCTGGTTTCCATTAGAGTAAAGTTCAAGCGAATAGCGCTGGCCGTATCCGAACAGTGCCACATTGACCAATATCTTGTCGTGCAAATTGTAATCAGCCTTCAATGTCGCTACGGTATTTGGGCGATACCAAGCATATTGTTGCACATCCGTTTTGTAGCTAAATTGATCTAACAAGAACGATACGCCAAGTTTTTCGGTAGCACGGAATAATAGTTCAGCATGTAATTGAAATCGGCTAGCATCATCGTACAAAACATCAAAGTTGTTGATTCTAACAGTGTCATTGACAAAGAACTGGAGGTCTTTGAATTTAGTATAGCCAATAAATCCAATTAACGAAACGGCATCTGAGAAACGCGCCTGAAGTCCGCCGTTAAAGTCGACTAGATGAATGGTATTTCGGAAAACTACCGACGGATTCACGAACGGATTTTCCGCCGTTACCGTATGGTAATTGTTCTTTTCTATCTGGCCGTCCAATTTTACAAAGAACCGAAGAACGCCTTCTGATACAGGAACATGAAGTTCTAACCGTGGAAAAACATGCACAGCTGCATCCAAGTTGGTTTCAGCCTCTACACCTACTCCTCCCTTGAAACGTATGCGTTCGCGGTTGAATGCTACATAAGGACGGAAACGAAGTATATTTCGATCGAGGTTAGAATTCAATGAAAGTTCCTGAAAGGTCGCATCACTCTTATTGAAAAAAGCCAACGAGAGGTCCATTCCCAAGGTTGTTTCTTTGAACCTCTTAGCGATTGCACCGTCGATAACCAATTGTGACTCTTTCACTCCAAAATCGTCAGTCAAGTCGGAATAAGCGATTCCTCCTCGGTAATTCACATGGGAACTATCAAGAAACGTACTCGCGATGGCAGCTTGCGCACCAATATCCGTAAACCGTTGACGAGAATCTTCATCATCGATGATGGTATCCGTTGTGTTATAGCCATAATAATGCACGGCATCCCGTTTATAGAACACATCACCGGTGATAGTGGCATGATTCAAGAAATAATTTCCATCTATTCGCCCCAAATTATTGCTATACGCTGCATTTCCAAAATCCGTGAATGATGGAGAGCCTGACAAATGTTTTGCTGCCAATCCTAAGGAACCTTTCTTGGAGCGCAGCGAGTTGACATAGAGTTCGCCGATGTATTTGGAATAATTTCCGCCACCGCCTTTTAAGTAACAACGGTATAATTTTGGAAGCGGCTCATCTTTGATCTTAACTGCTTTGATAGAGGCTGCTTCGTAGCGTATCTCTGCCTTTCTGGATTCGAAATCATAGGACTGCGGCAGCGCAATTACTGTAGCGGTATCACCATCGGGCAAATCGGAGATTTTCACAGACTCGGCCAATACGGGTTTATAATCCTTCACAATGATGTATTCTTTGTTTCCCAGGTCCCGTTCGGATTCCTGTTGCTGTGCAGATACTATCAATGGAAACAGCAGCAAACTGACTATCGTTATCTTTTTCATGGTAGTTACCATCGTTTGTATTCGAATTGATTACTTGATCGGATTAACTTCGAGCGAATCGTCGCCGGCACCGGATAAACGACGTTTCTCGTCGAGCAATTCTTTTTCACGAGCGTCACGCGACTGATTGATCGCATCCAGCTTCTGCTGTGCGACTTGCTTTAAGTCTTCTTGTTCGTTGGATTCGCGTTCAAAATTATCAACGATGCTTTTGTAGGTCTCACGTGCCTGAAAGGTATCTTTCAGCGCCAGGTAGTCGTCGCCAAGTAGGATAAATGATTTTGCAATCCAAAAATCGTAGGAAGGCACCTGCTTTTGCACTTCAAAGATGAGTTTTTGACTCTCTTTGTAGTTCTGTTGTTTGTATTCGATCAACGCCAGCGAATACTTACTTTCTGCGGTCATTTCAGAGTTCGTACGTTTAGCTACAACGCTAAATGCAGCCTTCGATTTAGCAAAATCAGCTTCTGCTAAATAACAACGTCCCGTAATCAATTGTGCTTCGTTTTGAAGATCCTTGTCGATGCTCGTATTGGCAAGCAACTTTCCTGCAGCAATGAGTGCTCTGTCGCACTTTCCGATTTTATAATAGGCACGCAGCTGTCCTATTTGAGCTGCCGTGATATTGTCTTTCACCTCGGCTGACTTTTCCAGAGCATCAAATCGCTGTGCGGCTTCTTCATATCGTTTTAAACGAAACTGAATGAGCGCATCGTTCAGCAACGATTTTTCGGTGAAAGAGTTCTTAGGCTGGGCAATGACATATTCATAACCTGGCAATGCTTCTTCGTATTTTTTGGAACGGTACAAGCAATCGCTTCGGTAATAATTGGCATTCACTTTAAATACTGCATTCGGATACTTGCTCAGGTAGTTGTCAAAATCCCGTTGGGCCTCTTCGCATTTACCTTGTGTATAAAGCAACTCCGCTGCTTCATACACGATTGAATCCTGTCCGGCAGTACTAAGATCCGCGTTAGGCACTTCTTTGACATAAGCCAGGTAGTCATCGACTTTATGCTGAGAGACTGAAATATTCTTGAGCTGCGAGAGTGCTTCGCGCGACTCATTCGAATTAGGATATTTGCTAATGATTCGCTTGCATGCTGCCGTAGCTTGCTCGTCTTTACCTTCGTTGTAATAGACCAACGCCTCGCCCAACTCGGCCTTTTTCACATAACTACTGGAAGGAAACTCGTTGATTACTCTAGAAAAATACGTCAAGGCCTTACCGTTGTTATCAATTGTCAGGTGCGCTTGTCCTGTTTCATACAAGGCATCGTCCAAATAAACAGATGTAGGATACTGCTCAATCAGTTTTTCCAACGAAGCAATTTTTTCATTCAATTTACCTTGAACACCAAGGATAATTCCGCGTTGATAATAAGCATAGTCGGATGCTTTAGCACCTGACTGAATAGCCTGACTATAGAAATCAAGTGCAGCATTCTGATCGCGTAGCATAAAGCTGCAGTCAGCAATACGTAAAAGCGCATCGGAATATCGTTGAGGATCTGTATGTGGCTTATCCTTTATGTATTTCCTAAAAGCTGTCTGTGAGTTAGCGTAACTCTCCAATTTAAAATTAGCATACCCCGCATTATAATTGGCAAGGTTGTAATGCTCGGAGGTGACTGCAGAAGGCATGAACAGAAAATCATTGTAGGAACGAACAGCTTGTTCATATTGACCCAATTTATAATAGGCCTCCCCTTTCCAATAATTTGCTTCCGCTGTCAAACGATTATCGACCGGATTTGCCAACGAGGTTTGAAACATCTTAATGGCATCCTGAAGCTTATTATCCATGAACAACTCTATACCGCGGAAATAAGCAACCTTTTGGTAGGCCACTTTCATACCAGGAGTCTTGGTTTTGATGGCATCAAGCGCGATGAGCGCATCACGATAATTGCGTGTGCTCGCATAAATATTTATAAGAATCTCATTGGTCTCTGCCACGTGCTGGCTTTCGGGATAATCCTTCACAAAAGAGCGACAAGCCTCAATCGCTACCGATTGAAAAGACAATTCATAACTAAGCTTGGCATACGCAAAGCGAGACTCCTCAGTGATGAAGGGATCGAAAGTCATCTTTGCGGCAGACTGATAGGCATTGCGCGCACTCCGCTTATTATTGGTATGAATAAAACAATCGCCCAAATGGTAATAGGCATTTTGTGACAAAGAATCCTCGACAGCGGTTAATTTCTGGAAATAAGGAATTGCTTTTTCAAATTGATTGGTACGGTAATAACTGTAGGCGATTGCATAGTAATCCGAGGCACCGGCATTCGGAGAGTTTTTTTCATAATCGGTTAGATAAGGTAGCGCTGTGGTGTACTCCCCTTTTCGGTAGTGCGACTCAGCAACCATTCTTGCTATCTCCATGCCATTCCTAGCACCAGCCGAATCGAGCGCATTAGGTGCATACTTCAACACCTCGTCGTATTTACCTTGCTTGTAATAGATCTGCGTGATGTAATAAGGCGCGACCGGTGCAAACGCCTCGGAGTTGCGCAATTTCAGAAATTCCTTCAACGCCGTTTCATAATTCTCGCTCACGTAAGCCATGTGTGCATAGTAATACTGTGCAGCGGTCGCATACTTGCTGTCTCCATCTTTCACATCAAAAAACGCACGCGATGCCTTATCGTAATCCTCTGTCATGTAGGCACTATACCCAATCTTAAAATTAACTTCATCCCTTTCGTCTTTGTCCAAGGTAGCCAGGTCCAGACGGCTGAACCATTCCAGTGATTTCTTGTATTTCTTGGCACGGTAATAATAATTGCCCAGTGAAAAATAAGCCTCTTCCATCTTGGGACTTTCCGGGTAGTGCTGTATGAATCCAAGCAGCAGGTATTCCGCATCTGTTTGATACAGCTCAGCGGCACACCATCCTATATAGTAGGTGGAATTCATCCGTGCTTCGTCGGAAATGCTTTCTGTTGAATACAAGGTCTGCTCAAAGGCCTTCCGCGCAGCACCGTATTTCTGCTTATCCAGCAACTCCAAACCTAGCCGGTAGTTCCGGTCAGCTTCCGTGTAAACGGTTGTCTTCTGTGCAAACACAGTCGTGCAGCTGATCGTAGCGATCAGCAGCACTAATAATCTTCTCACCATACAGAGGGATTGATGCTCGTTAAACGATATTCGCACAAAATTATTGACAACGCCCATCTAACTGTTTTTGAAGTGGTTGTATTTACCAACACTCTTATGCACACTTCTACTATAGATACGACCGACTTGCTGATTTTAGTATCTTTGACGCGATGTACATTTTGAAGGTAAAAGGCACTGCCAAAATTCCGGATTACGTTCAGTTGCGCGACGAGAAGTTCACCTTGTTAGCATACTTCCGTGTCGACCGACCCGAGAAAGCCCTCTCTAAAATCGGCCTCGGGCATCGTGAGCAGGAATTGATTGAGCTCATCCGTGAATTGCCCTACGGAAAAATCAAAAAGCTGGATTAATTTCCTATAGCCGTATCCGTCGTTGGCAATTACGATCACTGCCGTCGTCGGATCATGGTAATTTCACGTGTATAATTTGCTTTCTTACCCACGACGATCCACAAGAAGTCTGCGTATTTTTACCGTCGAATTAACTTTCCACCATGACCAACCGCATCGTTAAACTGTCTAACGCCACAATTTCACAATCGAAAAGTCCGGTACTGTCAGGCGTCCACCTGGAGATTGACAAAGGTGAATTCGTTTACCTAATTGGAAAAACAGGTAGCGGGAAAAGCAGTCTGCTAAAATTACTTTATGGAGAACTTGTTTTAGACGAGGGCGAAGGGAGCGTAGCTGGATTTTCATTAAATCACCTTTCCTCACGACAGGTTCCTTTTCTTCGTCGTAAGCTAGGCATTGTATTTCAAGACTTTCAACTTCTTCCTGATCGCACCATTCTTGCGAACCTTGAATTTGTACTTGCGGCAACAGGCTGGAACGAGCGTAACGCCATGCAGGCGCGTATGGAAGAAGTGCTTGCGCACGTAGGCTTGTCGACCAAAGGATTCAAGATGCCCCACGAGCTTAGTGGTGGAGAACAACAACGTGTAGTGATTGCACGTGCTTTACTAAATCATCCTGAATTAATACTGGCTGACGAACCAACTGGCAACCTGGACCCAGAAACATCGGAAGAGATCATGAAACTCTTATTCGATATCAGCCAAAAAGGCACCTCGATTCTGATGGCGACACACAACTACGGGATTATGGACAAGTTTCCCGCCCGTATTTTAAAGTGTGAAGGCGGAAGATTGCATGATACGCAAACTGTTGTTACAAGCGAATAGCTTGATTCAGCCAAAGAATAGCTCAACTAGTTTTTGAGCATTGCGGGTGTTTGAAAAACCACTTTCCAAAATTACTTTTCTCGCATTTAATTGTTCCGATTTTAATCCATCCGAAACGAATATCTCCTTTAGTCGTTGCTTAAAGCCATTTGCGTCATTAGCAATCGTGCATAATTTTTCAAGTCCAGTATTAAGCACCATGGGCGAATTCACCAAACATTGCTGCCCAAGAAATAATGCAGCCAGCAACTTCAGCTTGATGCCTGTAGACTGAAACGTAGGCAGTACATTAACTTTTGCCGTTGCAATGTGACGATGAATCTCTTCCGGAGTCAAACAATCGAGAATTTGTACGTTGTCTTTTTTAGCAGCAGCCTTCTTCAATTCTTCAGACGGTCTGGAACCGGCTATGACTAAGCGGTATGGCAGATTATCAAAAACTTTTTCAATGAGAAATAACGCTGCTTCATTATTCTCCCCTACGGCAAGATTGCCATGGTAAAAAGCGAAATCTTGTGTTTCTTCAGTATGTTGACATGCATCAAAGGGGTGAAATGCGGGGATATACGTCGCGTTTCCGTATTTGGAATTAAAGTAGGCAGTATCCTCCGGGGAAATGGCTGCAATGGCATGTGCACGTTTCACGACGGACTCGTAGTTACGCAACTTATTAGTCTCTTTCTTAAAGTAGAATCGTTTAAAGAAACGCTTTTCCACTTTCGCCAGGTTTTCATAATAATCGTGTTCGACATTATGAGCTCGTACGATACATTTTCTAGAAAAGAATGCCGGATCGTTCAGCAACAACGTACTGTGCAATCCTTCCATTAGAATTGGATGCGCATCTTCCAGTAAACGTTGCCGCAACTCGGTGGAGGACCGTGAAAGCACTATATATGGTAAATCATCGAACAGCAGCGACTTGGAGGTACTTCGAGGATAGTAATGCACCGATTCACACAATGCTTCCAATTCTTTCTTAGGAGAACGTCCATATTCAAAACAATGCAAATGAACACGTACACCGTGCGCATGCAGGGCCTTGATTTTGAAAAAGACATCAATGACTCCACCATAATCCGGAGGAAATGGGACATCAAAGGAAATAATATGCAGGATATGTTGACTATGCATAGTCGAATACGGCTAATAATCGCTCTCTTTCTTGATCCCAAGAAATTTCTGCGGCTGCGATTTTGACATTCTCCTTCCACTTTCCAACAGGTGCCGTTGGAGACTTCATATGATTCATGACATCCGCTAAGTACTGAGGTGTGAGTGTCGGAACAATTCGACCAATATCGTATAACTCCACGATGCGCCGGACTTCCGGAAGGTCGGTAGTAATTACAGGCAAACCAGACTCGATGTAATCAAAAAGTTTATTCGGCAAGGAATAGCGATAGTTCAGATTCGTATCCTTATCCAAGGTTAACCCGAAATCTGCCAGACGCGTCCATTTGCGCAATTCAGTTGGTGGCATCTTGGGAACAAATTTCACCTTATCACTAAGGCCTAAATCCAATGTCATCTTCTTCAAGATGTCGATGACATCACCTCCGCCGATAATCAACAATAAAGCATCATCTACCCATTTCATTGCTTCCACAGCTTCCTCCGCTCCACGATGGATATTAATTCCGGAACCTTGCAGCAAGTAGATGGTTCTATCCACTGGAAGTCCTGCTTCTTCACGGGTAAGTTCGTGAAAGATAACGTGCTGATTGAACTGGTCATTCAGCGGAATATTCCTTACCACATGCACCTTGACCTGGTATTCCTTTTCATACAAGTCAGCGATGGAATCATTCACGGTGAATACTGCTTTGAGTTTAGGGAATATGGACCTTTCAAGTAATTTCCAAAACCGCTGAACGAACGGTCTACTTACAAGTTCTGGGACTTCTGTAAAATATTCGTGACTATCATACACTAATGGAATACGGCGGATTTTCGAAACAAGAAAATTGGCCAATAGGGTATCCAAGTCATTAGCCACTAATAGATCGGCCTTTTTAAAGAGCAGAAAGAAAAAAAGTCGGATGTTGAACCAAGCATACATCATCGGTCCTCGTTGAAAAAACAACTTCAAGCGAATGGTGCGATATGCTCTGGAAGACATCGGCAAGCTGGAGGATAGTCGACGACCCACCAGAACCACCGATGCGCCTTGGCCACGCAGGGTATAGGCTGTGCGATGTACACGCTGGTCAGTGACTAAGTCACTGATTACAGAGATGTATATTTTTTTTCCGCGGAAGTCCATTTATATCCTTAAATCGAAAAGAAATCGGCCTTTTTAACCCGTTTAGTACTCATGCTGTCCTTGTAAACGGCCCAAAAATGGCGTATTTTTGTGAGAATTGAGAAACATTTTGAATGAAGAAGCAAAGTTATTCAAATCATCGTCGTTATGTGTGGTGGTACCACGGATTACTTTTGGTCTTTTGCCTAGCGACCTTTGTGGGCTCCATCATCAACTTAGTAGGAACCATTGATCGTGGAGAAAACAGCTACTCCGCCTCATTGCTGGTAGCTATCAGTCTGATTTTACTGGGACTTTACTACACGGTTCGGCAATTTGGCATTAAGCTGCAAGACCGGATCATACGGTCAGAAGAGAACTTCCGACACTTTGAATTGACGGGCAAGCCATTGGATCATCGGTTACACACCTCTCAAATCATCGCCTTGCGATTTGCGCCAGACGACGAATTTGTGGCATTATGCAAGGAAGCCGCCGAAAAACGGATGAGCCAGGAAGAAATTAAAAAGTCCATTAAACGTTGGCGAGGAGATTATCACCGCATTTGAACACTATGACCATTATCATTGTTTGACAATGATTAATGCCTGAATTTTAACGTTAAACGTGCTAAACGATGTCAGTAAAAAGTGAACAACAGTTAGAACTGGAATTCCAGCAGCGAATCGACAAAGGAGAAGTCATCGAACCCAAAGATTGGATGCCCGAGCGTTATCGGAAGCAACTGATTCGGATGATGAGTCAACATGCCCACTCCGAAGTAGTAGGTATGCTTCCGGAAGGTAATTGGATCACACGCGCGCCCAGTTTACGTCGCAAATGCGTATTGCTGGCCAAAGTGCAGGACGAAGGTGGTCATGGATTATACATTTACAGTGGTACGGAAACCCTGGGTGTTTCAAGAGACCAATTGGTAGAGGAATTAAATTCAGGTAAAGCAAAATATTCCAGCATCTTCAACTATCCTACACTTAGCTGGGCCGATATCGGTGCAATTGGTTGGCTTGTAGACGGCGCTGCGATTGTAAATCAAACGGTACTTGCAAAATGCTCGTATGGTCCTTATGCAAGAGCCATGGTACGTATTTGCAAAGAGGAGAATTTTCATCACAAACAAGGCTACGAGATTTTAGCGACGTTGATGAAGGGTAACGAAGAACAACGAGCCATGGCACAGGATTCCATCAACCGTTGGTGGTGGCCATCCTTAATGATGTTCGGACCATCCGACAAAGATTCTCCAAACAGCGCCGATTTGCTACGTTGGAAAGTGAAGCGCTACTCTAACGACGAATTACGTCAACGCTTCATCGACCGTACCGTTCCACAAGCAATGAACATTGGATTAACGCTACCCGATCCTGATTTAAAATGGAACGAGGAGACACAGCATTATGATTTTGGCCCTATCAATTGGGAGGAATTTTTTCAGGTAATCAACGGACATGGCATTTGTAATAAAGAGCGTTTGAAAGCTCGTAAGAAAGCTCACAGCGAAGGTGCGTGGGTGCGAGAGGCCGCTACTGCCTATGCTCACAAAAAAGCCGGAAAAATGATTGCTGCTTAAGCCGAAGTAATATCACGACTAGATTAACATTACCATGAACAACGACAATTGGCCACTCTGGGAAGTTTTCACTCAGAAACGTACCGGACTTCCTTTCGAGCACGCAGGCAACGTGCATGCTCCTGACAAAGAAATGGCGCTGATGAACGCGCGTGACGTTTACAGCCGCAGGAATGAAGCCACCTGCATCTGGGTCGTACCATCGGATTCCATCGTTTCCAGCACTCCGGAAGATATGGGTTCATTCTTCGAGCCCTCTAATGACAAAGCGTACCGTCACCCCAATTTTTACAAGACGCCTGGCGCCATTTTCGAATAACCTATCAGCTGCCCTACAACATGACTACCCATGAAGCCCTTGCCCGGTATTGCATCCGGTTAGGAGACACCAGTCTCATTCTCGGCCAACGACTTGGCGAATGGTGTGGACACGGTCCAATTCTCGAGGAAGACATTGCGCTCACCAACATTTCATTGGATTTGATTGGACAGACACGCGCCTTTTATACGGTTGCTTGCGAGATCTCCAACAACGGACTCGACGAAGACCGTTTAGCTTTTCTTCGTAGTGAGCGTGAATTCCAAAACGTATTATTGGCAGAGCAACCCAACGGCGACTTTGCTCAGACCATATTACGTCAATTGTTAATCAGTGCATTTCAAAAACTAAATTTCGAAGCGCTATTACACAGCAAACACGAGACGGTTGCTGCATTGGCGCATAAATCGCTTAAAGAAGTTACGTACCATCTACGTCATAGTGCAGACTGGACCATCCGGTTAGGCCAAGGCACTGAAGAGAGTGCACGGCGCATGAATGAAGCTGTTGGAGAACTTTGGATGTACGTGGATGACCTATTTGATATGGACGAAGTTGACCAGCTCCTGATCAAAGAACAAGTTGGTGTGGACGCTGCAGGTTTGCGTACTGCTTGGGATAACTTGATCAACGGCATAATGAAGGAGGCAGGTCTTTCGATTCCTGAAAAACCATTCTCCATTCGGGGCAGTCGTTCCGGAAAACATACGGAGCATCTGGGACACCTGTTAGCTGAAATGCAATCGTTGCATCGTGCCATCCCTGGAGCAGAATGGTAAGTAGCGTAAAGTGATTGGGGTTGATTTAACGAATACAAAAAGACTTCATTTACCGTAATTGAAATCATGATCGTTCCATGTCCATCAACGAAACAGCAGCTATTCATACGATTCTAGAAAGAATCCCTGACCCTGAAATCCCGGTCATCAGCATCGTTGAATTAGGTATTGTGCGGGATGTTTCAAAAGACGAAACAGGACGCGTTACTGTTTCAATCACACCGACCTATAGTGGCTGTCCAGCGATGATGGCTATTGAAAAAGACATTAAAACTACCTTGATGGCTGAAGGATACCAGGACGTTGTGGTGAAACTGGTTTATTCACCGGTTTGGACGACCGATTGGATTCCGGAAGTTGCGAAAGAAAAACTAAGACAGTACGGCATTGCGCCACCAGTAGAGAGCACCAGTGACAAATCGGTACTTTCCCTTCATCCTCGCACTGTACCTTGTCCACGTTGCGGATCAATTCAAACAACCATGGTCAGTGCATTCGGATCAACCGCCTGCAAGTCATTGTACAAATGTCTTTCTTGCCTGGAGCCCTTTGACTATTTCAAGTGTCATTGATTCAAACATTATCATTGCTACGAATACTTGGAACGCTGTTCCACTCTGCTTAACTACGACAACATCTACTTCACTATGTACATCACCTATACGGTACAAAACGCAGTTGCGCACATTACGCTAAACCGCCCCGAAAAATTCAACAGCTTTATCCGTGAAATGTCTCTTGAACTGCAGGCTGCACTTAAAGCAGCAGAAGCAGACAGTAACGTACGTGCATTGTTACTAAGCGGGACAGGTAAAGCATTTTGTGCTGGGCAGGATCTTTCCGAAGCGATTGATCCGGAAGGCCCAGGAATCACACGCATTGTTGAAGAACATTACAATCCGATCATCCTGTTGATGCGTTCCATTGAAAAGCCGGTTGTGGCTGCTGTTAATGGAGTGGCCGCGGGAGCTGGTGCGAACATCGCTTTAGCAGCCGACATTGTGATGGCTGGAAAAAGTGCGTCATTCATTCAGGCATTTAGTAAAATAGGGTTAATTCCAGACAGCGGTGGCACATTTATGTTGCCACGACTGATTGGATTTCAGCGCGCAACAGCACTGATGTTTACTGCTGATAAAGTGAGTGCTGATGAAGCACAGGCAATGGGAATGATTTACCGGTCTGTAGAAGACAACGACTTGGCTGCCGCTTCACAGGCATTGGCTGAACAGTTAGCACAGATGCCTACTCGAGGCCTTGGTTTGACCAAGCGCCTTTTGAACGCGTCCATGAGTAACAACCTTGAACAACAATTGAAACTTGAAGGAAACTTGCAAACAGCAGCAGGATCAACCGACGACCATCAGGAGGGCGTAAGAGCGTTTTTAGAAAAGCGTAAACCACTATTTCAAGGAAAATAACTTACTATCATTCATAAAAAAGCCCCGCCGAAGCGAGGCTTTTTTTTAAGCTGCTGTCAAGGATTACTTGACCTTCGCAGCCAATTCGATTCCAGCCTTGAATTTCGCAACCTTGCGAGCTGCAATTTTGATCGGCTTACCGGTCTGAGGATTGCGGCCATTGCGGGCAGCACGCTTAGACACAGTGAATGTGCCAAAACCTACGAGGGCAACTCGCTCACCTTTTCTCAATGATTTGGTGGTTGCATTCATGAAAGCCTGTAAAGCACGAGAAGCATCTGCTTTCGTAATTTTTGCTTCGCTGGAGATTGCATCAATCAAGTCAGCTTTGTTCATTGTAGTTTGGTTTTAAAATTAGTGTTACACCAAATGTAACTTCACCACTTTCGGAGTGCAACAATTTTATAACACAATGTTCATAAATGAGTCGGTTTGTTGAAAACTTGACTCCTGAAAAAATAACATTAGAATTGAATACAACTGTATGAACGATCAATCACCAATTTCGTTCGCCGAAGAGTCTGATTGGCTTTGGTGGTAGACGGCGTGTCAGTCCATACTCATCAATGGAATGTTTCCTGATAAAGTGCATAACCTTATCCACGTCGTCAGTAATCAGTAAATGATCCATATCACCATCGACAATGGCTCCCTCATTTTTCATTCGATCCAATTGGTTGATCAGCGGCGTCCAATAGGATTCGCCCATCAGCACGACTGGAAAGTGGGAAATCTTTCCTGTTTGAATTAACGTGAGTGTTTCAAACAACTCATCCAACGTACCAAAGCCGCCTGGCAAAACAAGAAACGCATAGGAATATTTCAGTAACAACACTTTTCGTACAAAAAAGTGGTCAAACGTGACTTGCTTGTCCAGGTATGGGTTTGGCTGCTGCTCATGAGGTAAGCTAATATTACAACCAATAGAACGGCCGTTAACGTCTTTGGCTCCCCGATTAGCTGCCTCCATGACGCCAGGCCCACCTCCGGTAAGTATCACGAATCCCATTTTTGATAATGCCGCCCCGGTTTTACGTGCTAGGTGGTAATACGGATGACTTTCTCCAAATCTGGCAGACCCGAAAATTGTCACGCATGGACCATTAAAGTGCAGCGCCCGAAAACCTTTAATGAATTCTCTCATCACTTTAAAGGTGAAAAGAAATTCACTGAATCTGGAATGAGGGCCTTGGACGAAAAATCGCTCCTGGCTGGGTCGGGCATCAGCATCATTTTGAATAGGTCTTGTCATATGTTATATTTTTAAACTTCTTCCAAAATACACATTTATGAACGCCATGAACATGTCAAAAACCACGAACTAATCGTATCTTTGAAGCTATATGGAACGGTTTATCGTATCAGCCCGAAAATACCGGCCAATCACCTTTGACACGGTGGTAGGGCAGCCACACATCACGCAGACCCTCAAGAATGCCATTCGCAACAACCACCTTGCGCAGGCATTCCTTTTCACCGGTCCACGCGGAGTAGGTAAGACAACCACGGCACGAATTCTGGCTAAGACCATTAACTGCACAAATCTCTCGAAGGACATCGAAGCTTGTGACCAATGCGAATCTTGTACGTCATTCAATGCGGGGCATTCCCTAAATATTTATGAACTGGATGCTGCTTCTAATAATTCTGTGGATGATATCCGCGGACTGGTGGAGCAGGTGCGCTATGCCCCTCAGATGGGGCGTTACAAAGTGTACATCATCGACGAGGTTCACATGCTCAGCACAAGTGCCTTCAATGCTTTTTTGAAGACCTTGGAAGAACCTCCATCCTACGCTGTCTTTATTCTGGCCACAACCGAGAAGCACAAGATTATCCCTACTATTTTATCGCGTTGTCAGATTTTCGACTTCAATCGAATTTCTGTTGATGACATTGCTGGACATTTACAACAGATCGCTGTTAAGGAAAATGTGAATGCGGAAGAAGAAGCATTGCACGTTATTGCCCGAAAATCTGACGGCGCATTGCGGGATGCCTTGTCGATGTTTGATCAATTGGTCAGTTATGCAGGAAGTCACGTTACCTACAAAGCCGCTATCGAGAATTTAAACATTCTCGATTATGATTATTACTTCAGAATCATGGACGATGTAGTAGCAGGAAATACAGCTTCTGTTTTACTCGCCTTCGACGAAATTCTCTCCAATGGATTTGATGCACATCACTTCCTTTCTGGAATGGCTTCGCACATACGCGACCTATTAGTTTGCAAAGACGAAGCGACGCTCACGTTGCTCGAGGTAAGTCCATCCGTGCGCGAACGCTTTCGAGTTCAATCCCGAAATTGTACATCCAACTGGTTGCTTGAATTATTGGAATTGTCGCATCGTGCCGACCTGAATTTCAAATCTGCAAGAAACCAACGCCTTCACGTAGAATTTACCCTGTTGCAATTGTGCACGCACGGCAAACAGGCTAGCACACCAGCTGCTGCACCATTGGCTGCGCCAGTAACAAAGCCAGCAGCTTCTCCTGTACCTACGCCTAACTCAACTGTTACACCTCCAGCGGCTACTTCACCAGCCACTACTTCACTAGCAGCAGCGGCACCTGCAGCAGTACCTACCGCTAGCCCGGCACCAAAGCCACTAGCTTCCAAGCCGCCAGCAGGAAGAACATCCATTTCAATTTCGACGAGTCCTCCGCAGGAGCCTGAAAAAAAAAATGACGGACCCCAGGCTTCCGCAGTAAAAGATCTTCCTCGCAACGCGATATCGCCGGTACAGTTGAAGAAGTCATGGACCGCCTTCGGTCAAAAGCTGAATGAGCAAGGTAGGTATGCATTATCAACCGCTTTATTGAAGCGCATGCCTGAGCTCACCGCTACAGAGTCAATGAGTTTTATCGTAGATAGTCACGCCATTGAAAAAGACATTCAGGAAATTAAAGCAGACCTTTTGGAGCAAATCCGAATAGACCTTTCCAATTTTTACCTTCAACTAGAATTAGTGGTTGAGATTGGTGGTCATGATATTCAAGTGCCTTATACGCCTACTGAAAAATTCAACAAATTGGCAGAACGTCATCCATTGTTGAATGAACTAAAGAAACGACTTGACCTAGAATTGGAGTATTGATTTAGGCCTGATCGACCTTCGATGAACGGACATGTTAAGGCGGTTTTTTTCGACCATTTATCACCCCACTTTTAAGCCCAAAAACTAGGGCTATATCAGCGTTTTAAATTTCGTTTTATTTATTTGAATTACAGTATTTTAAAACGTTAATAAAGCAGGTAAAAAAAGGCCTTAAAATCGCACTGGAAAATTGCTACAACGAGGTCGTTTTCGTATCTTCGAGAACATACTGAAAGGTCGCGCAATCAAGCGCTTTGGAGCGACCCATGAACATTTGAACTGCGCAGCAAATTATGAGTGAATTGACAAATCAGAACGTGTCCACAGAAGAAACACCCGTTACCAAAAAAGGCCAAGACTATTCGGCCGATAGCATCCAGGTTCTGGAAGGATTGGAAGCCGTACGTAAGCGCCCTGCGATGTATATAGGCGACATCGGCTTTAAGGGACTACACCACCTTGTTTACGAGGTGGTCGATAACTCTATCGACGAAGCGCTGGCAGGCCATTGTCGAAATATACAAGTGGCCATACTTCCTGACAATTCCATCCGGGTGGAAGATGATGGACGGGGTATTCCAACAGACATGCACCCTAAGGAAAAGAAAAGTGCACTTGAAGTTGTCATGACCGTTCTTCATGCCGGGGGAAAATTTGATAAAGATTCCTACAAGGTCTCTGGAGGTCTTCACGGCGTCGGTGTGTCTTGCGTCAATGCCTTATCAACTCATCTTACTGTTACCGTACATCGCAACGGCACGATCTACCAGCAAGAATACTCCTGCGGAAAACCATTGTATTCCGTGAAGGAGATAGGCACCACCGATCGCACGGGTACGATTGTGACCTTCCTTCCCGATCTCTCCATTTTCAGTTCTGGAATTTACCATTACGATACCCTGGCTACGCGACTTCGCGAGCTGGCCTTCCTCAACAAAGGAATACGTTTGAATATCACGGATGAACGAAGTGCCGATGCTGAAGGAAATCATCCCCATGAATCTTTCTACAGCGAAGGTGGCCTACGCGAATTCGTATCGTACCTTGATGCAAACCGTGAATGCCTCATCCCTGAGCCAATCTACATCGAAGGCGAGCGTTCGGGAATTCCTGTTGAAGTGGCGATGTTATACAATTCATCCTTCAATGAAAACGTTCATTCCTACGTCAATAATATCAATACGCACGAAGGTGGAACACACTTGGCGGGCTTTCGTCGCGCCTTGACACGCACCTTGAAAAGTTATGCCGACAAATCCGGTATGCTCGACAAGGTTAAATTTGAAATATCCGGTGACGACTTCCGCGAAGGACTTACAGCCATTATTTCCGTAAAAGTTGCCGAACCGCAATTCGAAGGGCAAACAAAAACCAAGTTGGGCAACAACGAAGTTATGGGTGCCGTTGACCAGGCAGTTGCTGAAATGTTGCAAGCCTACCTCGAAGAGCATCCTCGTGCTGCCAAAATGATTGTAGAGAAAGTTATTCTCGCTGCAACAGCACGTCACGCAGCCCGAAAGGCGCGTGAATTGGTGCAGCGAAAAAATGCGCTCTCGTCCACAGGCTTACCTGGTAAACTCGCTGATTGCTCAGAAAGCGCCGCTTCGGCATGTGAATTATACCTTGTGGAGGGAGATTCTGCCGGTGGTACTGCCAAACAAGGCCGCAACCGACGCTTTCAAGCCATCTTACCACTTCGCGGTAAAATTCTTAACGTGGAGAAGGCCATGGAATATCGAATCTATGAGAATGAAGAGATTCGGAATATCTATACCGCACTCGGAGTATTTCGTGATGATAGCAAAGAAGGTCGTCCACTCAACATGGACAAGATTCGTTATCACAAGGTGATCATCATGACCGATGCCGACGTGGACGGAAGTCACATCACCACCTTGATCCTTACCTTCTTTTTCCGCCACCTCAAAGAACTGATTGAGGCAGGATATCTTTACATCGCGACACCTCCACTCTACCTGGTTAAAAAAGGAAAAGAGCAAACCTACGCATGGACTGATGAGCAACGCATAGCTGCCATTAAAGCACTTGCCGGTGAAGGAAAAGAAGAAAATGTAAACGTACAGCGCTATAAAGGTCTTGGAGAAATGAACGCCGAGCAGCTATGGGAAACAACCATGAATCCTGAAACACGCACGCTACGCAAAGTGACGATTGATAGTGCTGCTGAAGCTGATCGAATATTTTCAATGCTTATGGGCGACGATGTTCCCCCACGCCGTGAATTCATCGAGAAAAATGCCAAGTACGCTAAGATTGACGCGTAGCCGATACTACAAAAAACAAAAGCGCCTTACCTAGGCGCTTTTTTTATACTCGAACTATAACCGTCAGTTGTTCAACTCCTGAATCGCTAACCAGGCCATCAATCCCATGCCTGTTTCCAACGCCGATTCATCCACATCAAAGGTTGCTGTATGCACTGATGATGTGATGCCCCGTGACTCATTACGAACGCCGAGCCGGTAAAAACAGGCGGGCGCAATTTGCGAATAATATGCGAAGTCTTCTGCAGCCATCCAGATATCCAAGTCTTCGACGTGTTCGGCACCGAGATACTCCTCCGCCCATTGTCTGGTACGATCGGTTAAGGCTTCGTCGTTGATGAGAAATGGATATCCCTTCCTAATTTCAACATCACACGAACCACCCAGTGTTGCAGCTACTTCTTTTGCTATCCGTTCGATGTGCCGATGCGCTTCCTCCCGCCAGGTCTCGTCCATTGTTCTAAACGTGCCCTCCAAATAGACACTATCAGGAATCACATTCGTAGCACCGTTGGCAATCACTTTGCCAAACGAAAGCACACTTGGAATGGCTGGTTTGGCGAACCGACTGACTACTTGTTGCAAAGTCACCAGTATTTGCGCCGCCATCATCACAGGATCAATGAATGTGTGCGGCATAGCTGCATGACCACCTTTTCCGCGAACGGTCATGTAAATTTCGTCAGCACTTGCCATGTACAAGCCTCGACGAAAGCCCACATTACCTGCTTTGATCTGCGGCATGACATGCTGTCCTAACACTGATTGTGGAGCGGGATTATTCAATACACCCTCCTTGATCATGATTGATGCGCCACCAGGAATCTTTTCCTCGCCAGGCTGAAATATCAACTTGATCGAACCTTCAAATTGATCGCGTAGTTGATGCAGTATGTTGGCTGCTCCTAACAACGAAGATGTATGCACGTCGTGTCCGCATGCATGCATAACTCCATGCACAGTAGAGCAATATTCCACCTGATTAGCTTCAAGAATAGGCAAAGCATCCATATCAGCGCGGAGTGCCACGGTCTTTCGATCCGGATTTCGACCACGGATCATCGCAACTACACCGGTTCCAGCCATTCGTTGTATCTCTGTAACACCCATGGCATCAAGTTGAGCCTCTACGAATTCTTGCGTCTTGAATTCCTGAAAAGAAAGTTCAGGATGTGCGTGCAAATGACGACGCCATGAAGTGGTTTCCTTCAAGGAAGTGGCGGAAAGCAATTTTATTTTTTCAATCATACGAACGACGAATCGAGTTTATGTAAGTATCAGAAATCCAATCCGAGTGAGAAATAGAATTTTCTTCCTTTGATGACACGATCTTCTACACCCCAAGCCCAATCTGCACGCAGAAAGTACCCAAGCAGTCGACTGCGTAATCCAAAGCCATAACCACCAACGATAGGATCTTTTTGTTTTGTCAAGGTAATGACGAAAGGTTGACTGACAATCGTCTCATTGTTCAATGGACTATCCGAAGCATACGGCGACCAACCCGTCCACGCGGTACCAAGATCGCCAAATCCAATTACCTGGAAATTGCGGATGAAATCCGATTTAAGCGGACGGTTCAACAGATAACGAAACACCGGTATCCTGATTTCAGAATTAATAACCGCGAATGAATTACCATTACGAATGTTTTGATCAAACCCACGAAGATTCGTTGCCAACGTCTGGAAATAATAATTCTGCGAATAATCTATCGCTGTCTTGTAGTTAAAATTCGGACTGATCCAATTGTCTGTGGAACCGAGGTAATAAATGATTTTCTCCTGTCCTATTGATGTCCCTGCGGCAAACCTGTTAGCCCAGACTATTTCACGATGGATTTTTTTGTAATAACGAATATCCGTTCCCAATGCAGTCATTCCACTGACCTTCGCGTCGATTTGGCGGTAGTACTCACCAAATACTTTCAATCTAGTTCCATTGTAAAGATTGGGCCCGAGCGGTACTGTGTTATCGAATACATATTCGATACGCGTACTTCCCCAGTGTAAATATTCATTCGGGTATCGAAGCGAAGGGTAGTCTGTAGAGAGTAACACAAACCGATCGTTGCGATAAGCCAGCGACCCTCGTAGACTAGACACATCGCTAAACGGCCATTTGAGGTACCCGCGAACCTCGTGTGAATGCAGCTTTGAACCATAGAACGGATCAATATTATAAATCACCGCTTGACGATAGAACGTGACTTGTTTATCCAGTCGTTTCTTCAAGTTTTCATAATTTAAAAAATACTCATTGCTGTTAAGGTCGCCTGAAAGCCGGAAGCCACCCGAAATCCGGTAGTCTTCCATCACATCGCGAATACCAAGTTTAAAGAATCCATTTAAACCTGGATTATAGTAAACTGCACCGCCAGTAAACAACTGATACGTTTGATTTAACAACGAATTATCCAGCTGTGACACAAAGTAACTCGAAGAAAAAGCAATGTCATAATTTCGTTGCTTGGGTAATTGAATAGCTGATGTATCGGAGGTTGTGTTTGCCGCAGTCATCGCAGGTGTAACTGCAAAACCTGCGCCCGTGGAGAGGGTGTCTTTTTGATCTGTTGCTTTCGGCACTTCGGGAAAATCGCCCTGAAATACATAATCATCAATGTTTACAGCATTTGAATCAATGATAGCTGTAGGAATAGTTGAAACCGATTCCTGTTGCAAAGGACTTGACAGTGGAGCTGCAGGGGTGATGGCAGGTGCGACACCCATTTCCAACCGGAACAACACTGGCTGCAACGATGCATGGCTCTTTCTAACCGGTAGCTTTCTGTTGACCGTCATTCGCGTTCGACCACGGTCAAACACAATCTCTCCAACAAAATTCTGCGTTGCATTTACATCCTGCCACAGGATGCTACGCGCACGATCTGACTGAGGATACGTCTGAATAATCATTCGATAATGCTCCACCGTATCTACAGAAGCTAATGCACTGTCTACACTGGCCACATAACGGTTTACGATTCCATTCTCATCGCACAAATAGGCGATATGTAATGAATCGTAGGACATAGGTTGATATTCGCGAGCAATTGGCGTATTTGTGACTCGCTTTAACAATCCGGCCTTACCCAGGTAATCGTAATAAAAAATATCAAGGTTATCGCCCGCAGGAAGCTCCTTCTTGAAATCCAGTCCAAGTGTATCGTTGGTACGGTTGGAAGCGAATACGATAGCCGTTGATTTTCGAATAAATCGAGGTTGTAAGTCGTCAAATGGATCCTTAGTTATCTGATTATAGGTACGCGTACGTAGGTTGTAAACGTATATATCGCTTTGTCCTTTCTGAACACCTGAAAGAACAATCGACTGGCCGTCTTCAGCGTACGAAAAATCAAGTACTTTCTCGAAGTTAAATATTTTACCTTCTCTGAATTCCTTATTCTCGAGCGTGTAAGTTCCCAACCAAAGAAATCCCTTACGCTCGCGTATTACTCCTAACAACTGACCTGTTGGGTGCCATGCCAGTACCGGAAAAGACTCGTCCGTTTCACGGGAATAGGATCGGAAGCCTCCGCGGAGTATACAGCGAGAGCGCTTTTTATCAAAGTCATACAGGTAAACTTTGTAGCGACCTAAGTCATTGATGACATAAGTGGCATAACGTCCATCAGGACTAACATGAAGTTGATTATAGACTCGGTTCGGCTTGGGGCGTTTCAAAATTATCCCTGACAATACAGAGTCACGGCGGTAATCGGTAGCCCCATAACGGTTGCGCAACGTTTCGTTGAAGTTAATCGCCACCTGCTTGATAGTTAAACCGATCACATAATTAAATCCACTCTCGACGTTCCGGTTAATCCGGGTCATGTACAGCAAATTTGAAATGGAGGTGGCCGTATAGGTATCAACAATGTATTTCCAAAAGGCATGTCCGGCATAGAGCGCGTCGGTTCCTGTCAAGCGATTGAATTTCAAAAACCGCCCAGAAACTACTCCGTCACGGATACGATTGTCAATCTCTGCATCCCAATCACGCGAGATATAGGAAACCAATCCTTGGAGGTACCAATCAGGCAAGGTGAGCAAAGCCGAATTCTGGATACGATCTTTAAGATCGCCACCAAACATAATCTGATCAATCAATACTCGAGCGATTCCAGCCCGAACTTGCCTACGCAAATGTTCGTGATTGCCGTCAAAATAAAGAAACACTTTATTTCCAACGATGCGGGTCATGCCTCCCGTATTGTTATTAGTACTCTCTTCCGTCTCTAAACCGATGTTTGTTTGCTTTGCTTCACTGAGCTTGTTATAAATTATGAACTGTAAACGACCATCGAGTTTATAATCCAACAATTTTTCAATCTTCTGCAAGTCCTCTTCCGCGGTCCTACCAACAAAAGACGCAAGTTCAATGCCACCGACATAGTAATAGGTATCATAGCGGGGAAACTTCATGAACATCCAGAAGCGTTCATCATCGTATTGGACTCGATTTTTACCAAAGTCCATTTGATAGCCATTGTAAAATTGAGCTCCGGCGATCAGCGGAAAAAGCGAAATCACCGTCAGTAATAATCGACGAAGCCAGACAGGAAAAATCATTCGATGCACGGTTCGGAGCACAAGTGGCTAAGTTACTCAATAACCACTAAAATCGGAAGATAAAACTTGCCTCAGGAAGCTCTACCTTAGTGCCTGAAATCATTGTCAACATGCAGATTAAATCCTTTGTTTTCAACCCCTTTAGCGAAAACACATACGTTCTATCGGATGAAACAGGCACATGTGCCATTATCGATCCGGGTTGTTATTCCGCAGCCGAACAACAGGCCCTGGAAGGATACATTGTTTCACAGAAATTACAACCAACCCTATTGCTGAACACGCATGCTCACATTGATCATGTCTTAGGTAACGCCTTCGTTCATCGTCGCTGGGGACTTACGCCGCAACTGCATCCAAGTGACCTGGAGCTATTACGAAGCGCTCCTCTTTACGGAGAACTGTGGGGTATACGTCCTGAGGCATCGCCTGACCCCGAAATATTCTTGAACGATGGCGACACCGTACAATTTGGAACAACGAAATTATCTGTACGATTCGTTCCCGGTCATTGCCCGGGGCATGTCGCCTTTTATCAAGCCGAAGCTCAAGTTGTTTTTTCCGGTGACGTTTTGTTCGCTGGTAGCATTGGTAGAACCGACCTTCCGGGAGGAGATTTGGACATTCTGATGGAATCCATTCATCACAGCATGATGATATTGGATGATTCGGTAAAAGTATATTCGGGCCATGGACCGGTTACTACCATCGGAAATGAACGAATCAGCAATCCTTTTCTGTAAGAATCCTTAACCGATCATTTCCAGAATCATCTTTTCCACTTCGTGCGAATCCCAACGCTCTTCGATTCCGGGAAGGGCCATCACTTTCCGCATGATGGATTCCTGCCTCAGTCCATTGGAAAGTGCGACCGCATAAGGAATGTCCGAAAAAGTAACTTGTGAATAGAGCGGCAACCACTTTGCCGGATACTTTTCATGAATGCGTGCTTCGATTTTTTTCTGCAATAGAAAAGCGGGTTGACCTACTTTGTCACGCATCTCTATAAAATTCATCAGCGCCAGTTCAGCAATTGCATCAGCATTCGGTTTACGAGAACGCTCGAAAGCAGGCAGCACCTTTGACCAATCATCGTTGTGAGTATCTAACAACTCGTTGAGCACTGAACAATCTTCGAAACCACAATTCATGCCTTGACCATAGAACGGAACGATGGCGTGAGCTGCATCGCCAATCAAACAAACATTCTCCTTGTACACCCACGGAAAGCATCGGACAGTTACCAAAGAACCGGTTGGATTGTCAAAGAAATCATCTTGCAACGTCGGCATTAAAGGCACCGTATCTGGGAATACTTCTTTAAAAAAAGCCAGTACCGATGACTTACTTGTAAGTGAAGCGAACGAATGTCTTCCTTCATTCGGAAAAAACAACGTGCAGGTAAAACTGCCATCCAGATTTGGTAAAGCAATCATCATGTAGCCACCGCGAGGCCAGATGTGTAACATATTTTTATCCAACAGGAATTCACCGTTGGGACCGGCTGGAATTAAGAGCTCCTTATACGCATGATCAATATAGCTTTGAGAATACTGAAAGCGATCGGTAGACAGCTGCATGGCTAGTCGAGCGGCGGAGAATGCGCCGTCGGAACCTACTATAAGGTCACTTTTTACGGTTAATTTTTCTTTGGATTCCACGTGCTCGAAATACGCTTCTTTCCCTTCGAGATTCACGTTAAGACAACGTTGATTAAAATGGATTTTGACACCACTCTTTTCGGCCAAGGTCATCAATTCACAATTCAATATGCCGCGTGAGGTAGCATAAATTGCTTGATTGCTTTCTCCATATTGCTGATTGGTCAACATACCGTTGACACTGTGCATTTGTCGTCCGTACATTGGTATTCCAATCCGTCGGATATCGTCCGCAATACCCACACCTTCCAATCCACGCCAGCCACGATCAGACAATGCCAAATTGATCGAACGTCCAGCTGCCATTTTGTGCTCGCGCATATCTGGTCGGCGTTCATAGACCGTGACCTCATATCCGCGTTTCGATAAATAAATGGAGAGCAGACTACCGACTAATCCGGAGCCCAGGATGGTTATATTCTTTTTTTCTGACATGCTTGCTCGTGGTTATTAAATATTCGAATTACGAAAGACGAATTCAACGTTGCCGATGGGTTAGGATCTGCTTGAGACACTCACCAAAGCGGAAGACATCTTCGTAAGAGTTGTAGAGAGGAACGGGAGCCACACGGATAACATCAGGTTCCCGCCAATCGACGATTATTCCTGATTCGGTAAGTTGACGGAAAATATCGCGTCCATCTTTTCTAAAAACCATAGAAAGCTGGCAACCACGTCGGGAAGGCATAGAAGGGGTGATGATGTCAATCAATGGCTCAGACAGGGACGTGTTGATTTGAGCAATAATGAATTCAAGAAAACCAGTGAGTTGCTCACTTTTAGCGCGTAAGGATGGCATCATTCCAGCGTCGGAGAAAATGTCCAGCGAAGCCTTGAGAGCTGACATGGAAAGAACGGGAGCATTGCTTTGTTGCCAACTGCGAGCACCTTGCGCAGGCACAAAAGTGCGAGGCATTTTAAAGCGCGTTTCCGGATCATTTCCCCACCAGCCAGCCAATCTAGGAATGGTGTGATCGTCAGCAAATCGCTCGTGCACAAATATTCCAGAAACTCCTCCAGGGCCAGCGTTCAAATATTTATAACTGCAGAAACAGGCATAATCAACGTTCCAATCGTGTAATCGAAGCAATACATTCCCGGCAGCATGAGCAAGATTAAATCCAACGGTAGCACCGACTTGATGTGCGGCACTTGAAATTGCAGCCAAATCAAAAAACTGTCCGGTATAATAATTCACCGCCCCCAGCATCACTGTTGACAATGTATCAGCGTGTTTACCTATGGCAGAAAGTACATCTTCATCGCGCAAGGCGACTTCACCATCGCGAGGTTTTAAATACACAATCGCGTCCTCGGGATCAAAACCGTGGAAGGCTGCTTGCGACTGGACCGCGTAAAGATCAGATGGAAATGCATCGTATTCACAGATAATCTTGTAACGGCTCTTCGTAGGTCGGTAAAATGAGACCAAGAGCAGATGAAGATTGGTTGTCAATGAATTCATCGCAACCACTTCCACCGGTTTGGCTCCCAGTAAATCAGCAATTTGATCAGTGAGAAAATCCTGATACCTGAACCAAGGCATGCGACTGTGGAAATGTCCTTCCACGCCATAGGAGGCCCAATCTTCCAACTCGTTTAAAACATAATGCTGAGTCGATTTAGGCTGCAATCCTAACGAGTTGCCTGTGAAATAGATGGCATCTTTACCATCGATTTGAGGGAAATAAAAACGATCGCGGAAAGCACGTAGTGAGTCAGTACGATCAAGGGATTGGGCAAATTCTAGGGTATTATGAAACATGATATTCTACTTCAGGAAAACTTCCGACCTTTGCGACAGCGAGATTACTTCATTTAACTGATTCTTCAAAATGAAAATAGAACGATCCGAGGAACTCTTCCGGAAAGCGAACCAATTTTTTCCGGGTGGCGTGAACTCACCTGTACGTGCATTCCGTTCGGTTGGCGGCACCCCACTATTCATAGAAAAAGGCGAGGGATGTACCATCACAGATGCTGATGGCAATTCCTTCATCGACTTCTGCTGTTCATGGGGCCCTTTGATTCTCGGGCATAATGCTGCAGCTGTTCGAGAAAAGATAGTAGAAGCAGTTGCCTCCGGCACCTCCTTTGGTGCACCAACACGTAAGGAGAACGAACTAGCCGAATTAATTTTGACAAATCATCGGTACATTGAAAAGATTCGCTTTGTTAGCTCTGGAACAGAAGCTGTCATGTCAGCAATTCGACTAGCCCGCGGTGTTACCGGTCGACCATTGATCATTAAATTCGAAGGGTGCTATCATGGGCATGTTGATTCACTACTGGTTAAAGCCGGAAGTGGATTGAGCACTTTTGGCATTTCCTCATCGGCAGGCATTCCTGAATCGGTAGCGAAGGATACCATTGTCGTCCCACTCAATGACCGTCGTGCGCTGGAAATAGCCATCTCTGATTTTTCCCACGACATAGCTGCCGTTATTATTGAACCTATTCCGGCGAACAACGGACTACTACTCCAGGAAGAGTCCTACTTGAAATTTCTTCGAGACATTACTAGGAAACATGACATTCTGCTCATATTCGATGAAGTTATTTCTGGATTCCGTGTAGGCTTTGAAGGAGCTGCCGGTTATTATAATATTCAACCCGACATCATCACGTATGGAAAAATCATCGGGGGCGGCATGCCTGTCGGTGCCTACGGCGCGAGCAAAGAAATCATGTCCCACATCTCTCCCGAAGGTGATGTGTATCAGGCCGGTACGTTATCAGGAAACCCAGTTGCCATGGCAGCCGGTTTCGCACAGCTATCGGAATGCCTTCAACCAGGGTTTTACGCTGATCAGGAGGCGCGGACCATTGCCTTTGTTAACCAACTCAATCAGTATTCTACTTCGAAAGGTTACGATTTAAAAGTATTCAGCATTGGCTCCATTTTTTGGTTCGCCTTTACATCGTTAGATGCGGTGCGGCGCTCCGACGAAATCGATCCGAATAGCATGAATAAATTCCGTGTGATGCATAAATCACTGTTGGAGAAAGGAGTCTATCTTGGACCGTCGGGGTACGAAGTTGGTTTTATATCAGCGGCGCATTCAACAAACATATTGGAAAGAGCTGTGCAGTTGATTTGCGAATCTTTGGACGTGGTGTATAGCGCCTCATCGGAAGGGATTACCAAAATTTAATAACCCCCAGAACATGTTTTTGTCCTTCTTTTTTTGCTTATCGTGAATGGCGCGAGCTACCACAATCCATCCTTTGTGATTTCCTTTGAGTAACATCTTAACCGCGGAAGCATTTCCTTGGGCAGCATCGATGAATGCCGCAAGCACCGGGTAACCGGATTTCAGCAACCATACTTTCGCGGTATCTTTTCCGGTCAAACCATCCACGATAGCTGCAAGATGTCGGAAATCATTTTCCAATAACCATCGAAAAGACGGCTCTACTCCTTCCAAGGCATCCCAAAAATGAGACAGTTCCGGAAATCCATGAAGAACGAGCAATTTCTGCTCTGATTCATCATCATTGCGGATAGCCTTGGCTAGACTTTCAAAAGCCTCAATGGGATATGTGCGAAGCATATTCAAACGAATATAGTAAGAAAAATAAACTGTGCTAGCATGGTGCCATCCACCCAAAATTTAAAGTACCAGTCAGGCCAAGTAGGTTTGGCCATAACTATCCATGCGAAGGCAAGCGTATGCGTGAAGACGTAGGATATCAATTCCACTTGATCAATCATATTTTGTTGATAGGCGAGAAGCACCAGCAAAGTCGCTACCAAGAGCATGAAGGTGCCTGCCACAAAAATGTTCTTGCGACCATACTCCATGAAGGATGTAAAACCATGCGCACGTTCTCGCTGTTCATCCCGGATTTCAAAAGGTATACAAAGACAAAACACCAGGACAAAGCGAGAAATAAATATGGACCAGAAGCTGATGTCCACGACGAACAAGTTTGATGAAACCAACGGAATGACAACCGTTGAAATAGCCCATACCAAAGCGACATCCACGAGTTTCAATGCCGGTATTTCACGGAGACGTCGAGATTTTCCTTTACCCCAACGCATCGGCAAGGAATAGAGTAGCGAACATCCAGCAAGCGCCATCCAGCACAATTTAACATCCGTCTCTGCCCATAAAAAAGAAACCAGAAAGACCGCTCCACTCATAAAAAAAAGTACGCGTTCAAACAGCCATACTGATTTGTCCATCATCATGGAAATCATCTCAGAAATCCGAAACGATTTGAACTTATAGGCAAACTTGTGAAAGTTGTAATAGAACAACGTTGATGAGACCAGCAGGTAGAAATCAGGACCGTACGTAACGACTCCATCGCTCATTTTCAAGGTCACGCACCACAAGGCAGCTGCGCAAGCAGCCAGAAATAGGTGACTATAGAGCAACAAGCGTCTGATCAAAATCATGGGAAGAAGCCCTATCAATTGACCACCATGTTGAATACAACAAACCCTGCAGCGAAACCCGCTAAACCGTATAGCAATGAATTACGTATTTTCTTTTCGCGTACTTTTCGCTGATAGCCTTCGGAATACTCGGGCACATTGCGCAACGCCGGATCAGAAACAGTTGCCTTCTGCATATTGGGAGAGAAACTACCAATTACTGTCGAATAAAGTGGCGGAACCAACAATCCATAAATCGCTAATAAACTAGACGGAACACCGATTGCAAAAGAGACCGCTTTATTTGCAGTACCATGAAAAAAACGATCAGCATCTTGCTCTCCCTTGATAAATAGACGCATTTGCTCGGGCGTGAAATCCAATGAATCATAGGGGTCCTTGGTGTATAACACCTGCTCCTTGCCATCTGCACCAAGAACGCTGAAAATACGGTACTTCTCCATGGAATGAAATTTACCTTTTTTAGTATCGTGGTAGTTGACAGAATAGTCCTTGATCTCGACGGACTTCGAAATGATAATTTTTCCGCTTATCAACACAATCGTATCCTGGGCGGAAGCAACTTGATGAAGTAAGGCGGTGAGCGCCGCCCATAAGACCATTTTAAGTGCTGTTTTCATACAATCAAAGCTACGAGAAAATCGCTACGATGGTTGATAAATTCGGCTTTTGTGAAGGGGCTTAATTAGTATCTTTAGGCCTCCTAAAATCATACTTCCATTATGTCTTCAGTCCCTTTTTCCAACCGACATATCGGTCCTGATGCCGAGCAAACCGCTGACATGCTGCGTGAAATCGGAATCTCTTCAGTTGATCAACTTATCAACGAGACTGTACCGTCCTCCATCCGTCTACCCAAAACACTTGACCTTCCCTCTGGCTTATCAGAACACGAATATCTATCCGAACTGGAGCAAACGGCTTCTAAAAATAAGGTTTACCGTTCTTATATCGGAGCCGGCTACCACGATACGATAACTCCTGGAGTTATATTGAGAAACATTTTTGAAAATCCGGGCTGGTATACTGCCTACACTCCCTACCAGGCAGAAATCGCACAAGGTCGTTTGGAAGCCTTGTTGAATTACCAGACCATGGTCATTGAGTTGACCGGTATGGAAATCGCCAATGCCTCCTTGCTGGACGAAGCTACTGCGGCGGCGGAAGCCATGCACGTATTTTTTGCCTCCCGAGAAAAGGACGCCGTCCAACGTCAAGCAAACAAACTGTTTGTGTCGTCAGATTGCCTCGCACAGACCATCGATGTCTTGATTACACGCGCTGCCCCGCTGGGCATCGAACTGATCATTGGGGATCATCGAACCATTTCGGTAGACAACACCTTCTTCGGCGCCATCCTGCAATATCCCGGCATCCATGGAAATATCGATCGTTTGGACAGTTGGGTAGAGAATGCGAAAAAACATGGTTTACAGATTGGTGTCGGAGCTGATTTGTTGGCATTGACATTACTAAAACCACCCGGCGAATGGGGAGCAGACATCGTTTTCGGAAATAGTCAGCGCTTTGGTGTTCCCCTTGGGTTCGGGGGACCGCACGCTGCGTTTTTCGCTGCCAAAGAATCGTATAAACGTGAGATGCCAGGACGTATCATTGGGGTCTCCATTGATGCACAAGGAAACAGAGCCTTGCGCATGGCACTTCAAACCCGTGAGCAGCATATCCGTCGCGACAAAGCAACGTCAAACATCTGTACCGCTCAGGTACTGTTAGCAGTCATGGCCGGTATGTATGCGGTGTATCACGGCCCGACAGGACTGCGAAAAATTGCAGGCGATGTACACAACAAGACCAAAGAATTAGCTGCGCAATTGGAACAGCTGGGCTATGTCCAAAAGAACAGCACCTATTTTGACACCCTGCAAGTCGAGTGCGGAAATGAATTAGAAAGCATTCGTAAACACGCATTGGAATCAGGAATAAATTTCCGCTATACCACAGACAATTGCGTTTGTATCAGTCTTAACGAGACCGTGACTAATCACGACTTGAAAGATATTGTTGGTGTATTTGCAGCCGCAAAAGGAAAGCCATCTCCTACAATGAATGCTAGTCTTTCGGAGGTACTTAAAGATCAACTCCATCGCACTTCCGAATTCATGACTCACCCGGTGTTTCACAACAATCATTCTGAAACACAAATGCTGCGGTATATCGCATCCTTGGAAAAGAAAGATCTTTCATTGAACCATTCGATGATTGCATTAGGTTCCTGCACCATGAAATTGAACGCGTCTTCCGAGATGATTCCAGTAACGTGGAAGGCTTGGGGAGGAATTCACCCTTTCGCCCCTTCCGATCAAACAGAAGGATATGCGCAAATCATTCGTGAACTGGAGGAATATCTTTGCACGATTACCGGATTCCACGCCGTTTCTTTGCAACCCAATTCAGGAGCACAAGGAGAATACGCGGGACTTATGGTCATTCGTGCGTATCATATTAGTCGTGGCGACCATCATCGTGATGTTGCATTAATTCCATCCTCAGCACACGGGACCAATCCGGCGAGTGCCGTTATGGCGGGCATGAAGGTCGTTGTGGTAAAATGCGACGACATGGGGAATATTGATATCAATGATCTGCGCACTAAAGCAGAATTGCACAAAGAACAACTATCCTGTCTGATGGTAACCTATCCTTCTACCCACGGTGTGTTTGAAGAGGGCATTAAGGAAATCACACAAATCGTTCACGAGTGCGGCGGACAAGTATACATGGACGGCGCTAACATGAATGCACAGGTAGGACTGACTAATCCCTACACCATTGGAGCAGACGTTTGTCACTTGAACCTGCATAAAACATTTGCAATTCCTCACGGTGGTGGTGGCCCTGGCATGGGTCCTATCGGTGTGGCCGCACATTTGGCACCGTTTCTTCCATCTCACCCTATAGTGAAAATGGGAGGCAGTACTCATGCCGTATCTGCAGCACCTTGGGGCAGCGCAAGCATCCTGTTAATTTCATATGCATACATAAAGATGTTGGGAGCCGCCGGCGTAACCGACTCTACAAAATATGCGATCCTCAATGCTAACTACATTAAAGCGCGCTTAGAAAAACACTATCCAGTTCTTTATGTAGGAACCCACGGCCGGGTTGCGCATGAAATGATTTTAGATTGTCGTCCGTTCAAGACTACTGCAAGTATTGAAGTGGAAGATATTGCTAAACGTTTGATGGATTATGGATTCCACGCACCAACCATGTCGTTCCCTGTTCCAGGCACAATCATGATTGAGCCGACTGAAAGTGAACCAAAAGCGGAGCTCGATCGTTTCTGTGATGCCATGATTTCCATTCGCCGAGAGATTGATGAAATCGAAAACGGACAAGCAGATCGTAAGGATAACGTATTAAAAAACGCACCACATACGATGGCTGTCATTACGAATGACGAATGGAGTCATTCCTATTCTCGGAAAAAAGCAGCCTTCCCACTACCCTATGTAGCTGCCCATAAATTTTGGCCAGCGGTCGGGCGTGTAGACAATGCCTATGGCGACAGGAACCTTGTTTGTGCTTGCCCGCCGATGGAACAATATGAAGAAGTCGCAATTTAGCTTAAAAAGCCCGTTTAGTCGGGCTTTTTTATTGTTTGTCAGACCGCTAATAAATCTTATTTTTGAAGCCCAACGTACATTAAAATACCTAACCATACCCTTATGATGAAACGCATTACGCTACTTTCTGTGCTCACCGTGTTCGCATTCTCTGCCTTTGCCGGAAAAAATGCGCAACGTACTTCCTTTGTTCATGACACTCCTGGAACTCCATTCCACCGTGTTGCACAACCTCACCGTACCAATACTGTCAACACGTTCTTCTCGGAAGACTTCAGCGGTGGGGTTCCTGCCGGCTGGCAATTGGTAGATAACGCTGGCAACGGCATTAACTGGAAACTCACCACCAGCGGCATTTATAACGCGGCATCGTACGGTACGATTGGTCGGTTGAACACCACAGGAACCACTGCCGCCAATGGCTATATGGTTTATGACAGCGATTCAGCCAGTCAGAGTGTTGGTGGCGAAGACGCAGACATGATCACAAATGTGATTGATTGCTCAGGACACAGCATCGTTCATTTAACCTTCAACCAATTTTTGTATCATTTTTATGAAACTGCAAAAGTGTTTGTCTCCAACGATGGCACCTCATGGACGGAAGTCTTAGATGCTAGTGCTGGCCTGAACACCAACGCCTATACCTCTAACGCGGATGCAATCGATCTTGACATTACTTCTTTGGCAGCTAATCAAGCTACTGTTTGGGTCAAGTTCAATTTCACCGGCGATTATGATTATTGGTGGATGATTGATGATGTGACCATGTACGAGCCCGTAATAGCTTTTGATGCTTCACTTTCTGGCATTGTATCTCCAGCGAGCAATTGCTCAGGACTTTCCAACGCTGAAACTGTAACTGTTAACATCGACAACATCGGAAATTCCGACATGAACGGATTTGACATCAGCTACGTCGTTGACGGCGGATCCCCTGTCACTGAAAATTCCACTACTACCGTAGTAGCTGGTGGTTCCACCATCTATGCATTCAGTATTCCAGCGAATTTTTCCAACCCTGGTTCACATACGTTGATGATTTATGTTACAACTTTTGGCGATGTAGATCCATCAAATGATACCATCTCATCTTTCGTTTACAATGGAACACGAATGATTGATGCGAACAATGACTTCTCTGCTGGTTTTGAAGATAGCGAAGACCGCACCGGCTGGGTCATTGAAGATGTGAATGCCGATAATAACACCTGGAGCATTTCCGACGTATTGCCACGTACCGGTTTGAACTGCGCTAGCTACACTTCAGCTTCTGCCACACAGTTTGCCAATGAGTGGTTGTTTATGCCTTGCGTAGACCTCAACGATAGCACCACCTATAACTTGGATTATTTCTATCGTGTATTCAATTCCGCTACGGATGCATACCTTGAAGTAGTCCTTTGTTCGGCACCTTCTTCTTCCGCACTGGTAGCTCCTATTCAATTGCCACTTCTGGCAAGCAGCATCAGCTACCTTGCAGGTAACAACCAATTTACCTGCCCAAGCAATGGTACATTTTACATTGGCTTCCACGTTCTGAGCGGAAACAAGATCGGCTCTTTGCGCTTGGATGATATCAATCTGTCTGTGTACACTAACACGACAGGCGTATCAGCTATTGAAGAGCAGTCATTGAGTGTGTTTCCAAATCCAGCACACGACCAGCTTACGATTCAAGGTGGCAAAGGATCCAACTACTTGGTGACGATTTCCAACCTGATGGGTCAGGAAGTTGCTCAAAAGTCATTTGCCAACCTTTCCTCGGAGCGAATTGATATCTCAGGCCTTGCCGCTGGGGTTTATGTCATCCGTGTAGCCAACGACCAATACACGACTTCCCGCAAGATTGTCGTGGAATAATCGTTCTACTACCTACCTATTCAAAAACCGGGCACCTGCCCGGTTTTTTTGCTTTAGTGCCCCCTTCACGAACAATCCCAAAACGAACGGGATATGGTTGAAAAAAGACGCTTCCGTGACTCGTGAAAGGCAGCCCATCGGTTGTAGGAATAGAAAAGAACTTTAAATTTGCACTGGTAATAAACAAATCCAAAACAACACCATGAAAAAGTTCTACCTTTTACTTGCAGTTGTAGTCGCCCTGGGAACAGCGGCAAGTGCTCAACTGTCCAAGAAGCTTGTCTCTGGCAAGCAACATTCGCAGCAAAAACCAGCTGCAAAGAATGCAACTTTCAATTCATTGAAGAAAAACAACGCCTCCAGCCGCAGCAACTCTACGGTATACTGGTCGGATGACTTCAGCAATCCATCCACTTGGACATTATCTGCAGTTGCACCATCAGTGGACAACTGGGTAATTGGCACCAACGGCCCATCTGGCGCATTTCTTATTGACCCTATCGCATCTGCTACTGCTGCGAATGGTTTTGCCTTGTTTGATTCCGACCTGTTATGCTCTGGCGATCAGCAGGCGTTATTGACCACTGCAGGTACGATTGACCTGAGTGCTGCAACATCAGCCCGCCTGAAATTCTCTCAGTACTATCGTCGTTACATTGATTCTACTTACCTCTACGTTTCTAACAACGGCGGTAGCACATGGAATCAAATTGCCTTGAACGCTATCACGCAAGACAATAATTTCAATTCCAACGATGGCGACGGATCAATTAACCCCGATATCGCTTATGTTGACATCTCCAGCCTTGCTGCTGGTTCTGCGAATGTTAAAATTCGTTTCGAATTCTATAGCCCAGCTAGCTTTGGCGCTGGTTCAGGTTGCGGTTATTCTTGGATGATTGATGATGTTTCTATCGAAGATGTTCCTGCTGACGATATCGGCATTGCTGAAGTTGCTCACCCAAGCCCTTATTCATGCGTTCCTTTGACACAAGTACAACCTTTGACATTAGGAGCTAAAGTATTCAACAATGGTAGCTCTCCAGCTACCAACGCAGTTGTCACAATTGACATTTACGATGGATCATTCAATAACATCTACAACAGTGTTACAAATTCAGCTGCAACGTTGAATCCTGGCGACACCTCTGCTTTGTTGACAACCTCTCTTCCTTTTACACCTTCTGATACTGGCGTTTACTACTTCATGTACGTATGTTCAATGACCAATGCTGATGCTAACACCAGCAACGACACCTCCTTTAGCTACATGTACGTAGACACCGCTGATTACGCGCGTGACTTTACGTTTCTCGACGCTAGCTACTATACAGGCGGTTTGGGCTTCAATGCGAATACCGGTCACTTGGGACAAACGTTCGAAGTTTATCAGCCTATTCAATTTAATTCAGCCACCTTCTATCTTGCTGGCGCTACGATGGACGATTCAATGTCTGTTGACATTTATGACATGGTAGGCGGTTTGCCAAATGCGCTTATTGCTTCTACCGGCAATTACATCATCACCGATGCCGATACGGGCGGAGCATTCTTATCGCTTCCATTCAGCACACCTTTTGTAGCTAATGGCGGTCAATACTACGTTGCCGTGAATCAGAAATCACAGAACAACATCACCTTGGGTACCGCTTCTGATATCTTCACCCCTGGAACTGCCTTCTACCAAGTTGGTGCAGGTGCATGGACGGCTGTTGAAACTGCCAGCTTTGAAATCGCATTCATCTTGCGTGTTACCACGGCTGATATTTCTACCGGAATATCAACGGTCAATAACGCATCATCATTGACCATCTACCCAAATCCTTCTAAAGGACAACTGAGCATCAACAGCGATGCAAAGAATGCACTGGTGACCATCACCAACACATTAGGTCAAGTTGTTTACTCCAACCGCTTTGATTCCATGACGAATGCAAAAGTGGATATTAGCAACCAAGCTGAGGGCATGTACACCGTACGCGTACAATCTGCAGCAGGTGTTTCTACCAAGAACATCATGATTTCCAACCGTTAATCCGGTCTAGTTTATTAAAAAGCCTGCCTCAAAAGGGCAGGCTTTTTTTTGCGCTTCAATTGGGCCAATTATTGGTTCATTTGATTCCCCAACGATAAGGATCGTTAGGATCAAACAGCAATAACGTTTCGCCGGTTACATAAGCTTTACCTGTTATAAGTGGTGCTATTACGCCTGCTTCGCGATCGAGCCATGTATAGGTTCCACGAAACACACTGCCAACAATACTCTCTTGTAACCATTCAGCACCTTCTGCTAATTTCCCATCTTGTGCCAAGCACGCTAATTTAGCACTGGTGCCGGTGCCACACGGTGATCGGTCGTACTCTTTACCCGGGCATAATACAAAATTACGCGAATCATTCTCAGAGGCAGCAGCGGGTCCGAAAATCTCAATATGATCTACTTCCGGATATCCTTGATTGTTGACTGCTTGTCGAATGCTCCATGCGCGATTGGTCAAAGTTTCTATTTGATCCTGTGATATCGATTGCTCTGATGGCCTTACCAGATAAAACCAATTTCCACCCCACGCAACATCGCCAATTACATTACCGATGCCCGGCACATCCACTTCAAGGTCTTTTACCTTGCGGTAACTGGGAACATTAGCAATGGAAACTGAACCATCCTCGCCAAGGTGTGCTGCTACCACTCCAACTGAAGTTTCAATTCGAATGCTGCCGGAATGAATTCTACCCAGGTGATGCAACGTACTTACAACGCCAATGGTGCCATGGCCACACATGCCAAGGTACCCGACGTTGTTAAAGAAAATCACGCCAGTCACACAATCAGGTACTGACGCAGGAATTAATAGTGCGCCTACCAGTACAGCAGAACCACGCGGTTCGTGAATCACTGCAGTCCTGAAAAAATCAAATTGCTGTTGAAGTAAATATTGACGTTCAGCTACTGTTCCACCGCCAAGGTCAGGTCCACCATCAAGCACAACACGTGTAGGCTCACCACCTGTGTGTGAATCGACAATTTGAATCCGTTCAGGCTGGTAGAAGTGCAATGGTCAGACCTTTTTGATTCCTTTAGCAAGTTTGGAAGCAAAGATGAAATCGTTGATTTCTTTATTGTCAGTCCGCAAAATATCATCTACGTTACCCTCCCACCACTTACTGCCTTGATAGAGGAAGATGATTTTATCCCCAATTTCAAGCACCGAATTCATATCATGGGTATTGACAATGGTCGTTATATTGAACTCCTCTGTAATCTCTTTGATAAGATTGTCTATAACAATGGAGGTACGTGGATCGAGTCCAGAGTTAGGCTCGTCGCAAAAAAGGTAATTGGGATTGGTAGCAATAGCACGGGCGATCGCCACTCGCTTTTTCATTCCGCCACTTAATTCAGAAGGCATCAGCTTTTGAGCGGTAGGAAGATTGACTCGTTTCAAGCAGAAATTGACACGGTCTCTTTTTTCTTCCAAGGACATCTCGGTAAACATGCTCAGGGGGAACATTACATTCTGTTCGACATTGAGCGAGTCGAAAAGTGCTCCACCTTGAAAGACCATGCCGATCTGTTGGCGATACGGTTTACGTTCTTTCTTAGTTAATCCTGAAAAGCGTTGGCCATCGTAGATAATTTCACCTTCGTCAATCTCCTCGAGTCCGACCATACATTTCATCATGACCGTTTTTCCGGATCCAGATCCTCCAATGACGAGGTTGATATGTCCTTTTTGAAATGTCGCAGATACATCACTCAGAATGTTCCGACTTTCAAAACGTTTCGATATTTTTTTTAATTCAATCATATCAGGATTAGCTGAGTCAAGATATAATCGAAGATTAGGATCATTATGCTACTATAAACAACGGCATCCGTACTAGACTTACCAACTTCGAGTGCGCCACCTTTTGTATGATAACCATGATAGGAAGATACAGTAGTGATGATGTAGGCAAACGTAATTGATTTGATAATGGCAAACGTTACGTTATAGGGGATAAATTGATTCTGTAATCCTTGAATGTAATCAACGGATGGAATAACGCCAGAAGCTGTACCGGCAATCCATCCACCGAAAATGCCGAGAAACATCGAGATAGTTACTACGAATGGGAATATCAATACCGCAGCCACCACCTTTGGAAGCACCAAGTAGGCTGCTGAATTGATTCCCATAATTTCAAGGGCATCTATTTGCTCTGTCACGCGCATCGTACCAATTTCAGAGGCGATGCTTGAACCTATTTTACCTGCTAATACCAGGCTGATCATCGTTGGAGAAAACTCCAAAATAATCGAATCGCGAGCTACAATTCCCACCGCCGACAAAGGGATCAACGGGTTAAATAGATTGTAAACGGTCTGAATAGTGATGACCGCTCCCATGAACGTAGATACTAAAGCAACGATTCCCAAGGAACCGTATCCGAAATTATCCAATTCACGAACAAACTGTTTCCAGTAGATGGAGAACTTCTCTGGACGGTTCATCATATCCTTGACGAACATCCAATACCGCCCTAAATGAAAAAGCCAATTCATATGCTGGTGTAAAAATACAAAATCAGACCACCGTTAGTTGACGCATTAAAATGGCTTCTCAACAGTGGTACTATTATGTACCTTTAACACAATGAAAAAAATCGCCTTTGTTGCTTTAGCAGGAATGTTGCTCATCACCATGAGCAGTTGCTTTATTTTTAAGAAAAAGTGTGATTGCCCGAAATTCGGAAAGGTAAAAAACGCACACACAACACCTACCAGTAAAGGTTGAAGCAGCATTTGGACGAACTGGCCTTCCACTCGCCTTTGATAATTGCAATATCATGTTTTTCAATAGTTTAAATTTATTTCAAACACTCCAAGTTCACAAAAAGAATGGGAAAATTGGACTACTTTTGATGTCTACTTTATAATCATTCTAAATAGCGTGTCGAACCAACTTTGTGCATTATCGGAAGTCAAGTTGGGGCAAAAAGCGCTGGTAGAGAGCTTTACCGACTACGAAATCTCCCTGAAATTGCTCGAAATGGGGTGTATCCCTGGCGAAACGGTAGAAGTGATTCGGGTAGCTCCATTGGGCGACCCTATAGCCATTGCAGTATCCGGGTATATGTTGAGCTTGCGTAAGGATGAGGCCTCGTCCATCCGCGTCCGAACTTCTTTTTAACGTCGCAGCACTCCAACCTTCATGGAAAGACGCATAAAGATCGCACTGGTAGGCAATCCTAATTCGGGGAAGTCAACGGTTTTTAATGAACTTACTGGACTTCATCAAAAGATTGCAAACTTCCCCGGGGTGACCGTGGAACAACACACGGGAAAATGCACAATCAAAGGCGACGACGGATCTATTGTCCAAGCAGAAATAATTGATCTACCCGGCACTTATTCCCTGTATCCAAAATCCCCGGAAGAGGAATTACCATTCCGACTACTTTGCAATCCGGATCATGCGATGCATCCGGATCTTGTCATTGTAGTCGCTGATGGCACGAACCTAAAACGGAATCTTTTTCTTTCTTCACAAGTCATCGATCTTAATATACCTGTTATTCTGGCCATCAATATGATGGATATGGTACGTAGCAGCGGCGCTGAGATTAATTTTAAAGAATTGGAGAAAAGAATGGGAGCGCGAGTCGTGCCCATGACCGCACGCAAGGGTGAAGGTCTGAAAGAACTAAAAGCAGCCATTGCCGAAGTCGACCGACCTGCTGGCAAACAACATTTGGATTCTCGTAGCATGGCCCCGCAAGTGGTCGACGCCATCCGAAAAAACTTACATGTAAACAGTGACTACAACGCTTTCTTAGTCGCTAATAATTTACACCTGATTGAAACGGGTGAAATGTCGGATGAACACCGAACGGCCATCCTCGATCTGACCAAGCATAACGCCTTTGACGCGCAGCAATTGCAAGCTCGTGAAACCTTAGAGCGTTATAAATTAATTTCAAATTATTTGCAAGAGTGTGTTCGTGAAAAGACTCGACCGATTCAACAATCGTATTCTTATAAAATCGACTCATTACTCACGCATCGAATTTGGGGATACGTCATTTTCCTTGCTGTGCTATTCATCATTTTTCAATCAATCTTCACGTGGGCGTCACTTCCTATGGAGCTGATTGACGAGGGATTCAACTGGTTGAATTCAAAAGTACAGTCAACACTTCCTCCAGGTATACTAAACGACTTACTAGTGGGCGGTGTATTGGCTGGCATTAACGGAATTGTAGTATTCATTCCACAGATTGCCTTATTATTCTTCTTCATCGCCATTTTGGAAGATACAGGGTACATGTCGCGCGTCAGCTTTCTGATGGACCGGCTAATGCGCGGTTTCGGATTAAATGGAAAATCATTGATTCCGCTAATGAGTGGCGTTGCCTGTGCGGTACCTGCCCTGCTCTCCACGCGTACGATACGCAACCGTAAGGAACGAATGATCACACTGATGGTAACACCTTTGATGAGTTGTTCCGCACGATTGCCAGTCTATACCTTATTGGTCGCATTGGTAATCCCAGGTGATCGATTAGCTGGATTTTCTTTGCAAGGAATCGTCATGATGTTATTATACCTGATTGGTTTTATCGCTGCACTGGGTGCAGCCTGGGTGATGAAAAACCTATTAAAATCAACAGAGCGTAGCTACTATGTGATGGAATTACCAATGTATCGCTTACCCCGCTGGAAAACAATCGGGCTGCACATTATTGAAAAAGTTCGCATCTTCCTTTTCGACGCCGGAAAAATTATTCTGGCCATTTCGATTATCCTCTGGATGCTCTCCTCCTTCGGACCAGGAGATAGTTTCCAACGCATCGAACAAAAATATGCCAACGCTGCCATTCAAAAGAATATTCCAGTCGAAGCCTTTGAACACGACATACAAAGTGAGAAACTGGAGCAATCCTACGCAGGTCACCTAGGTCATATCATAGAACCCGTCATCCGACCAATCGGCTACGACTGGAAAATTGGCATCGCATTAATCACTTCCTTTGCTGCACGCGAAGTTTTTGTCGGCACCATGTCTACCATTTATAGCGTAGGCGATCAACGTGCAGCGCAACGTACATTAAAAGAGAAGCTTATGGCCGAACGAAATCCGATTACCGGTGGGCCACGATATACTTTGGCCGTCGGACTTTCTCTATTATTGTTTTATGCTTTCGCTATGCAATGCATGAGTACACTGGCGACTGTCTATCGTGAAACCAAACATATCAAATACCCACTCATCCAGTTGTTTTACATGAGTGGGCTGGCCTACCTATCGGGGCTCATCGCCTATCAGCTCTTAAAACCATAAATGCTTCGCTCGGACCTATTGTACAATTTGAATAAATCAATCGAGCTAAAGCACCCGTTGCTATCAGGAACACGCCATGGCTACGACCATTGAAGAAGTATTGGCCAAATACATGCCGGAGCCTGCTATTCCAGTGTGTACGCGCTGGATTCGGTCAAGAAACATCCATTTAAAAATCACAGGTGTACGGAGTTCTAAATTAGGTGACTACCGTCCATTGGAAAATGGACAAGGGCATCGTATTACGGTCAATCACGACTTAAACAAATATGCATTCTTGATCACCTTCACGCATGAAGTTGCACACTTACATAGTTTTATCAAGTATGGCCAATATCACGAACCTCATGGCAAAGAATGGAAGCAAGAATTTAAAATTCTACTAGGATATTTTCTGGAGATGGGGATCTTTCCCAATGACCTTGAAGAAGTCTTGCAGCGGCATCTCTTGCATCCACCATCTTCCAGTTGCCACGACGCAGCCTTGATGAAAGCACTAAAATGTTATGATCCGCCAACCAGTGTACCTGTATATCACCTAGACGAATTACCAGACGGAAGCATTTTCAGGCTCTATGGTGATCGATCTAAATTGACCTTTCAAAAAGGGGTTAAGAACCGGACACGATATCGCTGCCAAGAAATTTCTTCGGGGAAAGCCTACCTGGTTAGCAGTCTGGCTGAAGTGCAATTATTGACTGATGCAGCATCCCGGGAATCGACCTGAAATTGTGTTTTTACAATAAAAGGAAGCTTCCCGGGTGAGCAACAAGGGTACTGTGTACTTATTTTTAGAGTACCTTTGCGGACGGTTTACGCAACACCGGTATGGCTCAGAATACACCCACCCTGCTCGTTTCCGAAATGGCTGAAAACCTAATCGGATCGGAAATCATCAAATTGGCAGCAGAAGTCCATGAGAAGATTCGTAATGGTGAACGCGTTTTCAATTACACCATCGGCGATTTCGATTCAAACATCTTTCCAATACCCGCAGAACTTACCACTGAAATTATTGCTGCGTACCGTGATAATCAAACCAATTATCCTGCGGCCAATGGGGTACTCGAGCTCCGCAAAGAAATTGCTGAATTCCTCGAAGAACATCAAGGTCTCAACTATTCAGCTGAAGAGATTCTGGTAGCCGGAGGAGCACGTCCCCTCATCTTTGCTTTTTACACCACCATTCTTGACAAAGGTGATACGGTAGTCTTTCCGGTTCCATCCTGGAACAACAATCATTATTGCCACCTTACGCAAGCGAATGCCATTTTCGTGGAAACCCAACCGGAGAATAATTTCATGCCTACGGCTGATGAGTTGAGGCCACACCTGGCCAATGCAAATCTTCTTTCGCTGTGTTCACCCTTAAATCCTACTGGAACAGTATTCAGTCATTATCAGCTGGAAACAATTTGCGAGCTGGTTTTGGAAGAAAATCGTCGGCGTGGTCCTGGTGTAAAACCACTCTATATCATGTTCGACCAGGTATATTGGGTTCTGACTTTCGGAGGCACACAACACTTTGATCCCGTACGTATTCGTCCAGAACTACGTCCATATACCGTCTTCATTGATGGCATGTCCAAGTCATTTGCAGCTACCGGTATCCGTGTAGGTTGGGCGTTCGGACCTCAACGCATCATGGACAAAATGAAAGCCGTTTTAACGCACGTCGGTGCTTGGGCTCCAAAAGCAGAGCAGGTGGCTGCTGCAAAGTTCCTGAAGCAGAAACCTGCCATCAATAATTTCCTCATCCATTTTAAAAATGAAATTTCCGAACGCCTTGAGCGTTTTTACAACGGGTTTCACGAACTGAAAAATCAAGGCTTCCCAGTTGACGCCATTGCTCCACAAGCTGCCATCTACTTAACAGTGAATATTAAATTGCAAGGAAAAAAGACTGCATCTGGAAAAGTATTACAAACTCAGAAAGACGTTACTCAGTTCCTATTGGATGAGGTTCATTTAGCCATTGTTCCTTTCGCCTTCTTCGGTGCCAATGAAAACTCCACTTGGTATCGGTTGTCGGTAGGCACCTGCAACAAAACAGAAATCGATGAACTGTTCCTTCAACTGAAAAAAGTACTATCAAGTCTCTCCTGATTGTACTTTTCTACACGCATTTACAACTACCAACTCAACACTTTGAATGAAGAATAATTATTGTGTGATTATGGCCGGCGGAATCGGCAGTCGTTTTTGGCCGATGAGTCGGAACAATTTCCCGAAACAGTTTCTGGATATTTTGGGTACGGGCCAAACACTCATTCAACAAACCTACGAACGATTCCTTTCTATTTGCCCGAAAGAAAACATCTTCATCGTTACCAATGAAAGTTACGTAGACCATGTGTTCCATCAACTCCCACACCTTCAACCAGAACGAGTACTGGCCGAACCAATGCGCAGAAATACTGCGCCCTGTGTAGCCTATGCTGCTGAAAAAATATTTCGATTGAATCCGGAAGCTAACCTAGTAGTTGCTCCTTCTGATCACATCATCAAAGACGAGAAACGTTTTCAAGAAGCAGTGCTCAAAGGCTTAGCTTTCACCGCTTCTGGCGACCACTTACTTACCATCGGCATTCAACCTAGCCGCCCGGATACCGGTTACGGCTACATTCAATTTCAAGAGACGGATACTAAAGAAGATTTCAGTATATCCCGCGTAAAGACTTTTACGGAGAAGCCAAATCTTGAAATGGCAAAATTCTTCTTGAAAAGCGGTGAGTTTCTATGGAACGCAGGCATTTTTCTGTGGCGTGCTGATAGCATTCTTAATGCCTTTAAAGATTACCTTCCGGATATGTCCGCCTTATTCGAAGAGGGAAAAAGTATGTATGGCACACCGGAAGAAGCAGACTTTATCAAACGCACCTATGAAAAATGCACCAATATCTCCATCGATTACGGAATTATGGAGAAGGCAAAAAATGTGTATGTACTATCTGCTGAATTTGGCTGGAGCGATCTAGGTACCTGGAAATCCCTCTATGAAGAGCTCCCGCACGACGACGCAGGCAATGCAATCGTAGGGCAGCATGCGATGCTGGATAAAACATCAAATTGTATTGTCAATTTACCAAAAGATCAACTAGCGGTCATTCAAGGACTAGAGAATTACATTGTCGTTTATAGCGACAACGTATTGTTGATATGCCCGAAAGATGACGAACAACAAGTTCGGAACCTTGTGAATGATGTTAAGATTAAAAAGGGAGAACGATTCGTCTGATTATCTAGACGATTATTTTCCAAAAAAAAGCGGAGTCAATTGGCTCCGCTTTTTTTAACTAGCCAATGATTAGTTATTTAGTAATGTCACCCACCATCTCAGCAGGAATGACCCACTCGTCAAATTGCTCAGCAGTAAGGTGCCCAAGCTGTACTGCTGCATCCTTCAGCGTCAGACCTTGCTTGTGAGCAGTCTGTGCGATTTCAGCAGCTTTGTAATAGCCAATTTTAGTGTTGAGCGACGTAACCAACATGAGCGAACCCATGAGATTCTTTTCAATGTTTTCACGCAGCGGTTCGATGCCTTCAGCACATTTGTCGTTGAAGGAAACACAAACATCACCGATCAACCGTGCTGAGTGTAGAAAATTATAGATCATTACCGGTTTAAACACATTCAGCTCGAAATGACCCGTAGCTCCTCCGATATTGATTGCGACGTCATTCCCTAGCACTTGTGCTGCCACCATGGTCATAGCTTCACATTGTGTTGGATTAACTTTTCCGGGCATGATACTCGATCCTGGTTCATTGTCGGGAATATGAAGCTCGCCGATACCACAACGCGGACCGGATGCAAGCAGTCGAATGTCGTTGGCAATTTTCATCATGGAACACGCTACCGTTTTCAATGCACCGTGCGCTTCGACAATGGCATCATGTGCTGCCAATGCTTCAAATTTATTTTCAGCGGTACGAAATGGCAAGTTGGTCAATTGTGCAATATGCTTCGCCACATTTACATCATATCCTTTGGGTGTATTGATACCTGTACCAACCGCAGTACCACCTAGTGCCAACTCGGCCAAATGCGGCAAGGTATGTTCAATCGCCCGGAGTCCGTGATCAAGTTGAGATACATACCCTGAGATTTCCTGTCCAAGTGTCAAAGGCGTCGCGTCCATCAGGTGTGTACGGCCAATCTTTACGATGGTCATATATTCCAAGGACTTTTTCGCCAACGTATCACGCAGTTTTTTAATTCCGGGAATGGTGACGTGTACCAACATTCTGTACGCCGCAATGTGCATGGCAGTTGGGAAGGTATCATTGGACGATTGTGACTTATTCACATCATCGTTGGGGTGAACGATTTTTTTCTCGTCGGCCAATTCGCCACCATTGACGACGTGAGCGCGGTAAGCAACCACCTCATTGACGTTCATGTTCGATTGCGTACCGGAACCAGTCTGCCAAACTACGAGTGGAAATTGATCATCCAGGGAACCGGTAAGAATCTCATCACATACTTTTCCGATGAGGTCCGATTTTTCCTTGGATAAAACACCGGCATCTAGATTGGCCAGAGCAGCGGCTTTCTTTAGATAAGCAAAAGCCTGAATGATCTCTCGAGGCATGCGGTTGATGTCCTGAGCGATTTTGAAATTTTCAATAGAGCGCTGCGTCTGAGCACCCCAGTACACGTGAGCCGGCACCTCAACGATGCCCATCGTGTCTTTTTCTTTACGAAATTGCATAGCATGATTTATTAAACAAAAAGTCGACTGTATTTAGCCAATCGACTTTTTCTTGTTACTTCAATTTTTACTCATTTCCATCAGGTACGATTTGATAAACTGATCGATTTCACCATCCAGTACACCTTGCGTATCGGATGTCTCCACATCCGTACGAAGATCCTTGACCAATTTATAAGGATGAAGTACGTAGTTACGGATTTGTGACCCCCACTCGATCTTTTTCTTAGTCGCCTCAGCAGCAGCCTTCGCCTCACTCTTTTTCCTCATCTCAAGTTCGTAAAGTTGTGAGCGGAGCATAGTCATGGCTCGTTCGCGATTTCCTCCTTGTGAGCGTTCCACCTGACAAACAACAACGATTCCTGTTGGAAGGTGAGTGATTTGAACCTTGGTCTCCACCTTGTTTACATTCTGTCCACCTGCACCACCGGAGCGGGATGTTTGGATTTCAATGTCAGCATCTTTGATTTCGATGTTGATGGTTTCGTCCACCACCGGATAAGCGAATACCGAAGCAAAGGAAGTATGACGACGAGCATTGGAATCATATGGAGAGATTCGTACAAGTCGATGAACACCACTCTCCCCTTTCAAATATCCAAAGGCATAGTCACCCTCAATCTGTAAACTGCAGGATTTTATTCCTGCCGTATCACCATCCGATAAGTCCAGTTCAGTTACCTTATATCCATGCTTCTCCGCCCACATGATGTACATACGCATCAACATGGATGCCCAGTCTTGACTTTCTGTCCCGCCGGCTCCTGAATTGATATTGATAATGGCTGAAAGGCGATCTTCCTCTGAACTCAACATGTTTTTGAATTCGAGATCTTCCAAAAGATCCATCGACTGCTTGTAATGAGCGTCGACTTCCGGTTCGCTCATTTCACCAGCTTTAAAAAAATCAAACAGTACGGCAAGATCTTCAATCGAACTATTGACCTTTTCAAACGCTTCAGTCCAGTTCTTCTTCTGACGGATGCTTTTCAATAATTTTTCAGCGGCTTTGGGATCGTCCCAAAAACCGGATGCATGTGATTGAGATTCTTCTTCAGCGATGGAATTCAGTTTGCCATCGATGTCAAAGATGCCCCCTTAGCGCATCGGAGCGCCCTTTAAGTTCTTTCAGTTGTTCTGCTGTCATAGTGATTGCGAAGATAGCGAAATTGACGGCACAAGGAACAAACAGCGTATGCAGAACCTTTCGTTCTGACTAGTCTTCGAGTCCCAAAACCTCCCAAACGATTTCTGGCTCAAAGCCACGAGAAATGGCATAACGAGCCAAGAGCTGGTTTCGTTTATAGGGCACCGATTCCTTCACTTTTGACGCGCGCTCCGACAAGACCTTCATCAGCATCTTGCGGTAGTCGGACTCCTTGATGGAAGCCAAAGCCTGGCGAATAAGGGGCTCAGAAACTTGCTTGGCCTTCAATGCCTGCCTGATTTTCACTCGACCCCATTTTTTAATTCGAAATTTACCACCTGCAAATGCCTCCGCGAATCGTTCTTCCTTGAGAAAATTATCACTAATCAATTTTGAGATCAATTCCTCCACCTGATTACGATGTAGTCCCCAGCCATACAACTTATCTCTCACTTCTTGCTGACTGCGTTCCTGAAAAGCACAGTATCGAAGGGCTTTTTCCAAAGCCTTCTCCGGTGTGGGGACCAGCTTTAATCGATTACTCATTGAAAGGTTTGCTTAAAATCGAATCAACAGCTGAGACGTTCTGCGTCTCAAGGGTTAATTTAAGTTTAGCAAGTCCTCGATCAAAATCAGCGCCAACCATCTCTTGGATATAGGCTCCCATGATTCTCAGCAAAGGATTCGCGCCTGCCTCGAATCCAAAAATCCACGTAACAGTTGTTCCTGAATCGGTGGTGGCAAGGAGATAATCTCCTGTAGCTTTTCCGTTTTTAGAAAAACTGAGATCGTGCTTGATGGAGACGGGCGAAATAGACGAAGTGATGACCATGGAACCAACTCCGACTTCACCTTTTTCACTTACCCATTTCATCGTGGCTCCATTTCCAGCTGATGGTCCTACAAAAGAATAGGCAGCTGCTGTGTCCATCTCATACCACGGAGACCACGTATTAAAATTCGAGATGGTGTTTAAGTAATCAAACACACGCTCTTGGTTGGCCTGTATGGTAACAGCTCTTCGCAGCTCTACGTGTCCCGGAAAAAAGATCATTCCTGCTGCAGCGATCAACAGCAACAAGGCAGCAAGCACGAGAAGGATTTTCTTAATTATATTCATGAACGCACGATTATTTTGCAAAAGTAAAAAAATGCCACCTCTTGAAAGGCGGCATCTACACTAATTTCGTAAAACGTATTAAATTTTAATTTCCTCTTCTGATTTATTGAAGAAGTGGTATTCCATAATATGATACGATGTATTTGCTTCGACCTTTAATTTAATCTTGTATTTCTTTTTCCATTGGTTGGCAACAGTTTTCCAAAGCAATCCTTTGTTAAGATAAGCCTCTAAATAAGGATGAACCTGGATGGCCAATTCCTTTTCATTTTGCTCTTGAACAAAGTAACGCAGGTTGTTTTCGATTTCATCCACAAGCAAAATACTGGCCTTTATTTCACCTGTTCCGTCGCAAGCCGGACACTTCTCCACCGTGGTGATATTAGTTTCTGGACGAACGCGCTGACGGGTAATCTGCACCAACCCGAATTTGCTTGGAGGAAGAATGGTATGCTTGGCGCGGTCACGTTTCATCTCTTCTTTGAGATGATCGAAGAGCACTTTCCGATTGTTCGGATTATGAAGATCGATGAAATCGACAACTATTATTCCGCCCATATCGCGTAAGCGAAGCTGACGAGCAATCTCACTGGCAGCATCCTTATTCACTTGCAAGGCGTTACTTTCCTGCGTAGCATCTCCATCGGCCGACTTGACACGTCCTCCGCTATTCACATCGACTACGTGCATGGCCTCTGTATGCTCAACGATGAGATAAGCACCATTGGCCATGTTAACTGTCTTTCCAAATGACGACTTGATCTGCTTTTCGATGCCAAAATGTTCGAAGATTGGTTGCTTTCCTTTGTAGAGTTTTACAATCTCTATCTGCTCCGGCATGATGGTCTGAATATACGTCCGGATCTCATCATAGAGCAACTGATCGTTGACATGAATAGCGTTGAAATTGGCATTCAGCAAATCGCGCAGAATCGTTGAAGTTCGATTCAATTCGCCTAAGATTTTCTGAGGGGGCTTGGCTGTTTGCAACGCCTCGAAAGCGGACTTCCATTTTGACACCAAATCCTGGATATCCTGATCCAGCTCTGCCGTTTTTTTACCTTCAGCAACCGTACGCACAATAAGCCCGAAACCAGGAGGCTTGATGCTCATGGCTAAGCGTTTTAAACGTTGCCGCTCATCGGAACTTTTAATCTTTTGAGAAATGGAAACAACATCCGTAAATGGCACAAGTACAACGTAACGTCCGGCCATGGAAAGGTCAGACGTAATGCGTGGTCCTTTGGTACTGATAGGTTCTTTAGCGACTTGCACCAACACCCATTGATTGGCAGTCAGTACCGAATTAATCTTGCCACTTTTATCGATATCCGCCTCCAACTTCAGATTGGACAGCATCGGATCCGGCTTTTTGCCAGTCGTGGTGAGTTTAATTAGTTTTAATAAGGACTGCACCTGCGGACCCAGATCGAGATAATGCAGAAAAGCATCTTTCTCGTGACCAACGTCTACGAAAGCAGCATTCAGGCTTGGGATCAATTTCCGTACACGTCCCAAGTAGATATCCCCTACCTGAAAATTTTGATCCTTTTTTTCGCTGTTGAGTTCGACCAGTTGTTTTTCCTCCAGCAAAGCGATTCTTGCTTCACCGGCAGTGGAACTGATAACAAGTTCTTTATTCAACTAAAATGAATTTTCAAACACAGCAACCGTAGAACGGCCCCGAAGAAAAAACAGAACACGACCATGCAGATACTCGGAGGTACAGCCGACGACGCATCGCCGACCAAGGATGTGTTTACGAAAAGTCCGTGCCGCGATGGAACGGGCACTCTGCATGAAGAAGTAAGGACAAGAGGCCACACGGACCTCTTGCCTAAGGATATTACTTCTTCTTATGTCTATTCTTACGGAGACGCTTTTTCCGTTTATGCGTCGCCATTTTATGTCTTTTTCTCTTCTTACCGCTTGGCATAGGTTGAGATGTTTATTGGTTAATATTTATTTGATGAATGAGATTATCTGCTTCTTCTACTAACTGAGAATCTTTCGATCCTGATTTTACTTTTTCAAGACTTGCAACCGCCTTGTCCTTCTGCCCCATCTTCAGGTAACAACGCCCGAGCAGAAATTCTGCCTGGTAATTACCCGGATTGATTCGAAGTACGTTTTCGAACCGATTCACAGCCTTATCGAGCTGGCCTGATTTCACGGAAAGCACACCCAAGTTGAATTGTGCATTTTCGTGATCAGGCTTAGCCTGTACCACTTCCCGAAGCAGCATGATTCCCTGCATCGGGTTTCCAGTTCCTTCAGCGTAACATAGACCTAAGTCCGTTTTCGCATCGAGGTTTTGCGGGTTTATTTCAATGACCGTCTTATAGGCTTCTATGGCATTTTCAACCATGGACGCCCGCAAGAGCGAGTCGTTTGTCATTTTGAAGGCGTCAAAGTAGCGGAAAGCTGCATTTAGCCATTCATTTTCTCCTGGATTAAGTTGAGCAATCTGCTCAAAGTACTCCGCGGCAATCGATGGATTGTTAAATCCATCCCATGTCCTTCCAATTTCACCCAACACTGACGTGTCTTTACCGCCATGCTCCTCGGAAGTTACTTCTAGCGCTTCCAGCTGGGAGACCTCTTGGCGTTTTAGAGATTTCTTTGCATCCGCCAGGCGGTCGTCGAAGGAAATCGAATGCTCGGTATCGGATGGTCCAATTTTCTCTTTCGAGTTTTCCGTCGTATCGCCAGAGGCGAAATAGAGCGCGACCGTCAGTACCACAGCACCTGCCACGTAATAAAGCTGGGTGCGGCTAATGGCCATAATCAATCAATAGCTTCAGATGACTGGTTTTTCTTGATTTTGGCGTTCTTTACCTTATTAGAGAAAGTCTTGGCGGGTTTGAATGCCGGAATATTATGCTCAGGAATTACAATGGTCGTGTTCTTAGAAATAATACGACCTAATTTTTGAGCGCGCTTCTTTACAATGAACGAACCGAAACCACGGAGGTATACATTTTCTCCATCAGCCATCGTGTTCTTTATCACCTTCATGGCAGCTTCAACAGCCTGAAGCGCTATCGTCTTTTCAATACCGGTCTTCGTAGAAATCTCGGCTACCAGTTCTGCTTTTGTCATTGCTTTGACTATTAAGTAGTTGTATAATATCGAAGTAGGGGCGCAAAGATAGTGCTTCTTACTGAATTAAAAAGCCTTAGCTCAATTTTTCCGGCATCGATTTATGAAACATGGTTAACTCCCTACAAAACAGGTTAAAAAGGCGTAAAACAGCGCGCATTAATAAGTCTAATTCAATGCCGTTGTTCGGGAAAATAGACTAGATGCGCCTTTGCGAGGCTTCAATTCCAAAGAATTGCCCGAAAAGAAACCGTTTGAAGTTCCTCCTAGAAACCAGATTTCGCACATGCCATTTCTAATTGCCGTGTCATCAACTGTGAAACGAGTCCTACCTTTGATCCGCATGATGCACCCCGTCGCTTACACCCTGATCGAATGGTACCACTCCAATAAGCGGGACCTACCCTGGCGTAACACACGCGACCCATACCTAATTTGGCTATCGGAAATCATCCTTCAACAAACGCGTGTCGAACAAGGCCGTCCTTATTATGAGCGATTCAAGGAAGCTTTTCCTTCCGTTGCTTCACTCGCCAAGGCAAAAGAGGAAAAAGTACTCAAACTATGGCAAGGGCTTGGCTATTACTCCAGGGCTAGAAATCTTCATAAAGCAGCGCGAATGGTATTGGAAAAGCATCAGGGAATTTTTCCAACTGACCATGCCGCCATTCGTGAACTTCCAGGAATAGGCGATTACACCGCCGCCGCGATTGCCTCCTTCGCGTACGATCTTCGATACCCCGTTGTTGACGGAAATGTGTACAGATTCCTAAGCAGACTTTTCGGAATCGATACACCCATCGATAGTACAGCAGGCAAAAAAGAATTTCTTCAAGTTGCCACTGAACTCATTCAACACGCCCCGCCACACGAATTCAACCAAGCCATCATGGAATTTGGCGCACTAACCTGCGTCCCCTCTAATCCCAATTGCGACTCGTGTGTGTTCCGGTCTTCTTGTATTGCCAGAAAAAAAAACACCATCCAGGAGTTGCCCGTCAAAGCAAAAAAGCAAACTTCCCGCAATCGGTATTTTCATTACATCGTTCTGCACGACGGAAAAGATGTTTATTTAAAACAACGCACCGAAAAAGATATCTGGATGAATCTTTGGGAATTCCCAATGCTTGAGGAGAAAAAAGCACTCGGACCGGAGGGCATGTTGAGAAAGACTTCCCTCCTTTTCAAGAACCACAGTACTACAATGCACGACAAGCCATCCAAGGCACGTCACTTATTAAGTCATCAAACTCTTCATGCGGTTTTTTACGAATTCACCTTGCAGAAAAAAATCAAACTACCTGCAACGTGGAAAAAAGTGAACCGAAAGAACCTGCAAAAATTTCCGGTTCCGAAATTGATTGAAAAGTACCTTCGACAGTTACTAGTAGGCGACTGAACCGGCTGTTGCAATCAGCAATCTTTAAGATCAAATATTATGTCCATCGGAATCCACTTCGCACCCGGTTTTGATCCTGGTAGTGGTTGTTGGAATTTCCACATTAGATCTTCCCAGGCCTGCACCGCAGAATTTACGGCATCCGCGGCGGCCTTGGTCGCAGGATTGAAATTTTCATTTACCTCCATGGCCATAAACAACCGATTTCTGACACGGAAAATCTGCATGTCCACAATGCCTGAATCGCGGATGGCTGCTATGACTTCGGGCCATACGGCACGATGATGTGATTCGTACTCAGCAATCAATGCAGGGTCGTCCTTTAAATCTAACGCAAAATAGTAACGTGAGTTCATGGTCGAGCTCCTTTGAAACCAAACCAACTGACCACCAAAAAGCAAGCAAGCGGAATTGAATAAGACATGGCCGTAGTGTAGTGATCAGCCACCCAGCCCATAAAGTATGGAACAATGGCGCCACCAACAATCGACATGACCATTAAGGAAGATGCAAGTTTCGTCTTATCGCCAAGACCACGAATCCCAATGGCAAATATTGTTGGGAATAAAATCGACTCGAAAAAGAACATTATTATCAAGGCCCATATTCCAACCATCCCGGAACTTATCATCACCACAACACAGAGCAAAATATTAACCAATGCATAAGTGCCTAACAAACGGTTTGGTTCAACTCGTTTTAAAATCGCTGAACCGGTGAATCGACCAACGGTAAACAATACCATGGCAAGGGATAAATAATACGCTGCGTCCGAATTGCTGATTCCAAGTCCTTTCTCCGTACAATAATTGATAAAATAGGCGGCCACCCCAACTTGAGCAGCCACATAAAAAAACTGAGCAACGACCGCATTCCGAAAAACTGCAGAAGAATTCCAAACTTCGGTCAACGTAATGGAAGAATCTTTTTTCTCCAGCAACGGCTCCGGCATTTCTGTAATTCGGATTAATACTGCCACCACTATTACCATGGCAGCGATTGCAAAATACACCCATTGAACATTCATCGTGGCTGCGCCAAAAAAAATCGCGCCTCCTATAACAGGCCCGATGAAAGAGCCAACTCCATTGAAACTCTGCGCCAAATTCAGACGAAAAGCCGCTTGCTCGGGATTCCCTAAAATGGTCATGAAGGGATTAGCAGCAGTCTCCAAGAAAGCCAAACCGCTGGCTAATACAAACAACGCAACTAAAAAGAATGTAAAACTACGGGCGCCCGCTGCTGGATAAAACAGGCAAGCCCCCAAGGCATATACTAAAAGTCCCAGTAAGATAGCGCGCTTATAGCCGTTACGTTGCATGAAACGCCCAGCAGGTAATGCCATGATAAAATAGGCGCCAAAATAGGCAGCTTGCAACAAGCCCGAACGACTTTTAGAAATGTGAAGTGACTCCTGAAAATGTTTGTTCAGCACATCCAATAATCCATAAGAAAGCCCCCAGAGAAAAAAAAGACTGATGATTAACACCAAAGGAATAAGCATTCCATTTTTTCGAATCGTTTCCATGGCAGTAACAACAGTTTTAAATCCAGTTTTTCCGTCGTATCCGGATTTGAAGTGCAGGTTCAATGGACTTTTCGGATAATAGTATGAGATATCCGCCTCCACCTGCGCCAGACAATTTATAACCAACTGCCTGGTCCGTATACGGTTGGATAAAATCAATCAGCTCTTGGTCGGCCATGAGCGGAAACATACTTCTTTGAGCTAGGAAGGAACCTGTAAGATGACGACCAGCAGCTTCAAGATCTTTTTGAAGAATCGCCTCCCAGCAAGCAGTGGCGTGATTCGACAATGCCTTCGCCTGTTCAGACGAAATACGGGTGTCCTCCAACACCTTGTATCCATTCTTCCGTGGTCCGAGTGAAACAAGAAAAAGATGTTGCTCCAACCAAGACAATACCGACTCATCGTGCACCGAAATGATGTTCTCTGGCCAATATTGTCCTTGATAATACAATTGATTGAGTCCGGGTAAACATATACCAAGTGCATCCTGCGAACCACTTACTTCTTGTGTACCAGGAGGGTTTTCAAAACTAAAAAGTATGCGTGCGTTATGCTGCGGAAACTCCTCCGGCAATGTTGTCTTCCAAAGTTCAATGGCTTTATTCCGTGAACTACTGGCCATGCCACTTCGATCATTGAACTCAACTGTCGGCTCGATGGAGATGGTGATGACAGGTCCTGATGCATGGCTTGATACAAACGGTTGATCCAGCCAACCTCCAGCCAAATCGATACGATAAGGTATGGTACTTAACGACCGTAACGAGGTGGTTGAGCGCACCGGAAGTCCTTCCGATGGCATACGCTTCAGCACTTTATACTCGATCCCAAGAGTTTTACAAAGCTGCTCTTTTTTAGGCGTGTGGCCATCTTCGTTTACCACAAATACATCAGGCTTGATTTCTTTTAATTCATCTTCAAAATCAAGTATACCACTTCCTGTATTGATTCTGCAATCCGTGACAAATTTCAGGGACTCCACCATGAATTTTCGCTCTTGCTGAGAGTTTATAGGCGGTCGACCTTTTAACTGCAGAACAGTCTTGTCTGAACCGATACATACGTGAAGATCTCCAAAATTGGCGGCTTCTTTGAGGAAAGCAACATGACCACTATGCAGTAGGTCAAAACATCCAGAAACTACTACTTTGTTGGTGGAAGGCATACGTAAAATCAACGAAGGTCCAAATTATCGAATAATTGGCAATCCGACAAACTGCACCGATTCACGAAGTGCTGCGCCTGTTGCATGAATTAACCCGCTAGTGTTGGTTTACAAAGCACTTTTCGCTATATTACATTTGTGGCGTTAATTGTCATACAATCATTCACCATTTAATTCAAAAACACCATGAGTGGAGTAAACAAAGTGATCCTGGTCGGTAACGTAGGGAAAGACCCGGAAGTGAAGTATCTTGAAGGAGGAGTGGCGATCGCTAAATTCCCCTTGGCAACCTCGGAGGTATACAAGAATCGTGAGGGGCAGCGTGTCGAGCAAACAGAATGGCATAACATTGTCTTGTGGCGTGGATTAGCTGAAATAGCCGAAAAATACGTCCATAAAGGAAAGCAGCTCTATATTGAGGGGCGCATACGCACGCGCAGTTATGAAGAGAACAACGTCAAGAAGTATTTCACGGAAATTGTGGCGGAAAGCATGACGTTATTGGGAAAGCCAAACGATGGTGCCTCTCCGGCAGCGATTAGCGACAGTCAACCAGTGCCATCGGTTGCTATCGCAACCACCGACGATCTTCCCTTCTAAGAATTTCAGTCATCCAAGTAGCGCGAAGTTTTAGTAACTTTGCGCTACTATTTTTTAGGATCAACGACTCCTTGGACCCCGGTTCAACCTCCTTCTGCCACCTCCTTTTGATCGACAGTATTTCTGTGGTCAAACCTGACTTTGCTATCACCGTTGGTTTCGTGGTGAAAGGAGTAGTGCTATTAACGTTGTTATTTCTTTCGGGATTTATATCGGGATCCGAAACCGCCTTCTTCGCCATCACTCCTTCTCAGTTATTGCCGCTGAAAGACTCTAAACTTGCTTCGCAACGAACAGTCTACCACTTGCTGACGATGCCTAAGCGACTCATTGCAACACTGCTGATTGGCATCAATTTTATCAACATCGCTATCGTCGTAGTATCCAGTGTCATGATCAATGACGTATTCGACTTTAGCAAAAACCATATGCTCGGTTTTTTCATCCAAGTTGTAGCGGTGACATTTGTTATCGTACTATTCTGCGAAGTAATGCCAAAAGTTTATGCAACCCAAAAAGCGGTCAGTTTCGCTACATTTAGCGCCTTCCCAATTTTTGCACTCGATAAACTCTTTCGCCCATTGAGCGCTTTGCTAGTAGCAAGCACTGCCATCGTTGATAAGCGCATGGGACAAAAAGGATATGAAGTGTCCGTGGATGATCTCACGCATGCAATCGATATCACCTCCGACAAAAACACACCGGAAGAGGAAAAGAAGATCCTAAAAGGAATCGCACGTTTCGGCAACATTGATGTGAAACAAATTATGCGACAACGACTGGATGTAGTATCCTTCGAGAAGTCAATGACATTTTCCGAAATTATTCCATCCATTTTGGAGAACAGATACTCCCGAATTCCAGTCTGCGAAGACACGTTCGATACTGTTCTTGGAATCCTTTACATCAAAGACCTTCTTCCCTATCTCAATCAAAAAGAACAACATGACTTCGACTGGCTGAAATTGCTTCGTCCTGCCTATTTTGTTCCCGAAAGCAAGAAGATCAACGACCTGCTCCAGGAATTCCAGGATCGCAAGATGCACCTTGCCATTGTTGTCGATGAGTACGGCGGCTCCTCTGGCATTGTCACACTCGAAGATATCTTGGAGGAAATCGTAGGTGAGATCAACGATGAATTCGATGACGAAGAATTATTTTATTCCCGATTGGATGCTAACACCGTGGTTTTCGAGGGCAAAACCTTGTTGAACGACATCTGCCGGGTATTGGAAGTAGACCGAAAAGTTTTCGATATCGACAATGAAGAAGCGGACACACTGGCCGGACTATTATTGGAAATCAAAGGCGGAATTCCGCGACTCAACGAAGTGATTCATTACCATGGAATCACCTTTACCGTGGAATCAGCCGATAAGCGGCGCATCAAACGCGTAAAGGTCTCTATGCCGAAACAGGAAGGATTAACGAACGAATCATGAACCTGGTAAAGTTACTCCCTCTCACCTTTTTGTTGCTGCTGGTAATGATCACGTCATGTGATGAGCCGTTGGCCCCTAAACCTCGCGGCTATTTCCGAATCACGCTACCGAAAAAGAGTTACACCTCCTATCAACCAAACGGATGTCCATTTCACTTTGATATTCCAACTTACGCTACGGTTGTTCAAGATAGTGCTGATGCGGCAAAATGTTGGATGAACATCGAGTTCCCTGATTTCAAAGGGACATTGTATCTGAGTTATAAGGATGTAAACAACGATTTACCTCAATTGATTGACGACTGCCGTTCGTTAGCCATGAAGCATACCGCCAAAGCCAGCGCCATTGACGAGTCTCAATTTGTAAATAGTGAGAACGACGTCTATGGGCTGAATTACAAACTGAAAGGTAGTTCCGCATCGCCGATGCAGTTCTGGCTAACCGATAGCACTCGCCACTTCGTGCGAGCTTCACTTTATTTTTATGCGGTACCTAACCCGGACTCCATCGCTCCCGTCCAGGCATTTATCGAAGACGATCTACGTCAACTCATCGAGAGTTTCCGCTGGAATTGATACTACTTTAAAATTTACTGAGGAGAATTCGTTGATTGCCTAAAGCGAAAAACGGTAAGCAGTACAGCCATAAAAAGGAAAAAAGCTCCGATTTGGTGAACCGAAGAAAGCGCGATGGGTGCTTGATAAAGTACCGTGAAAACACCGAGTAAGAATTGAGCGATGACCGCTAGCATCAGAAATCGAATTGATCGTTGCTGCCTGATGGATACTTGCAAGGATTTGCAACGCCACCAGAGTAGCCCCGTCAAGCTGACGATGCTGAATGCAAAAAAGCGGTGAATGAATTGAACGGTAGCAGGATTATCAACCAGATTCCGTATGCCCCAATCATCTACCCATCCTCCTGTTGGATAAATCTGGCCGTTCATCAACGGGAACGTATTGAACATCTTCCCAGCGTGCAGGCCCGCTACAAATGCGCCATAGACTAACTGAATCAACAGGATGATAAGTAATACGATGCTCCATCGATGAACCGACGGAAAGTGTGGAATGTTACTTTTCTTTTCCAATAATTGCAAAGCAAACCAAAAGGTAAAGGCGAATGTGACAAATGCAGTAGTCAAGTGAATCGCAAGACGGATATGACTCACGCTAGTTCGCTCGGACAATCCACTTTTAACCATAAACCACCCAAGAAAGCCTTGTAAACCCCCCAGACAAAAAAGGAAGATCGCCTTTTTAACCATCTTGCGTTCCAGTTGTCGGGTGAATAAAAACCAAAGGAACGGCACCAGGAAGACCACCCCAATTAAGCGTCCAACCAGCCGATGAAAATACTCCCACCAGAAAATGGATTTGAAATCAGACAACGTGAAAAACGAATTGACTTCTTTGTACTGAGGAATCTGCTGATACTTTTCAAAAGCAAGTTGCCATTCTTGATCGTTTAGGGGAGGTAATGCTCCCATGATAACATTCCATTCGGTAATGGACAGTCCGGAACCCGTGAGACGTGTGATTCCACCAATTACAACCATTGAAAAAATAAGAAAGCAACCGCAAAGCAACCAGACAGCTATTTTGGTGTTGGAGGTGCCTGCGTTCATGGAAGGAGTAACAAGTCAGAAACGAAATGGTTTAACAATCCCAACGAATCAATCGTAGCGTTGCTTGACAAACCAACGGTCGTTCAGCGAAAAATTGAGTGAGAATCGTATGTATTTTTCTTCTAGGAGATTAGCTTCCGTTGTGCCGCGTTTCCCTACCTCCGTCATGAAACGAATGGTGGTTAATCCGCGTCGAATTGGAAATCCTATTCCAGCAGAGACCCCCATTTCAGTCAGTTGACGACCATTCAGCTGAAGAAATGTCTGGGAGTAATGAAATCCAGCCATATATTGCATCTGCTTCCAATAAGCATCGAACCCGCGCCCATCTGGCACAAATTGGGCGCCAGTCGACCAGCGCCAACTATTGGCCAATGAATCAGACTCTCCGAAGGAACGATATTCGGACCAGTCTTGGGTGCGTATGTCTGAACCAATCAACCACTGCGTACCTTTTTTCAATGCCAAACCAAACCCTAAGCCGGTGGGAAGTACAACATCTCCGATTTCAGCAGGAGAATAGTACGATGTATCCTTCACAATAATTTGATCTTTGGTCGTGTTATCTACGTACCGGAAAGTTTCAGCCACTACCGTCCGCTTTGCATTGATGGAGTTGGACGGGCTGAACGTCAAGCCAGCGGTCAAATTCCAATCACCACGCTGATAACGATCTTTCACACTGCTTCTGAGCGAAACTGTTTCTCGTATTTCGTTATTCAGGGAAATCAATGCGGCAGAATGACCCGATGTGTCAATGGCCTGGTCAGGGTGACGATTGAGTCGCTCAAGTACGACCACACTGTCACGAAGCACATTCAGCTTTTTATTAAATCGGATGATTGAATCAGCTGGCGAGAGTCGTAAGCTATCCAGGGTGTATTGTAATCCAAGTGTGAAATAAAATCCCCGTTGACTTCTGGTATCGGTCAAACGTGTATTCAAAAACGTAGGATCGTAAAATTCCACCCTGCGCTCTTGAATGATTTGTCCGAACAAGGTGGAGACATTTATACCCGCTGTGAAATTCTTAAATGGAGTGAACCCGGCTGAAACAAAGAACTGATGTAGGCCTCCGCTACCATCGTAGCAATGGAGCTCTGGCTCTTCGAAGATATTAATGATTGGATCATCGATGGAATAACCGACATTGCTCAACGGTACAATCCCGAAACCTAGTCCGGCTTTTTTAGTTTTAAGAGGAACTGCAAATGCAAAGTATCCTAGCGAAATAGAATTATTATCCCTGCTTTTTTCGGTATCACTAAGCTTTAAAAAATTAGCATTGATACCCGCTTCAAAAGTGGTCAATTGCAAGCGCCCGTACGCGGCAGGGTTACTGAAGTTCAGCGACAGTCCATTATAGAGTGCCAGACCAATTCCTCCCATTCCAAGCGTTTGATTAACACCAGCCGATTGAATGTCACCGATACCATACCGTGAATAAGGCGATGAGGTGGTTGTTTGACCAAAGGAACGAACTCCAACGCAGAAGAAAAGCGCCAACAAGAGGATGGTGAACTTATGAATGCGGTAGTGAGTCATGTAGGAGTATAGAATTCAACCCAATCATTAGAAGATCGGGGGCTGCAAAGATGCTGAAATTTAGGTGCTTTGACAAGCTGACCGCATCGCCACCAGTCAGGATTACAACAAGTCGGCTATATTCTTTTTTGTAGCGCTTGACAAAACCTTCTATTTCGAAGGATGCGCCTTTTATAACGCCGGTCAGAATACTGGTTCGTGTATCGTTGCCTTGAAAAGTAGCGATATCCGCCGAAGTAATAAGTGGCAACTTGCCTGTCTGCTCATGAAGAGCGCGCAATCGCATGGATATACCCGGAGAGATGCTGCCTCCGTGATAATTGCCACCTTTGTCTAAAAAATCGTACTTAATGCAGGTTCCAGCATCGATTACCAAGACATTACGTCCTTTAAAAAGCGAAAAAGCACCAACAACACCGGCCAATCGGTCGCTTCCCAAGGTAGATTTCGAGCGATAGTGATTTTTAATAGGCACTGGCGTGTCAGGCTGTAATAGGACTGAATGAGGGATTGAATTAAGATATCGGAGTAGAAACGCGGGCACCTCAACCACCGACGAAACAATGGCTGAAACGGGCAGATATCGCTTCCCAAGCAATACCAATGTTTTGTAGGTGAGCCTTGTATAGGTATACTTCCGGATTAAGCGGTCGTGGCGGAATATGCCGATTTTGACCATCGTGTTTCCTACGTCAATCGCAAATTGATAACTCATAGCAGGGATGAAAGATAATTGGCTTTTAGCTAATATGAAACCACTCATTATCAAGTGTTCTGCGATTCTTCCAATTTTAGTTTTGATAAAATCAAAAAATAGCTACTTTTGCGCTCCTGTTTGACTTTTAACGGTGATGTAGCTCAGTTGGTAGAGCAAAGGACTGAAAATCCTTGTGTCGACGGTTCGATTCCGCCCATCACCACCACTTCTCATCCACTACTCCGATGAAAAACGCTGAAAAACCCTTTAAATTTGACCGCGTTCTTCTGATCGATGATAATGACATCGACAATTTTATCAATGAACGGATGATTACCACCAGTCATTTCTCGAAATCTGTCATCGTTAAAAATTCGGGAGAAGGTGCATTACAATACCTAAAAGATCATTCTGAGAATACAGCGATCCTTCCGGAAGTCATTTTTTTGGACTTGAACATGCCAGCCATGGACGGGTTCGGTTTTCTGGCAGAATACGAGCACCTTTCAGAGACCATTCGTAAGTTTTGTAAAATCGTCGTTTTGTCTTCGTCTATCAGTCCCGACGATATCAACCGAGCAAGTACCAATCCATACGTGTTGAAGTACGTTAACAAACCGCTTGGCGAGAAGTACCTTGACGCCATCAATTTTTAAGGTTTAAATTGGCCATAAAAAACGCCCGCTGCAGAGCAACGGGCGAAGACAATTGGCAAGCAAAAAGAAAATTAGTCTTTAATCGGGTTCGCAAGGCGGCGAATCATCGGCTCGTCCATTTTCACGAACCATAGCATGCTATCCTGGCCGGTAATCTGGGAACGAAATGTCTCATTCAATTCAGCCAGTTTCTTGACTTTCTTCCGGAACTCTTCTGGCTTAATCGCCGCTTTTAAAATCTTGATGAAAGCATGAGCCGGATCAAATCGACGATCATCTTCAGGTATCTGACGTTTCACACTTTGCAGCAACTGACTGCACAAGCCGTCTTCACCCATGTAACAATATTGCAAGGCTTGAAAGAGTTTGCTTTCGACATCGGAGTAAACAAACTTCTTCATGGAGAGGTCATTTCGCATGTTATTGATCACCTTAGCCGAACCCGTGTAATCGCCTTGATAGAACTTCCCAAGTGATTGGAACATGCGCAGGGAAATAAACGGATAAGGCTCATTCACATCCGTATCAAAACCACTTTCAAGATCGGTATTAATGTCTGTCAATTCCTGGGCGTTGCCATTAACCAAGTAACGTTGTGTTTTAGACTGAAGAAACTGCGTTACATAGAAACTGAATATCGGTTTGCTGGCGACATCAGGCACTTGCTGATTGATCTGACGGTAGTAATGATCAGCCCGAACCTGGTTACCTGTGCGCTGGTAATAATCAAAGTAGAGGTAGTCGACAAGAAAACGAACACTCTGATAAAACGTATCCAACTCAAACTTTTCGAAGTACTTATTGATTTGTTGAAGTAATGAATCAATTTCTAGTTCAAGTGCTCGCAGATTTTCAGTGCGTGTTGTGAATAGGTTTAGATAATAGATACGAACGAGGTTATAGAGAACGAAAAGTCGGTGCCCGTGATAAAGTTCTGAAATATTGGTGAGTTCACGCAGGATCGTCTGTACGGACTCGTAATCACGTTCGTCGCGTGTCAATCGATAATTCCCTGCCCGTTTAACGAATTCGTAGAATAAGTCTTCTGCTTTTACAACTGCCAGAGAATAGGCCACGTGACGGTTGTATTCCTTTTCATAATAATCATAATCACCGTTGTGCATGCTTAGGCGAGCGAGTGCCTTGTAAACAATAATCAGTTCGTTTGATAAATCGTACTCGATGAGTTGTTTCTCAAGATTCTTTAGTGAACGAATCGCAACATTACGATCGCTTCCGAAAAGCATAGCCGGTACCATGGCCACTTTTTCCTTCAGCACACTAATTGGATTATTTACATTCTTCGACAGGTATTCTGCAATCCTCTCATTCAACCTCGACTTAAGTGTATAATAAGTACTAGGTGTTACGCCCAGCAGTTCCATCATCTGATTCTCAGAATAATTGTGCTTTCTGGCTGATTCCAACACGACGTAGGGCTTATTGTTCTTACGACCGGCAACTGCTGAAAGCAGTTCCTGGTATTCGTTGTCGTTCAACTTCTTGATGGTTTTGTTTAGCGTATCCATGATCCTAAAGATTATGTGGTGATTGTTTTCTGAGGTCTTTAACGACTCGAAAAAAGGAATGGATACAGCGACGAACAAAAAACGGGATAAAATAGGGGTCGAATGCTTGCAAGTGTAATAAATGCGAAAAAAATTGAAAAATGCTGTTTGAAAGGCTTGGAGATCCTTTGGGGGATTAAATTGATGTGCAAAATCATGAAAACCTTACACCTGTAAGCAATGACATTTATTACAGGAACTGTAGGGGTACCCCCAAGTATATATTGCCATATACAAAACTTCATCCAATGAAAACGTTATTCAACAAGTCAGCAGCAATTGCTCAAAACAATGGAACAATGCTCGCTATCCGCGAAAAAGCTAAAAAGAATAGTTTTTTCGTCTATGCACTCGAGCTGGTACTTCTTTACATTCTAGTATTCGCTTCGTTCAGTGCTTTCGCACAAACTCCAGGAAAAGCAGTAAATGATCCTGGCCAACTCGAATTTGCGAAGCAAACAGCGGTATTTAATGCTGGTAAGGTTTATCTGAACTGGGTAGTCAAGGCTAACTCCGCTGATTGCATCTATGTAATTGAGCGATCGGTCGACGGAGTAGAATATGAGCCCGTTGGACTTAAAGAAGGAATCGGGTCCTCACTGGAATTACTCTATAGTTGGGTTGACAGTAAGCCAATTAATGGAACCACCCAATATCGCATCAAGCAGATCAATGACCAAGGAAGCCTGGTAGCACAAGCTCCACCAAGCGCTGTTTCCTCACCAAATACAAGTCCATTGTTCATGGACAAGAGTGACCGGATGGTACAGGTTAAATAACCTGTACCCTCTTTTGGCCGAGTGCCTTTGGCTTTTATAGCCTTTTTATTAATAATGCAAAAACCATCGGGGGATGAGAAATGCAAAACTTTTAGTACTGAACATCGTCTTGCTGTTCGGAGTTGTAAAGGGATACGGTACACCTACTGCCTCCTTCACTGCCGATCAAACAAGTGGTTGCGCACCCTTCGCGGTGACATTCACCAGCACCTCCACCGGCGCGACAACCTATTACTGGACCTTTGGCAATGGCAATAGTTCGACCTTGCCCAATCCCTCCAACACGTATACTTCTCCTGGTCAATATACGGTCACGCTGGCCGTGAGTGATGCCACAGGAAATACGAATACGACAACCTACACCAATTATATCAATGTCGTTGACTATCCCAATGCTGGATTTTATAGTTCATCGACGGCTGCTT
>CANIAS010000002.1 GCA_947465495.1 Candidatus Pollutiaquabacter sp. | reverse complement strand
TTGATTGATGAAGGGTCCCACGTAACAAAAGAAGGAGAGTTGGAAGCAAACCGTTCTGGCCAACAACGAAGGATTGAACATGCATTGACGCTTTTGCATAATCACGCCATCAAGGAATACGAGGCGTCTACGCTTATGAATATTTATCGCGAATTGTATTCCTCACACAAAGCGATACTTCAGACGTTGCAGGATCTTGCGTTGAACCGTCAAGATTCAATGGACACTACATAGTAATACTTTCCAAGCGGTCTCCGCATCGTTCTTTTCAAGCAGTGCTCTGGCAAGTTCATGCAATTTGATTTTGAAATGCGCTGGATCATTGCCGAAGCGTTGTTTAAGATCTTTCATGAAATCCTTGTTCATGGTTTCGATCACTTCATCGTTGGTGGGAAGCTTTTCAACGTTTCCTAATTGCCCGAGATTGTTTCCGGTTAGGATAGTACTCAGTCGTATGGAATCGGGCAGGCGGTCAACGCCAATGCCCAGGGTGGACAATGGTTTGGCAACTTCAAAAAGCGCAGCTCCAGAAGCTCTGCAATACCAGTCGCCGCCCATACGAGCCACTAGATCAATTTTGTCAGGGTCAATTTTATTAGACTCATTTAGGACTGATTCGTTGATGTGCATCAACAGTATTTCGCAAATAATCAAATTGGCTGCGCCACCTTCCTGGCCGGTTTCGATGATTTGCAGCACCTTGCATTCCAATTGCACCGGCGATTCTTTTACGCGGAATGGCTTTACCTTTTCAGAGGGGATAGGAGTGAAACCAGACTTAATGAACTCATTCACACCTTTTGGGTATTCGGAGGAGGAGAGAGACATCTGTTGCACCATTGAATAATTCACCACGTTGATGACCACTTCCATGGTTTCGTAGATATTCTCCAGCGTATGCTTGATCGAATTGTCTCGTACGCGTCTTGCTGGAGAGAAAACCAAAATAGGAGGTCGGCTTCCAAACGCATTAAAGAAACTATATGGCGAAAGATTCGGTTGGCCGTCTTTATCGACCGTGCTTGCAAATGCGATTGGACGCGGAGCAATCGATGAAAGCATGTAACTGTGGAATTCGCCAGTTTTGATTTTTTTCGGATCGATGGTATACATGGTGATTGTTGCTTTCGCCACAAAGGTAGTCTAGCAAAATGAGAATACCATTCCCTATTGATCAAGCGTCGCAAGTTGCGAATTGACCTTGATTCGGCCAGGTTTCGTCATCAAATAGTAGTTAAAAATGATTTTTGACTTTTTTCCCTCGTTTCTATGCTGTACCTTTGCACTCCCTTTTTGGGGAATTGCGGTCGTGGCGTAATTGGCAGCCGCGCCAGACTTAGGATCTGGTGGAGCAATCCGTGGGGGTTCGAGTCCCTTCGACCGCACTTATTCGAAGTATCAGCCCAAGGCTGAATGCCCGTTAATTTCATTGAGCATGAATATCAGTAAGCACCAAAATGACGATTTGACAGCGATCATCAAGATCGAACTCCAGCCTGCTGATTACCAGCCGCGGATCAATGAAGTCATCAAAAAATACGCGAAAACTGCCAACGTCCCCGGCTTTCGTCCTGGGCATGTTCCTGTTGGAATGATTCGGAAAATGTATGGTCCATCGGTCATGCTGGAAGAGCTCAATAAACTAGTCTCTGAGAATTTAGGCCAATATATTTTTGACAATAAGATCGAAATAATCGGCTCGCCACTTCCAACAGTAGGGGAGCATGAAATGGTGTTGGAAGACGGGCGTGATTTTGAATTCTTGTACGAGATTGGTCTAGCACCTAAAATTGAGTTTCAATTGCCTAAATCCAAGACACCTTATTTCTTGGTAAAGATTGACGCGAAGATGATTGAGGAGGATGTCAATGATGTTCGTCGTCGATATGGAAAGTTCTCAAATCCGGAGACTGCTGAAGAGAATTGTATCCTGTATGGCGAATTCAACGAGTTGGATGCAGATGGGCAGCTGAAGGAAGGTGGCGTGAAGACGACTACCACGTTGGCGATTGATCGCATGCCTGAAGCTAAAGACCGTAAGAAGTTTGTCGGTTTGAAGAAAGAAGCTGTCGTTGATTATAATCCGATGGAAGCGATTCGTAACGAGACCGAAGTGGCTGCGATGCTAAAGATCGACAAGTCGAATGCGGCATTGCATTCAAATTACCGTTTTACAGTCATGACCATCAGTCATATTGAAAAGGCTGAATTGAATCAAGAGCTATTTGATAAATTATACGAAGCTGGCTCCGTATCTAGCGAAGAGGAATTTCGCGGGAAAGTAAAAGAAGGAATTGCTTCATACTTCGAACGTGAAAGTGATCGTAAGTTGAAAAAAGACCTACGTAATGCCATCCTTGAATCTACCAACATCCCTCTGCCGGACGATTTTCTAAAGCGCATGGTGAAGGCGAATCAGGACAAGCCGATGGAGGAACAGGAGTTCGATCATCAGTATTATCACATGGCCGAAGATTTACGTTGGAATTTGATCATGGGTCATGTGGCAGCTGAGCAGAATATCACCTTAGAGGAAGAGGAAATTCGTGAAGCTTCACGTGGAATGATGCGTCAGCAGTTTGCGCAATATGGCGTATATGACATGGACGAAGCAAAGGTGGAGGAAATGTCCAACCGTTATTTGACTCAAGAAGGCAACTACGAGCGTTTTGAACGTACTATTCGTGAAGCTAAGGTTTTCGATTATTTAAAGAAGACCGTAAAGTTGGATATTACGGAGATGCCATACGACGAATTCGTTGCCCGTTTGAATGAAAAGACGGCTCATGAGTTGGAGCACCATCATTAATCGGTGACATCGACGGGTTTATTTGCCTGTTGAGTTCTAGTTGAGGGATATTTTGAAGCAATTAGACTATTCTCGTTGTATCGGTAGGATTTACGTCACTTCTTAGCGTTTCCTGTTGAAAAGTATGCTCTCTGTCAGCATTTAAGTTACATTCTCCGATTATTTTTGTTCGATAAATCAGGACAAGATGTCCTTATAACCATCGAACTATGAATTTTACCGACGAGTTCCGCAGGTATGCAGTGAAGCACCGCGGAATCAGCAGTTTGTCTGTCGACAGTTTTATGTCGGCTGTACGTAACGATTACATTTCGCCAACGATTATCGAAGAGCGCCAGCTTAACATCGCAACGATGGACGTGTTTTCGAGGTTGATGATGGATAGAATCATTTTCCTGGGTGTCGGAATTAATGATTATGTCTCAAATATCATTCAAGCGCAATTATTATTTCTAGAGTCTGTAGATGCCAAAAAAGACATTCAGATTTACATGAACAGTCCGGGTGGATCGGTCTATGCAGGCCTCGGAATTTACGATACCATGCAGTTCGTTCAGCCAAGCATCGCTACGATTTGTACCGGCATGGCAGCATCCATGGCTGCTGTACTGATGTGCGCTGGTGAGAAAGGAAAACGTGCAGCATTAAAGCATTCCCGCATCATGATTCACCAGCCACTCGGGGGTGCAGAAGGACAAGCATCAGATATTGAAATTACAGCTCGGGAGATTCAAAAGCTAAAGAAAGAGCTGTACGAGATTATTGCCAGTCACAGTAACCAGGAGTATGAAAAGGTTTGGAAAGATTCAGACCGCGACTATTGGATGACTGCTGAGGAAGCTAAATCTTACGGGATGATCGATGAGGTCTTGACCCGGAAGAAGTAAATTCTTAGTGCCCATATTTCTGCAAGCATCCGGCTTAAAAAGTAACATTTTAGGCCGGATGCTTGCTTTTTGATTTAAAAATAGACTCTGGTAAAGTTTTTTGGGATATTTGTTTGCCAAAAAAGCGTGACTTTTGGGCTTTAAAGCTGTAGCTTGCCATCATTATTGAATAGAAAAGTAATTCATGAAGAATCAAAAGGACATTAAGTGTTCGTTCTGTGGGCGTGATAAAAGTGAGACCTATGTATTGATTGCAGGTATCACAGGGCATATTTGTGACCAGTGTATTCAGCAGGCTCAAGGAATCTTGAGTGATGAGATGAATACGCGCTTGAAAAACAACATCAACAGTCATCTTACACTGTTGAAGCCCGTCGAAATCAAAAAATTTCTTGATCAGTATGTAATTGGTCAAGATGAAGCCAAGAAAGTTTTGGCAGTTGCTGTATACAATCATTACAAGCGAATTTCCAGCAGGATTAAAAAGCAGGATGAGGTGGAGATAGAGAAATCAAATATCTTGTTGGTAGGAGAGACTGGAACGGGCAAGACATTATTGGCGCGCACCATTGCTAAGATGTTGAATGTGCCCTTCTGTATTGCCGATGCAACCGTATTGACGGAGGCAGGATACGTAGGTGAGGATGTGGAAAGCATACTGACTCGATTGCTGCAAGCGGCTGACTATGATGTAGCAGCAGCTGAGCGTGGAGTGGTATATATTGACGAAATCGATAAGATCGCAAGAAAGGGAGATAATCCATCCATCACAAGAGATGTTAGTGGCGAAGGCGTTCAACAAGCGTTGTTGAAATTGTTGGAAGGTTCTACCGTGAATGTACCCCCGCAAGGTGGTCGCAAGCATCCTGAGCAAAAGATGATCACCTTGGATACGACGAATATCCTCTTCATTTGTGGAGGGGCATTTGATGGCATCGATAAAAAGATAGCGCGTCGGTTGGAGACGCATGCCATCGGATATCATTCAGGCAAGGAGCAGGACTCTATTGACAAATCAAACTACCTTCAGTATATAAGTCCTGCCGATATGAAATCGTTCGGGTTAATTCCAGAATTAATTGGTCGCTTGCCAGTGTTGACCCATTTGAATCCATTGGACAAGTCTACGCTGCGATCTATTCTTACGGAGCCCAAGAATGCGTTAATGAAGCAATATGAAAAACTGTTTGAGTTAGAAGGCGTGACCTTGAACGTAGAAAAACCGGTATTGGACTTCATTGTGGACAAGGCATTTGATTTCAAACTAGGAGCGCGTGGTTTAAGGTCTATTTGTGAGGCGATATTATTGGATGCGATGTACGAGATTCCATCGGGAAAGCAGTTAAAGGAGTTCCACTTATCGTTGGCCTATGCGGTTGAGAAGTTTGAAAATTCCAATGTGAACCGACTTCGCGTAGCATAAATCATTGAAAATCAATTGTGCGATTATGTAAGCCAGGAATTCCTGGCTTATTTTTTCTAACTGGTAATCAAATGGTTAATGGTATGTACTGATGGTAGATTCAAATTTGGGCAAAAAAACAGCCTTTTAAGACAAATCGACATTTTCTGTTTAAAATAAATTATTCACAGGATTTGGTAAATTAATAAGAAGGTGTACCTTTGCGTTCCCTAAAATAAGGCGAAAAACGCCTAATTGATTGAAGATTAACTCGAAAGAATCACTCTGAATGCCAACAATTTCACAGTTAGTCCGGAAAGGACGCGAAAAACTGATTGACAAGAGCAAATCGCCAGCGTTGGCGTCTTGTCCGCAGCGTCGTGGAGTTTGCACGCGCGTATATACGACCACTCCAAAGAAGCCTAATTCGGCGATGCGCAAAGTGGCTCGTGTCCGTTTGACCAACAAGTTTGAGGTTACGGCCTATATTCCGGGTGAAGGTCATAATCTTCAGGAGCACTCCATCGTGTTGATCCGTGGTGGTCGTGTGAAAGATCTTCCGGGTGTTCGTTACCACATCGTTCGCGGTTCGTTAGATACCGCTGGTGTAGATGGTCGCAAGCAACAGCGTTCCAAGTATGGTGCGAAGCGTCCTAAGCCGGGAGCTCCAGCACCTGCAAAGAAGAAATAAAAGTAAATAGATTAAACTACATTATATCCGCCGAATTCCATGCGTAAGACTAAACCTAAAAAGCGCATTCTCCTTCCTGATCCTAAGTTCAACGATACGTTAGTAACTCGTTTTGTGAACATGATGATGTATTCTGGTAGAAAGAATACTGCATATACGATCTTCTACGATGCATTGAATCGTGTTGAAGAGAAGACGAAGGAAAATGGTCTTGATACCTGGAAAAAGGCAATGACAAACGTAATGCCGACCGTAGAAGTAAAAAGCCGCCGCGTTGGTGGTGCTACGTTCCAGATTCCTAGTGAAATTCGCCCGGATCGCCGCATTAGTTTGACGATTAAGTGGATGATTTCTTATTCACGTGGTCGCAATGAAAAGACGATGGCTGATCGTTTGGCAGGTGAAATCATCGCTGCTGCTAAAGGTGAAGGTGCAGCTGTGAAGAAGAAGGAGGACACTCACCGTATGGCTGAGGCGAATAAAGCCTTCTCGCACTTCCGTGCATAATGAACAATAAGAGTACCCGTGCCACTTCGGTGTGCGGTCACAATAAAGAGTAGGTAGTTCTTTCTTTTACGGGATAACCCCCTGTCTTGCCGCAGTAACGAGCAAGCATCTACTGGATAACTGAACAGGTCCAGCGAATCACTCCGGTGATCGTCTGTTCAAAGTGTCTGGTTATCGCGAATAAAGAAATAACTATCGTTAGGATTAACGGATAACTAATCAAATGAGCAAAGAACTCAAAAATACTCGCAACATCGGTATCGCCGCTCACATCGACGCGGGCAAGACGACCACGACCGAGCGAATTTTATACTATACTGGCGTAGTGCACAAAATTGGAGAAGTGCACGACGGCGCTGCCACCATGGATTGGATGGCTCAGGAGCAAGAGCGTGGTATCACGATCACTTCTGCAGCAACCACGTGCTTTTGGAACTACCGTGGCGAGAAATACAAATTGAATATTATTGATACTCCTGGCCACGTGGATTTCACCGTGGAGGTTAACCGTTCCCTTCGCATTCTGGATGGGTTGGTATTCCTTTTTTCTGCTGTAGATGGAGTTGAGCCGCAGTCTGAAACCAACTGGCGCCTCGCGAATAATTACAATGTTACCCGTATCGGCTTCGTTAATAAGATGGACCGTGCAGGTGCAGACTTTTTAAATGTTGTTAAGCAGGTGCGTGAGGTACTTGGTGGTAATCCATTGCCATTGCAGTTGCCGATTGGTGCTGAAGACGATTTCAAAGGGGTGGTAGACCTTATCAATAACCGCGGAATCGTTTGGAATGAACACGATAAGGGCATGACCTTTACCGAAGTTCCAATTCCAGCCGAAATGGTGGAAGAGGTAAAAGAATGGCGTGAAAAATTGCTTGAAGCCATCGCTGAGTTTGATGACAAGTTGATGGAAAAATATTTCGAGGATCCTAATTCGATTTCTGAGAAGGAGATTTTCGATGCACTTCGTAAGGCATGTATCGCCAACAAGGTGGTTCCAATGGTTTGTGGATCTTCGTTCAAGAACAAAGGTGTACAAACCATGCTCGATCTTGTGATGGAGTTGATGCCTTCGCCTCTTGATAAAGAGAACATCAAAGGCACTAACCCTGATACAGGTGAAGAAGTGACACGTAAGCCAGATGCTAAAGAGCCATTCACCGCGTTGGCATTTAAGATTGCTACTGATCCTTTCGTAGGTCGTCTTGCTTATTTCCGCTGCTATGCCGGTCGATTGGACGAGGGTTCTTATGTATTGAATACTCGTTCCGGCAATAAAGAGCGTATCTCACGTATCTTCCAGATGCATGCCAACAAGCAGAACCAGGTTCCGTTCATCGAAGCGGGTGATATCGGTGCTGCCGTAGGTTTCAAAGACATCAAGACCGGCGATACGCTGTGTGCTGAAAATTCACCGATCGTTCTGGAGGCAATGAATTTCCCTGAGCCTGTAATCGGATTGGCCATCGAGGCTAAGACACAAGCGGATCAGGATAAGCTGGGTGTTGGACTTGGAAAATTAGCCGAGGAGGATCCTACCTTCCGTGTTAAATCCGATGAGGAAACTGGCCAGACCATTATTTCCGGTATGGGTGAGTTGCACCTTGAGATTATCATCGACCGACTCAAGCGTGAGTTTAAAGTGGAAGTAAACCAGGGTGCTCCCCAGGTGAATTATAAAGAAGCAATCAACGGTACTATCGAGCATCGTGAGGTCTACAAGAAGCAGACGGGTGGTCGTGGTAAATTTGCTGATATCAAGATTGTTGCTTCGACAGTTGATGCTGATTTCGAAGTCACAGATAAGAATGCAGGCTTACAATTTGTGAATGAAATCACCGGTGGAAATATTCCTCGTGAATTCATTCCTGCGGTCGAAAAGGGCTTCCGCTCTGCAATGTCCAATGGTGTTTTAGCGGGATATCCATTGCAGGCACTTAAGATTCGTCTGATTGATGGTTCGTACCACAACGTTGACTCTGATTCATTGTCGTTCGAGATCTGCGCTCGTACTGCCTTCCGTGAAGCATTGCCTAAGTGTAAGCCAGTTCTGTTGGAACCTATCATGAAGCTGGAGGTAATTACTCCCGAGCAGAACATGGGTGATGTGGTTGGTGACTTAAACCGCCGCCGTGGACAGGTAGAAGGAATGGATTCCAGAGGTGGTGCTCAAATTGTAAAAGCGAAAGTTCCGCTCTCCGAAATGTTTGGATATGTAACCCAGTTACGTACCATTACCTCTGGTCGCGCCACATCTACGATGGAGTTCTCCCACTACTCAGATTGCCCTCGTAACTTGGCGGATGAAGTAATTGCCAAATCAAAAGGCAAATCAAAAGGTAATATTGACTAATAAATCTTCTCACACAATAATCGTTCTTTCAAATGTCTCAGCGCATTCGCATTAAATTGAAGTCATACGATCATAACTTGGTTGACAAATCAGCCGAGAAGATCGTCAAGACGGTGAAGATCACCGGTGCGGTAGTAAACGGACCAATTCCGTTGCCTACTGACAAAAAGATTTTCACAGTACTTCGTTCACCACACGTCAACAAAAAGGCTCGTGAGCAGTTTCAACTCTGTTCGTACAAGCGCCTGCTCGACATTTACAATTCTACTGCAAAGACAGTTGATGCGTTAATGAAACTTGAATTACCAAGTGGAGTAGAAGTCGAGATTAAAGCATCATAATCATTATCTAGGTATATAACCTGCTATGTTGGCACCTTGCCAACCAATGGCGCAACAAAAAAACAATGTCAGGAATTATCGGAAAGAAAATCGGAATGACCAGCATCTTCGGGGCTGACGGGAAGTATATCCCGTGCACCGTGATCGAGGCAGGTCCGTGTGTCGTTACGCAAGTAAAGACCACCGCGACCGACGGCTATAATGCCGTTCAGCTGGCATTCTCCGATAAAAAAGAAAAACACACGACCAAGGCTGCGGCCGGTCACTTCAAGAAGACAGGTACTACTCCAAAGCGTAAGCTGATTGAGTTCCGTTATTTTCCTGAGTTGCCTGCTTTGGGCAGTGAAATCAAAGCGGATCTTTTTATTGAAGGAGATATCGTGGATGTCATCGGAACTTCAAAGGGCCGTGGTTTCCAGGGTGTCGTGAAACGTCACGGATTTAAAGGTGTCGGTATGCAGACTCACGGTCAGCACAATCGTCTCCGTGCTCCGGGCTCTCGTGGTGCTTCTTCGTATCCTTCTCGTGTATGGCGTGGTCAGCGTACCGCCGGTCATATGGGAGTTGATCGAGTAAAGATTCAAAACCTCGAAGTGGTAAAAGTGATGGCTGAGCAAAATCTCATCCTTATTAAGGGTGCGTTGCCAGGTCACAATGGTTCATATGTAATCGTGGAGAAGTAAGATCATGGAAGCAAACATTCTGAACATTTCCGGTAAAGAGACCGGCAAGAAAGTGAAGCTAAGCGACAAGATCTTCGGTATTGAACCGAATGATCATGCGATCTACCTTGACGTGAAGCAGTACTTGGCCAATCAGCGCCAAGGAACTCACAAGTCTAAGGAACGTGCAGAAATCAATCGCACAACAAAGAAGTTGAAGCGTCAAAAGGGTACCGGTGGTGCTCGTGCTGGTTCAATGAAATCACCGTTGTTCGTTGGTGGTGGACGTGTATTTGGTCCTCGTCCGCGCGACTATTCTTTCAAGTTGAATCGCAAATTGAAGCACCTGGCCTGCATGTCTGCCCTTACTTATAAGGCGAAGGACAAGAATATCACGGTACTGGAGAACTTCAATTTCGATCAGCCTAAGACCAAAAATTATGTGGATCTGTTGAAGAATCTCAATCTTGACAGTAAGAAAGCATTGGTGGTCCTGCCGGCTCACGACCAAAACATTTATTTGTCTTCACGCAATGTGCAGCGTAACAAGGTAACAACCGCTTCTGAGTTGAATACCTACGATATCTTGAATGCTCACCACCTGGTGATTGTTGAAGGTTCAGTTGCAGCACTTGAAAATCGATTCTTATCATGAGCGTCCTGAAGAAACCCTTAATTACAGAAAAGATGACCAAGACCAGCGAAAAGCTGGGTCAGTATGGATTCATCGTTGATCAGAATGCCAACAAGGTTCAGATCAAAAAGGCCGTAGAAAAAATGTATAACGTGACGGTCGATAGTGTTAACACGCTCATCGTAGCTAGTAAGCGTAAGACGCGTTATACCAAGACTGGATTTGTTTCCGGTAGTACAGGAACTTACAAGAAAGCGGTTGTCACGCTGAAGAAGGGTGACACTATCGATTTCTATAGCAACATCTAATTAGGAGGAAATTGAATTATGGCAGTTAAGAAACTTCGCCCGATGACTCCCAGCCAGCGACATATGCTGGTGGACAACTACGACGACCTGACGGCGGGAAAACCCGAGCAGAGTTTGTTGGTACGTAAGAAGCGTTCCGGTGGCCGTAACGCCGACGGAAAGATGACGATGCGTTACATTGGTGGTGGACACCGCAAAATGTATCGTATCATCGACTTCAAGCGATCCAATCATGGCGTAGAGGGAACGGTTAAGACTATTGAATATGATCCGAACCGTTCGGCACGTATTGCTCTTGTCCATTTCAAAGATGGTGACAAGCGTTACATCGTAGCTCCTACGGGATTGAAAGTCGGACAAAAAATATTTTCCGGTTCAAATGCTACTCCCGAAATTGGAAATGCGCTCTTCATGCGTGACATTCCGTTAGGTACGCTTATTCATAACATTGAATTGCGTCCTGGTCAGGGTGCGGTGATGGCACGTAGTGCTGGAACTTACGCACAACTGGCAGCTCGTGATGGTGATTACGCTATTTTGAAGATGCCATCCGGAGAGACCCGCAAGGTGTTGAGTAGTTGTATGGCTACCATTGGTACGGTTTCTAATCCTGATCACAATAAGATTTCACTTGGTAAAGCTGGAGCATCCCGTTGGGTAGGACGTCGTCCTCGTACACGTGGTGTAGCTATGAACCCGGTTGATCACCCGATGGGTGGAGGTGAAGGACGTGCATCAGGAGGACATCCACGTTCACGTAAGGGCTTGTACACTAAAGGTCGTAAGACTCGTCGCAAGAACCATCCGACCAACAAATACATCATTGAAGGAAGAAAGAAATAAAACTGAATTCCGGTCGCTGATGGCAGCATAGCCGAGAGGTGCCGGTAATCGAAAGAAATAACAACAACAATGGCTCGTTCACTTAAAAAAGGTCCATATATCGCTCACTATCTTGATGCAAAAGTCAACAAGATGAATGATTCGAAGAAGAAGACGGTCATCAAGACCTGGTCCCGTGCATCCATGATCTCTCCGGAGTTCGTTGGTCATACCTTCGCGGTGCACAATGGAAACAAGTTCATTCCAGTATATGTCACTGAGAATATGGTAGGACATAAGCTTGGAGAATTTGCACCGACCCGCACCTTCCGTGGTCACAGTGGTAACAAGAACGCCTAATTAACGACTAAAACGAAAGATCCGTCATGGGACTCAGAAAACGTGAAAGTGCTGAAAAGCGCAAAGAGATCATGAAGACTACAGCCATCGCGCGCATGGTGAACGTTCCAACGTCACCGCGTAAGATGCGTATCGTCGCCGACCTAATCCGCGGTAAAGAAGTAATGCAGGCGATGAACATCCTGCGTTACAACGCAAAGGCACCTGCTGAGCGTTTGGAGAAACTGTTGCAGTCTGCGATTACCAATTGGGAAGCGAAGACCGGCGATAAGATCGACGAAGGTAAAGTGTTCGTGAAGACCATCAACGTCGACAGTGCGCGCATGCTTAAGCGTCTTCGTCCGGCTCCTCAAGGCCGTGGATATCGTATCCGTAAGCGTTCCAACCACGTTACGATTATTTTGGATGCGATTCCAGCAGGAAATGAAGGTAAAGCAGAGAGTGCAGAATAATTCAACAAAAAAGAACTACCCAATTTAACAGATAGCAATGGGACAAAAAGCACACCCGATCGGTAATCGACTTGGTATCATCCGTGGATGGGACTCCAACTGGTATGGCGGAAAAAAATACGCTGATAAACTGGTGGAAGATGAGAAAATCCGCAAATACTTGATTGCACGTCTTGCAAAAGGCGGCGTTGCCAAAGTGGTTATCGAGCGTACCCTGAAACTCATTACAGTAACGGTTCATACGGCACGTCCGGGAATCGTCATCGGAAAAGGCGGACAGGAAGTTGATAAATTGAAAGAAGAGTTGAAGAAGCTCACCAAAAAGGATGTTCAGATCAACATTTACGAGATCAAACGTCCAGAATTGGATGCGCAGCTAGTCGCCGATGGCATCTGCCGTCAGATTGAAGCGCGTATTTCATTTCGTCGCGCAGCGAAAATGTCCATCGCTTCTACGATGCGTATGGGTGCTGAAGGTATCCGCGTGATGGTGGCAGGACGTTTGGGTGGTGCGGAAATCGCTCGCACTGAGCAATACAAAGACGGACGTATTCCATTACACACGTTCCGTGCAGACATCGATTTCGCCATGGCAGAGGCACAAACCTCTTATGGAAAAATCGGTTGCAAAGTGTGGATTTGTAAAGGGGAAGTTTATGGTAAACGTGACCTTTCTCCGAACATTGGTGGTGCAACACCTTCCACTTCATCAAAAGGAATGGCGTCCTCTGGTCGTGACCGCGGAGACCGTGGAGATCGCGGTGGACGTGGCGGAGATCGCGGTGGACGCGGTGGAAACCGCGGCGGTTCTGGCGCAGGAGCCGGTCGTAGCGGAAAGAAAAGAGACTAATCGACGGAACTTATCCGATTCAATATCCTAAAGAAGAGTATTCATCATGTTACAGCCGAAAAAGACAAAGTTTCGCAAACAGCATAAAATGGTTCCGAAAGGAGCAGCCACCCGTGGTTACTCACTTTCCTTCGGATCATTCGGTATCAAGTCGTTGGAGACCGCTTGGATTCCCTCCAAGCAGATCGAAGCAGCCCGCGTAGCGTTGACCCGTTACATGAAGCGTGAAGGACAGGTATGGTGCCGCGTATTCCCCGACAAACCAATTACCCGTAAGCCAGCAGAAGTACGTATGGGTAAAGGAAAGGGTAACCCGGAATTTTGGGTCGCAGTTATCAAGCCTGGTACCATCATCTTCGAAGCGGAAGGTGTATCCGAAGCAACCGCACGTGAAGCGCTCCGACTTGCTGCACAAAAATTATCCGTCAACACGAAATTTATTATTCGTCGCGATTATTCAGCCAGCTGATTTGCGAAAGCAGTTAGCCCAACACCCTTAGCGTCATGAAAAAAGAGGACATCAAAGAATTGACAACTGAAGAGCTTTCACTTCGTCTGAACGAAGAACGTGATCAGTATGTCAAGATGAAAATGAATCACACGATTTCTCCAATGGACAATCCAATGAAGATGAGAGATAAGCGCCGTGGTATTGCCCGTATCCAGACGGAGTTGACGAAGCGCAAAAAAGAAGCCTTAACGAATTCCTAATAACCGTACCATCCTACAATGGAACAGAAAAACACAGAGAAACGCGGCCTGCGCAAAGAGCGTACTGGCGTTGTGGTCAGTAACAAGATGAACAAAAGTATCGTCGTGTCCGTGGAACGTAAAGTGAAGCACCCGATCTACGGAAAGTTCATTAAGAAGACGACCAAGTTCATGGCTCACGACGAGAATAACGATTCGAAAGTGGGTGACCTGGTCCTGATTTCAGAGACTCGTCCATTAAGTAAGAACAAAAACTGGCGTTTGACGCAGATTATCGAGCGCGCCAAGTAATCAAAATTGCCGGTTAGTCCGGTCATTAGAACCGATAAAAAAACAGAATCATGATCCAGCAGGAATCCAGATGTACAGTAGCCGATAACAGCGGAGCGAAGGAAGTCCTTTGTATTCGTGTGCTGGGCGGCACTAAGAAGCGCTATGCATCCGTGGGTGACAAGATTGTCGTCACGGTGAAGCATGCACTTCCTTCCGGAAACGTGAAAAAAGGAACGGTCTCCAAAGCGGTGGTCGTACGTACCAGAAAAGAACTGAAACGTTCGGATGGCTCTTACATCCGTTTCGATGACAATGCAGTCGTATTGCTGACGGCGACAGACGAATTGCGCGGTACGCGTATTTTCGGACCGGTAGCCCGCGAGCTTCGCGATAAGCAGTTCATGAAGATCGTTTCCCTAGCACCAGAAGTGCTCTAATCATTAATCGTAAAGAGAACCGAAGCGATGGAAAGAAAAACCAATAGCCAGCCCAAGCTGAATGTCCGTAAAGGAGACACCGTAAAGGTCGTATCTGGAGATTCCAAAGGAGCGCAAGGACGTGTACTTGAAGTACTCGTAAAAGAACGCCGTGTCCTCGTAGAAGGCGTCAACATGGTCAGTAAGCATACCAAGCCCAATGCAAAAAATACCCAAGGCGGTATTGTGAAGCAAGAAGCTTCCATCCACATCTCCAACGTGATGGTGGTTGATGGTAAAGGGAATGCAACCCGTGTTGGTCGTCGTCTAGAGAATGGCAAATTAGTACGTTATTCTAAAAAATCAGGGGAGGCCATCAAGTAATGTCATACACTCCACGCCTTAAAGACAAGTACCGCAACGAAGTCGTTCCGGCACTTCAAAAAAAGTTCAATTATAAGAGCTCCATGCAGGTTCCTCGTCTGTTGAAAATCAGCGTGAACCACGGAGTAGGGGACGCTGTCAGCGACAAGAAGCTGGTGGAATATGCCCTGACCGAGATGACAACTATCACGGGTCAGAAGGCAGTACCTACCAAGTCACGGAAGGATATCGCTAACTTCAAACTTCGTGTAGGTGTAAACATCGGTGCACGTGTCACGTTGCGCGATGTGAAGATGTATGAATTTCTGGATCGTTTGATTTCGGTTGCTCTGCCTCGTATTCGTGATTTCCGTGGCATCAATCCAAAAGGATTTGATGGCAACGGTAACTATACCCTGGGTGTAACCGAGCAAATCATCTTCCCGGAGATTGACATCGACAAGGTGAACAAAATCACGGGTATGGATATCACGTTCGTCACCAGTGCAAAAACCGACGAAGAGGCGCTTGAACTACTGCGCGAATTCGGATTCCCATTCCGTACCAACTAATCAGAAACTATTCAACGACAATAGACATGGCAAAAGAATCGATGAAAGCCCGGGAAGTGAAGCGTGCCCGTATGGGTGCCCGCTACGCCGAGAAGCGCGCTGCTTTGAAGAAAGCAGGCGACTACCTGGCCCTGGACAAGCTACCTAAGAACGCATCTCCGATCCGCCAGCATAATCGCTGCAAATTGACCGGCCGCCCACGCGGATACATGCGCACCTTTGGCATCTCCCGTAACGTTTTCCGTAAGCTGGCCCTTGACGGAAAAATCCCAGGCGTGACCAAAGCCAGCTGGTAATAATTCGTTGATCATTCATTTAACTGATACAAACACTTATAACGATGACAGATCCTATAGCAGACTTCATCACCCGGGTACGAAACGCCGTGAGAGCAAATCACCGTATCGTCCAGATCCCGGCTTCTAACATGAAAAAAGAGATGACCAAGATCCTCAAGGATAAGGGGTACATTCTCGACTATAAATTCGAGCAGGATGAGAAGCAAGGCGTCATTAAGATTGCTTTGAAGTATCATCCGGTGACCAAAGCTCCGGCGATTCGCAATCTTACGCGCATCAGCAAGCCGGGTCTCCGTAAATACGCCGGTGTGGAATCCATGCCACGTGTATTGAACGGACTTGGCATCGCGATTCTTTCCACGTCGAAAGGATTGATGACCGATAAAGAAGCCCGCAAAGAGAACGTGGGTGGTGAAGTTCTCTGTTTTGTTTATTAATACTAAAAGAAAGTCCGAACTATGTCACGGATAGGAAAACTTCCGATTAATATCCCGGCCAAGGTGGAAGTAAAGATGGCCGATAACTCGATCCACGTGAAAGGTCCTAAAGGACAACTTTCGCAACAATTGGTGGCTGGCATTACTGTCAATATCGATGGTACTGTTATCACTGTGGAGCGCGCTACCGACGGAAAGCAACATCGTGCCCTGCACGGTTTGTACCGTTCCTTGATCAACAATATGATCGTTGGTGTGTCGCAAGGTTTTACGTCGCAGCAGGAGTTGGTGGGTGTTGGTTACAAAGCCTCCAATCAAGGGCAGCTTTTAGACCTAGTATTGGGTTACTCTCACCACTTTATCTTCGAAATTCCAGAAGAAGTGAAAGTTACTACCAAACAAGAGAAGGGTCAGAATCCTACCATCATTCTCGAGAGTGCTGATAAGCAATTGCTCGGTTCAGTAGCAGCTAAGATTCGTTCTCTGCGCACACCTGAACCATACAAAGGAAAAGGTGTGAAGTTCACCGGAGAAACATTACGTCGTAAAGCGGGTAAATCTGCAGCTAAAAAATAATTAAGCCATGCTGAGGAAAGAAAACAGAAGAAGGAACATCCGTTTCCGCATTCGCAAAAAAATCAAAGGAACAGCTGAGCGTCCACGTCTCTCCGTGTTCCGTAGTAATAAGGAGATTTATGCCCAGCTGATTGATGATATCAGTGGCGTGACATTGGTAGCAGCATCCTCCAGTATGAAGGAGATGCAAAGTGCCAAGGGACCGAAGGTCGAGCTTGCCAAAGCGGTAGGTAAAACTTTGGCAGCCAAAGCAACACAGAGTGGTATCTCAGCGGTTGTTTTCGATAGAGGTGGATATTTGTACCATGGACGCATCAAGGCGTTAGCAGAAGGTGCACGTGAAGGCGGTCTCCAGTTTTAATTTAATCAGAATCAACAGAACTCATGTCTGAAACTAACGTAAAGCGCGTAAAATCCAGCGAGATCGAATTGAAAGATCGCCTGGTCGGTGTCAACCGTGTTACTAAAGTGACCAAAGGAGGTCGTGCCTTCACTTTTGCCGCCATTGTCGTGGTAGGCGATGAGAATGGCGTGGTCGGTCATGGTCTTGGTAAAGCCAAGGAGGTAACGGATGCTGTACAGAAGGGTATTGATGATGCCAAGAAAAACCTGGTGAAAGTCCCGGTAATGAAAGGCACCATCCCGCACGAGGCGCACGGCAAATTCGGTGGAGCCTATGTGTTCCTGAAGCCGGCAGCTCCCGGTACCGGTGTAATTGCTGGAGGTGCCATGCGTGCCGTTCTGGAGAGCGTCGGTATACACAACGTACTGGCTAAGTCGAAAGGCAGCTCTAATCCACACAACGTGGTGAAGGCCACCATCGACGCACTGGCTCAGATGCGTGACCCCGCTACGGTTTCTCAACATCGTAGTATTAAAATGGAAAGAGTCTTCAACGGCTAATTGATAACAGAGACAACTGCATAGTGTCATGGCAAAAATGAAAATCACCCTGGTCCGTAGCGGCATTGACCGCCCGGAGACCCAGAAGAGGACCTTGAAGGCCCTTGGGCTTACGAAAATGCACCGTTCGGTGGAGTTGGAAATAACTCCTCAGGTGAAAGGAATGATCAACAAGGTGCAGCACCTGGTTGAAGTGAAGTCAATCTGATAACAATAAACGATTAGAAAGGAATTCAACGTATGAACCTGTCAACACTTAAGCCAGCTGCTGGCTCAGTTCGCGATAACAAACGCCTCGGCCGAGGTGCTGGATCTGGTAAAGGCGGAACCGCCTCCCGTGGTCACAAAGGTGCTCAATCTCGCTCCGGTTACAGCCGAAAGCGTGGTTTTGAGGGTGGCCAGATGCCTTTACAACGTCGCGTACCTAAGTTCGGATTCAAGAATCCGTTCCGGGTAGAATACCATGGTATCAACTTGGATTCTCTCCAAGCACTGGCCGATAAACTAAAACTTACGTCCATCGATTTCGAAGCAATGGTCGCTAATGGTATCGCTTCAAAGAACGATCGTGTTAAGATTCTTGGACGAGGCGAACTTAAATCGAAACTAGAGGTAAAAGCTCACGCTTTTTCTGCATCGGCAAAAGCTGCCATAGAATCCCAAGGAGGAACAACTTCTATCATTGAAGCATGAAGAACCTGATTCAGACCATACGCAATATCTTTAAGATCGAAGACTTGAGGGTCCGTATCCTCAATACGCTCTTCTTTCTATTGATCTATCGACTTGGAACCCATATCGTGCTTCCGGGTGTTGACCCGTTGAAGTTAGATCAGCTTCGTCAGCAGACTTCTGGCGGTGTACTTGGTCTGCTTGATATGTTCTCCGGAGGTGCGTTCTCGCACTCCTCGATTTTCGCCCTCGGTATTATGCCATACATTTCGGCGTCTATCGTGGTACAGCTCTTAAGCATCGCTATTCCTTATTTTCAAAAGCTACAGAAAGAAGGAGAAAGCGGTCGCAATAAGATCAATCAGATTACCCGTTGGTTGACAGTTATCATCACTGCTTTCCAGGCCCCAGGTTATATCGTGAATCTTCGTTCGCAGGTTCCTAGTGCTATTATTTCATTCACCAATCCTGAGCTTGTTTCACCGTTTACTTTTTGGTTTACATCCATCGTTATTTTGGTGGCCGGAACAATGTTCGTGATGTGGTTGGGTGAAAAGATTACTGACAAAGGTATTGGCAACGGTATTTCCTTGATCATCATGATCGGAATTATTGCCCGCCTCCCGGCAGCATTCCGTGATGAAGTTGCTTCCCGCGTAAATCAAGGCGGTGGTCTTGTTGTACTCTTGCTCGAATTAGTCGCATTGGCTGCTGTCATCGCTTTTGTAATCCTGCTGGTACAAGGTACGCGTCGCATTCCTGTTAATTTCGCTAAGAAGATTGTCGGTAACAAACAGTACGGCGGTGTTCGTCAGTACATCCCTCTTAAGGTGAATGCTTCTGGTGTAATGCCTATCATTTTTGCGCAGGCAATCATGTTCATCCCTGCTACCATTGCTCAGTTCTTTCCGGACGCTAGTGCTACCCAAGGTATTCTTACCACCTTTGGCAATTACACCTCTTTCTGGTATAATTTCGTATTCGCATCCTTGATTATTCTGTTCACTTACTTCTATACAGCTATTGCGGTTAACCCTAATCAGATGGCTGATGATATGAAGCGTAATAACGGATTTATTCCAGGTGTGAAGCCTGGTCGCAGTACAGCGGATTTCATTGATGAGGTTATGTCGCGCATCACCCTTCCAGGTGCTGTGTTCCTGGCAATCATTGCCATACTTCCGACCTTTGCCATTCTTGTGAATATTAATAACAACTTCGCTAGTTATTACGGGGGGACTTCCCTCTTGATTTTAGTGGGTGTTGTACTAGATACGCTTCAGCAGATTGAGAGCCACCTGCTAATGCGTCATTATGACGGCTTAATGAAGAGTGGTAGAATCAAAGGCCGTTCATCGGCTGTAGGTTCTGCGGTCTAATCCGTTTGTTCCCGACCTGTTCATGCTCTATTACAAGACACAGGACGAGATTGAACTGATTAGAGAAAGTTCTTTACTTGTTGCAAGGACCCTGGCTGAGGTGGCGAAAGTCATCCGTCCCGGAATCACTACGCTGGAATTAGATCGCGTAGCGGAGGAATTTATCCGCGATAATGGTGCAATTCCCGCGTTCCTGAATTACAATGGATTTCCAAATTCGTTGTGCATCTCTGTTAATTCTCAGGTGGTGCATGGAATACCTGGAAAGACAGCGTTGCAGGATGGTGATATTTGTTCTGTCGATTGTGGCGTCCTTAAAAACGCTTTCTACGGCGATTCCGCCTTCACCTTTCCGGTGGGGGATGTGGATGATAAGACGTTGAACCTGCTTCGCGTAACACGCGATAGTCTGTTCAAAGGTATCGAACAGGTTGTGCCGGGAAATCGAATAGGGGATGTCAGTGCTGCTATTCAGCAGCATGCCGAAAACAGTGGATATTCCGTCGTTCGGGAATTAGTTGGACACGGAATTGGCCGGCACTTACACGAAAAACCGGAAGTTCCCAACTACGGTAAACGTGGCGGTGGAATGACACTGAAAGAAGGCCTGGTCATCGCGATTGAACCCATGATTAATATGGGGGTGAAAGGGGTGGTCCATGAAAAGGATGGTTGGACAGTGCGTACGGCAGATCGCCAGCCGTCAGCGCACTTCGAACATACGGTGGCCGTTTGCAAAGGCGGTGCCGACATACTTAGCTCCTTCGTGTTCGTCGAAGAAGCAATGAAACAGAATACGAACATTGTTAAAAAGCTCTGACCATTGGCAAAACAGGCCAACATAGAACAAGACGGTGTCGTCATCGAATCCTTATCCAACGCAATGTTTCGCGTTGAATTGGAGAACGGGCATGAAATCATTGCGCATATCTCCGGAAAGATGCGAATGCACTACATCAAGATCTTGCCTGGCGACAAAGTGAAAGTGGAAATGTCACCGTATGACCTGACCAAAGGAAGAATTACTTATCGATACAAATAAAACCCAATCAGCTCCTGAATACCGGGGCGCATATTGAAACCCAACGATGAAAGTTAAACCCGCCATCAAGAAACGCAGTGTAGACTGTATCATCGTACGCCGGAAAGGCCGGTTGTACGTAATCAATAAGAAGAATCCACGCTTTAAACAGCGTCAGGGTTAATTGATCCATATTCACCATCTGCAAACAATATAATCCAACCATAAATGGCACGTATTGCTGGTATTGATTTACCAAAGAACAAACGAGGAGTAATTGGCCTCACGTACATCTACGGCATCGGCCGTTCCACCGCAGAACGCATCCTGAATGATGCGGGCATCAGCTTCGACACGAAGGTGAATGAGTGGAATGACGATCACCTGAACAAGATTCGTACGATCATTAACGAATTAAAAGTGGAAGGTGCACTCCGTTCCGAAGTGCAGTTGAACATCAAGCGATTGGTGGACATTAATTCCTACCGCGGAATCCGTCACCGTAATGGTCTGCCGGTTCGTGGTCAGCGCACCCGTACCAATTGCCGTACGCGTAAAGGAAAACGTAAAACTGTCGCCAACAAGAAGAAGGCAACTAAAATGTAATTGAGCACCATGGCAACACAACAATCCTCCAACAAGGCCGGTAAGACGACCAAGAAAAAAGTCGTAAAGGTGGAAGCATACGGTAAAGCGTTTGTGACCTCGACTTTCAACAACGTGATCATCTCCCTGACCAATGATTCCGGACAAGTGATTTCCTGGAGTTCAGCGGGTAAAATGGGTTTCAAAGGATCCAAAAAGAACACCCCGTATGCTGCACAATTAGCAGCAGGCGATTGCGCGAAAGTCGCTTACGACATGGGACTCCGTAAAGTAAAGGTGTTTGTACGTGGTCCAGGTGCCGGCCGTGAATCGGCTATTCGTACACTGACCCAATCAGGTATCGAAGTTTCTGAAATCGTCGATATTACTCCGATCCCTCACAACGGTTGCCGTCCTCCAGGACATCGCCGCGTCTGATTACCCATATTCATTACCAATCTTCAACTCAAGAAATTAATCCAACATGGCAAGATATACTGGCCCTACTTCTAAGATCGCACGTCGTTTCCGTGAACCGATTTTCGGTCCCGATAAAGTGCTCGATAAAAAGAATTATCCTCCCGGACAGCACGGGTTGACCAAGAAGCGTGCAAAGCAATCCGAATATGCAGTGCAGCTGATGGAAAAGCAAAAGGTAAAACTGATGTACGGAATCCTTGAGCGTCAGTTCGCGAAAATTTTCGACCGAGCGTCCCGTAAATCGGGCGTTACCGGTGAAAATCTCCTGGCGCTGATTGAGGCACGTTTGGATAATGTTGTGTATCGTATGGGTATTGCTCCAACACGTCGCGCAGCTCGTCAAGTAGTCGGCCACCGCCACATCACCGTTAATGGTAAAGTGGTAAACATCTCTTCCTATACGTGTAAAGCCGGTGATGTTGTAGCTGTCCGTGAGAAATCAAAGGCATTGGAGATTATTACCTCTCAGATGACCGGTCACGTTAACAAGCACTCCTGGATTGAATTCGACAAGTCGTCAATGAGCGGAAAGGTTGTAAACCTTCCTACCCGCGAACAGATTGCGGAGAATATCAAGGAGCAATTGATCGTCGAATTATACTCTAAGTAAGCTTTTGACGGGTGATCCCGTTCCGACCAACCAACCATTAATCTCTAACCAACAACCTATACAATGGCTATTCTCGCCTTTCAAAGACCGGACAAGGTCATCATGGTCAATAGTGACGACCGCAACGGAGTCTTCGAATTCCGTCCGCTTGAACCTGGTTACGGTATTACCATCGGCAATTCGTTGCGTCGAATCCTACTTTCCTCGCTGGAAGGTTTCGCAATCACTTCGGTTCGCCTATCTGGTGCAGATCATGAATTCTCTACCATTAAAGGTGTCGTTGAAGACGTCACCGAGATTATCTTAAACCTGAAGCAGGTCCGATTCAAACAGCAGATCCAAGGTACCGAGACTGAAAAGGTAACGGTTACCGTTAGTGGTAAAAGCCAATTTACGGCCGGAGACATCAGTAAATTCACTACCGCTTTCCAAGTATTGAATCCTGACTTGGTTATCTGTAATATGGAATCTAGCGTGCGAATCACCATGGATATCCAAATCAATAAAGGTCGTGGCTATGTTCCCTCTGAGGAAAATAAGACGGGTAGCGCACCGATTGGTACCATCTTCGTTGATTCTATTTACACTCCTATTCGAAACGTTAAATATTCCGTAGAGAACTACCGCGTCGAACAGAAAACCGACTACGAAAAACTCGTATTGGAAATTGCTACGGATGGTTCCATTCATCCTAAAGAAGCGTTGAAAGAAGCTGCTGAAATCCTTATTCATCACTTCATGTTATTCTCTGACGAGAAGATCACGTTGGAGACGAAAGAGAAAACTCCAACAGAGGAACTCGATGAGAATACCCTGCACATGCGTCAGTTACTCAACACGAAGCTGGTTGATCTTGATCTCTCAGTGCGTGCGCTTAACTGTCTCAAAGCAGCGGATGTAGAAACATTGGGAGATCTCGTTTCCTACAACAAGTCGGATCTTTTGAAATTCCGCAACTTCGGTAAGAAATCGTTGACCGAGTTAGAAGAGCTCGTGCGTGCCAAGAATCTTACGTTTGGCATGAACGTTTCCAAATACCTTGAAAGAAAGAAGGACTAATTAATTCCAGGGTCGAATTAAATCGACCAGTAAACAACAGTACCTATGCGACACAATCGTACACATAACCACCTCGGAAGAACGACGAGTCACCGTCATGCCTTGCTTTCAAACATGGCTGCTTCCCTCATTATTGCGAAACGTATCAACACCACGCTGGCGAAAGCAAAAGCGCTACGTGTATACGTGGAGCCACTCATCACTCGTTCTAAAAACGACACCACGCATTCACGTCGTATGGTGTTCCGTTACCTGCAGAATAAAACCGCGGTAACCGAACTCTTCCGTGAAATCGCTCCGAAAGTAGCCGATCGTCCAGGTGGTTATACACGCATCATCAAGTTGGGTAACCGTGCTGGTGACAACGCAGAAATGTGTATGATGGAGCTTGTTGATTTTAACGCCTTGTTGGGTGGAAAAGGAAAAGAAACAGCAGCTGCGGCTAAGAAAACGACTCGTCGTGGAGGTACCCGCAAAAAAGCAGCCGAAGATTCCGCTGAAAAGCCTGCTAAAGCTGAAGCAGCGCCAAAGAAAAAGGCAGCTGTTAAGAAAACCGAAGCCGCTCCTAAAAAAGCTGCTACGCGCAAGAAAAAGTCAGAGGAGTAAATCATATTCCCTTCTTGATTGTATTTTGAGAGGCTGTCCTGTTAGGATAGCCTCTTCTTTTTTTAGATATATTGGAAGGATGTTGCAGGGTTTTTCAAAAAAAAATGCTTCGTGTGTAGGTGTTATCTTTTGTACAGTTATCAACAATTTACACTCGGGACTGATTTCCAGTTATCTTTGGCTTCCGATGTTAGTACGCAACTCGGAAAAATCTCCCTCTATTTTATTGTTAGAAGACGGTACCGTCTTTCATGGTGTCGCTGCAGGCGCACGCGGAACTACTACCGGTGAGCTTTGTTTCAATACCGGGATGACCGGTTATCAAGAGATTTTTACAGACCCATCCTATTACCGTCAAGTGTTGGTGGCAACACACGTCCATATCGGTAATTATGGAATTCATGGTGAAGAAGTGGAAAGTGACAGCATTAAAATCTCAGGACTTATTTGTCGATCTTTTAATGTTGCCTATTCCCGTTCATCTGCTAATTCTTCCATACAGCAGTATTTCGAATCGCAGGGAATTGTTGCCATATCGGATGTTGATACGCGCGCAATCGTACGGCATATTCGTAGTAAAGGAGCTATGAATTGCATCATCTCGAGTGAAACGACAGATCTTGATGCACTACGATCAGAACTCAAACAGGTGCCTTCCATGGCAGGGCTAGAGCTTTCTTCGCTAGTTACTACTAATAAGCCTTATTTTTTTGGTAATCCATCAGCCAAGTACCGCGTAGCTGTTATGGATTTTGGTGTTAAACGAAATATTCTTCGAAGCCTAGCTAATCGAGACTGTTACCTACAGGTGTTTCCAGCATCTTCTTCGTATGCAGCGATTAAGCAATGGAATCCAGATGGTATCCTGCTTAGTAATGGACCTGGAGATCCTGGTGCTATGTCCGATGCAGTTCAAACGGTCAAAGATATACTTGCAGACACAGTGCCTGTTTTTGGCATCTGCTTAGGTCACCAGCTGCTTGCCGAAGCTTGTGGAATTGGAACCTACAAGATGTTCAATGGCCATCGTGGAATTAACCACCCGGTCAAGAATATCATTTCTGGGCGCTGTGAAATTACCTCGCAAAACCATGGTTTTGCTGTAAAGTCAGACGATGTCATGGCTTCCACTTTAGTGGAGGTGACACACGTTAACTTAAATGACGGTACCATTGAAGGTATTCGCGTAAAGAATCGAGCAGCTAGCAGTGTTCAATACCATCCCGAAGCAGCACCAGGTCCGCATGACTCCTCCTATCTTTTTGATGAATTCGTGCAAGTAATTGGAATGCACGTGTCTGCTACACCGGTCATTTAATCAATAATTTTACACGTGAAATTCAGTAGCTTACAGTAGCGAATTCTTTATTCCTGTAGCAGATAACTTTCGAAAATACTTTTCATCCACCACTTTTCGAAGTGCTTCAAGGTGGCGGACGCCGTGCATATCGCTACCAATGAAGTCGATCATGTTGCGATCGATTAAATTTTCCGCGCATTGCTTGGCTGCAGGTCCATAGTATCCTACCAAAGAATTGGTGTTTAACTGGAAAAGAACACCCATGTCTTTTAATTTTTCATAGATAGAATCTTTGCCATACCAAAAGGGATAACGTTCAGGATGCGCTAATACAGGAATGTAGCCTTGAATAGACAAATCAAAAACGACGTTGTAAATATTGTCCGGTGGATTAATATAGGAGATTTCAAATAGTACGTAGTTGCCTCCAAAAGTCAAGAGCTTTTCTTGGCGATTGACCATTTGTGCGAATGATTCATCCAGGTAGTATTCGGCTGCAGCTTCCAATTCCAAATGGATGCCATCTTTAGCCGCCGCTGAACGTAAGGTGTCAAGTCCACTGAGGATGATTTCAGGTGTGTTCTTGAAATAATCGCTCATGATGTGAGGCGTTGTCACGACTTTTTTGAACCCAAGGTCTTGCAATGCGTGTAAAAGCATCAGTGAGTCTTCTAACGTGGCTGATCCATCATCGATTCCGGGGATTAAATGAGAATGAATATCAGTGCCAATGGAAGAGAAGTCTTCCACCGCAGGATACGCGGGTAAATCCTGCTTCTTGCGCAGCCAAGAGGTCAACAGATTCATTCGGTCAACGATGATTTTTTATGAACCATGTAAGGGTCTTCTCGAGGCCGGCTTTCGCTTTTACTGTTGGGTGATATTCCAAAAGTCGTTCTGCTTTTGAAATGTCAGCGAGTGAGTCGCGAATATCACCCGCACGAGTTGCGCGATGCGTAGAGGCGACCTCTGAGCCAGCCAGTCCGGCAATCATCGTGTACAGCGAATTGATGGTCAGCCGTTCGCCAACAGCAATGTTATATACTTGGTTGACAGCTTCAGGATGGTTAGCGAAGAATGCTCGAATATTTGCCTGCACGGCATTTTCAACGTAGGTGAAATCACGCGTTTGCTCTCCGTCTCCATCAATGAATGGCGATGATTTTTGTAGCGCTGCCAGCATGAATAGTGGAATAACAGCCGCATAAGGTCCGTCGGGTGATTGGTTGGGGCCGAAGACGTTGAAATAACGAAGTCCGATGACTTCGATGCCATAGGTCATTCCGAATACAGACGCATAAAGTTCATTTGTCTTTTTGCTCACAGCATAAGGGGAAAGTGGATTGCCAGTTTCAGCCTCTCGTTTAGGAAGAACTGGATGGTCACCATAAACCGAGGAGGAGCTGGCGTAAACGAATCGTTTGACGCTTTTCTCTTTGGCAGCTGTCAACATATTCAGGAAGCCCGTGGCATTGATAGAATGCGTGGCAAGCGGATCCTTGACTGAGCGTGGTACGGATCCGAGTGCAGCCTGGTGTGAAACGTAATCGATTCCTTCACAGGCGGAAAGGCACGTGTTGTAATCGCGGATGTCGGCTTCCATGAATTCAACATTCGGTAACGAAAGGAAGGGTTCTATATTGGAACGGTATCCAGTCAACAGGTTGTCTAGGATCCGGATTTTTCCGGCTCCATGGCGCACCAGGTATTCAACCAGATTTGATCCAATGAAACCTGCGCCTCCCGTTATCAGAAAACGGAGTTCGGATAGATCACGATGATGGAATTGGTGGCTCACTAGCGGTGTTGGTATTGTTGTTCGTAGTAATGAAGATAGTCTCCTGAAGTCACTTGATCTAGCCAGTTGCTATTTTCGAGGTACCATGTTACCGTGGCTTCCAGTCCTTGTTCGAATTGTAGCGATGGCTCCCAGTTTAATTCTTGCCGAATCAAGCTGGAGTCAATGGCATAACGTAAGTCGTGCCCAGCTCGATCTTTTACGAAGGTAATCAACTTCGCGGAGGTGCCTTCTGTTCGTTTTAGTTGACGATCCATGATTTTACACAGTAAATGGATCAGGTCAATGTTTTTCCATTCGTTGTGTCCGCCGATGTTGTATGTTTTTCCAATAACCGCACGGTGGAAGATCAGATCAATAGCAGCCGCATGGTCAACAACGTATAGCCAATCGCGCACGTTTTCACCCTTGCCATAAATCGGTACAGGTCGGTTGTGTTTGATGTTATGAATGGCTAGTGGAATCAATTTCTCTGGAAACTGAAAAGGACCGTAATTGTTGGAGCAGTTGGATATTACAACGGGCAATCCGTATGTGTCATTATAGGCGCGGACGAAATGGTCCGAACTTGCTTTGGAGGCAGAGTAGGGACTATGTGGATCATACGCCGTGCTTTCAGTGAATAGTCCAGTATTTCCCAATGTGCCGTATACTTCATCCGTTGAAACATGGTAAAAAAGGTGTTGGTCGCTATCGTTTGATTTCCAGCTATTGCGTGCTGCATTCAGTAGATTAACGGTACCAATCACATTCGTCATGACAAAATCCAATGGAGCTTCAATGCTACGATCTACGTGTGATTCTGCAGCCAGATGTATGACCGAATCAAATTTTTCTTTTTCGAATAAAGCCTCAATGAAAGAAGCGTCAACAATATCTCCTTTGATGAACTGGTAATTCGATTTCCCCTCCAAGTCGCGAAGATTGGAAAGATTGCCGGCATACGTGAGTTTGTCAAGGTTGAAGACTTGACACGATGGGTAACTTTTTACAAATCGTCGAACAACGTGTGATCCGATGAATCCCGCGCCACCCGTGATTAGTATTTTGTTGGGTTTACGATGCATCTGCTTTTTTGATAAGCTGTTGTTGTAGTTGTTGCTCCCATTTCCAGGCACTTGAAACGATCTCATCTAAAGAACATTGTGCCTTCCAATTCAATTCTTGCTCTGTTAGGCCCGTTGCTGCCCAAATTTGTTCGATGTCGCCAGGTCTTCGAGGGCCAATCGTATACTCTAATTCCATGGTGGTGGAACGTCTAAATGCATGAATAACATCAAGAACGGAATGTCCTTTTCCAGTTCCAACGTTGAATACCTCATGCATACTCCGCACTTTGTCAGAGAACATACGCTCTATGGCACATACGTGCGCTTTGGCGAGGTCTACGACATGGATGTAATCGCGGATGCAGGTGCCATCGGGTGTATGGTAGTCAGTGCCGAATACGGTTAACTTATTTGATTTTTTAATTGCGTTACGCGTGATGACTGGCACCAGGTTTGTGGGCGACTGTAATGGATATTCGCCGATAAGCGCTGAAGAATGGGCTCCGGCCGGGTTGAAATAGCGCAAGCAAATACTATTCAGTCCATAGGCTGCGGTAGCGTCTTTTATCAGCTGCTCACCGATTTGTTTGGTGGCGCCGTAAGGAGAGGAGGCAGGACCAAATGGGTCGGTTTCACGGACGGGCATGAGACTTGCTTCTCCATAAACGGTACAAGATGATGAGAAGACCAGTCGGTTTATTTTATGAGTGACCAACGCATCCAACAGGTTGATGAGTGAGTCAATATTATTACGGTAGTATTTCAGAGGATCTAGAACAGATTCACTGACTGATTTGAAGGCAGCAAAGTGAATCACTGCATCTACCTGCAAGGTCTTTAAAAGGTTGAAGACGGCTGTGCGGTCGCAAAGGTCCACATTGAAGAAGTCAACCGCCTTGCCTGTAATCTGTTCAATATATTTTACAACCTCCTCGTGCGAATTGGAGAGATTGTCAATCAAAATGGGATGATGCCCTTTGTTGATTAACTCAACGGCTGTGTGAGAGCCAATGTAGCCGGTACCGCCGGTAACAAGTATGTTCATGAATCAAAGGCTCCAGTAAGTGAATCCGTCCGTTTTCTTTTTAAAGATACCTTTTAAGTCGACCACCAATCCATCGGAAACTAGATGACGTTTCAGCCAAGCATTATCCAACTCTTTGTACTCCTGATGACCGACAGTAATGATAATGGCATCGTATGAGTTGCTTAGTGATTTTACGAGTTCGAAACCATACTCGTGCTTGAGGTCGTCCGAATCTGCTCGCGGGTCGGTCACGTCGACTTGTACTCCATAGGATTGCAGTTCTTTCACGACATCCGCTACTTTTGAATTGCGGATATCTTCTACGTTTTCTTTGAACGTTGCGCCCATAACCAGGGCCTTGGATTTAGAAACGTCTTTGCCGGCTGCAATTATTTTTTTGACGGTTTGCTTTGCAATGTAAAATCCCATGCTATCATTTACAAAGCGGCCACTGTTGATGACCTGTGCATGGTAGCCCATCTCCTGAGCTTTGTAGGTGAGGTAGTAAGGATCTACTCCAATACAGTGACCTCCGACTAATCCAGGCTGAAACCGAATGAAGTTCCATTTCGTGCCTGCGGCCTCCAATACATCATACGTGTTAATGCCCATCTTATTAAAAATGATGGATAGCTCATTCATCAGTGCGATGTTTACGTCGCGCTGGGTGTTTTCAATGATCTTGGCTGCTTCGGCTACTTTAACGGAAGCCGCATGATAAACGCCTGCTTGAACGATGATACGATAGACTTCAGAAACCGTTGTCAGTGCTTCTTCATCACATCCTGAAACCACTTTTAGGATTTTAGTGATGGTGTGTTCTTTATCGCCAGGATTTATCCTTTCCGGGGAATATCCGTATTTGAAATCCGATCCTGCTTTTAACCCGGATAGCTCTTCCAGCAAAGGAACGCAGTCTTCTTCTGTACAACCTGGATAGACCGTAGATTCATACACCACATAGTCGCCTTTCTTTAGCACCTGTCCAATAAATTTGGTGGCGCCCAGCAAAGGTTTGAGGTCTGGCAAATTGTGCTCATCGATTGGAGTTGGAACAGTGACGATGTAAAAATTTGCTTCACGCAATTCTTCCAAAGAGGAGGTGAAGGTAATGTCACAGCCGTTGAAGGCGCCATTATCCAATTCTCCACTCGGATCAATTCCGTTACGCATTTTTTCAAGTCGTCCTTCGTTGATATCAAATCCAATAACACTAATCTTGCGTGCGAATTCAAGGGCTATCGGCAGGCCGACATAGCCGAGTCCTAATACTGCCAGTTTCTTTTTCTTTTCGATTAATTCCCGATGCATATTGGGCAAGGTAGGAGCAGTTGCAAGTGCAACTGCAAGGGTTATTATTTTTTTAATTTAGTAAGATCACGGAGCGAATAGATACGTTCGATGATATCCACCACTTTCAATCCTTCCAACGCATTGGTGGTAGCAGTCGTCCGTCCTTTGATGGTGTCAATGGTATTCTCGATAATAAAATGGTGGTTAGCTGCAGATCCTTTGTACGATCCATAGTCATTGGCAGGACTTGACGCAGGAAGCTCTGGCATGACATAGTCGCGTACATGACAGTATTCCACTTCATTCATGTATTGACCGCCGATTTTAATGCTGCCGTTTTTGGCAATAATGGTGATGCTGCTTTCCAGGTTAGTGTCCCACACGGAAGTAGAATAATTGATACTTCCCATTCCGCCATTCATAAAATTAAAACTCACAAACCCAGAATCTTCAAACTCCGTCAGACCGTGGTGGTTGAAGTCGTTGTATTTTCCCTGTATGTCAGTGATGTCGCCGAAGAGCCAGTACATGATGTCAATGAAGTGGGAAAATTGCGTGAATAATGTTCCGCCGTCAAGGTTTTGAGATCCTTTCCAGTTTTTTCCGTTGTAGTAGCGCTGATCCCTGTTCCAGTAACAATTTAGTTGAACCATATAGATCTCCCCAAGTCTTCCGCTCTGAACCATTTCCTTAATCCAAATTGATGGCGGAGAGTAGCGGTTTTGCATTACACAGAATACCTGTCGGGAAACTTGTAAGGCTTTAAAGATGATTTTTTCGCAGTCGGCAACAGACAGCGCCATGGGTTTTTCCAGGACTACATGCTTTCTGTTTTCAAGTGCTAATAGTGTGTGTTCGGCATGAAGTCCGTTCGGAGTACATACGCACACGACATCGAACTCAATCCCAGATGCGAAGAGTGCGTCGGCAGAAGCGAAAAGGGGAACTTCAGACACTTCAATTCCGAGTTCAGTAGCTGGTTTGATGTCGCACATGGCCACCAATTTCGCTTCGGTATTTCTACGCACCATTTCGGCGTGTCTTTTACCGATGTGACCTGCTCCGATAACTGCAAAACGGATAATGGATGAATCTAGGTTCGCGATACTCATTTGGTTCGTCTAACTTTTTTGCCTTCTAACAAATATTCCTGCCGACTTTCAGGACAAATGGCAATTCCGTTGGTGTCAAATTTTAAGCGGTGTCCATATTCACTCATCCAACCAAGTTGCTTAGCCGGATTGCCAACTACCAATGCATACGGTGGGATGTCTTTTGTAACAACAGCGCCTGCGCCGATGAAAGCGAATTCTCCAATATTATGTCCGCAAACGATGGTGGCGTTTGCGCCAATGGTGGCACCTTTGCCTACAATCGTTTTTAAATATAGTCCTCTACGCGTGATCGCACTCCTGGGATTATTAACATTGGTAAAAACCATGGAAGGGCCTAAGAAGACATCATCTTCGCATGTCACTCCGGTATAGATGGATACGTTGTTTTGTACTTTCACATTGTTTCCCAGTATAACTTCAGGGGAGACTACAACGTTTTGCCCGAGATTGCAATTTTCGCCAATGACGGTGTTGCTCATGATATGACTAAAATGCCAAATCTTGGTGCCTTTACCAATGGTGACTTGATCATCAATGACCGCTGTCTCGTGGCTGTAATAATGCTTTTCCATAAGGTACTCGTTGTCTGTAAAGTTAACGATTGAAAATCAATTTCAATGTATTGATTATCAATAATATGATTAATGTTGGTTAAGCGAATCGGTGTGCAGTCCTGTGAAGTTCTTCCGGGGTAAGACTTTTGAAATACGCATAGGTTCGCTTCAATCCTTCCGAACGATTGATTGTCGGTTCCCAGCCCAAGATGGATTTCGCACGCGAAATGTCCGGTTGTCGTTGCTTGGGATCGTCGGTGGGTAGTGGGTGGAAAACAAGTTGTTGATTAGCGCCGGTTAGTTTGATAATCTCTTCGCCAAATTCTGCAATGGTAATTTCATCGGGGTTGCCAATGTTGACAGGCAGATGATAGTCGCTCATCAAGAGTCTATAAATTCCTTCGATTAGATCATCGACGTAGCAAAAAGAGCGGGTCTGTGTGCCATCTCCAAAAACCGTTAAGTCTTCACCTCGCAACGCCTGTCCAATGAATGCTGGAAGCACACGTCCATCGTTTAGACGCATACGAGGTCCATAGGTATTGAAGATTCTTACAATTCGTGTTTCCAATCCGTGAAAATTATGATACGCCATAGTAATGGCTTCTTGGAAACGTTTGGCTTCATCGTAAACGCCGCGTGGACCAATTGGGTTGACATGTCCCCAGTAATCTTCGGGTTGTGGATGAACCATTGGGTCGCCGTATACTTCTGAAGTAGAGGCTACCAGGATTCTAGCGTTTTTAGCTTTTGCTAGTCCTAGTAGATTGTGTGTACCCAATGATCCAACTTTTAGTGTTTGAATTGGAATTTTAAGGTAGTCGATGGGACTTGCCGGTGAAGCGAAGTGCAGTATATAGTGCAGTTCTCCGGGAACATACACAAATTTGCTGACGTCGTGATGATAGAATTCGAACTCTTTTAATTTGAAAAGATGCTCGATGTTCTTCAAGTCACCTGTAATCAGATTGTCCATGCCGATCACACTGTAACCCTCTTTAATAAAGCGGTCACACAAATGGGAACCGAGGAATCCGGCTGCGCCGGTGATCAACACTCTTTTCATTCGTTTAAGAAATTACGGCTTCTCGGCCAATACTATAGTAAGTGAATCCCTTTTCCTTCATGCGCTGTAAATCGTAGAGGTTGCGCCCATCAAAAATGAGTGGCTGTTTCATCGCTGTTGTCATACGCTCAAATTCAGGGGTGCGGAAAACGGACCATTCAGTTGCGATGATGAGGAAGTCGGCGCCATCCAATACGGAATATGCATCGGTTCCGTAGCTGATAGCATCACCTTTCAGTTTACGCACATTATTCATTGCTTCCGGATCGTAGGCGGATATGGAGACTCCTTCCTGCAACAATTCATCAATCATATAGAGTGAAGGTGCTTCACGAATATCATCGGTATCGGGTTTGAAAGCGAGTCCCCAGAAGGCTGCTTTTTTGCCTTTCAATGAGCCGCCAAAGTGCTTACGAACTTTGTCAATCAGAATGAGCTTCTGTTTTTCATTCACAGCCATGACGGAATCAAGAATACGGAATTCATAGTGCGAATCCTCGGCAATTTTGCTGAGTGCTTGTACGTCTTTCGGAAAGCAGCTTCCTCCGTAGCCAATTCCGGCAAAGAGGAATCTTTTTCCAATTCGTTCGTCCGACCCAATACCAATCCGCACGGCGTCTATGTTAGCGCCGACTTTTTCACAGAGATTGCCCATTTCATTCATGAAAGTAATCTTCATAGCCAGAAATGCATTGGCAGCATATTTAGTTAATTCCGAAGAACGTTCGTCCATAAAATAAATAGGATTGCCTTGACGGATAAAAGGACCATACAGTTCAGACATCAGGTCGCGCGCACGCTGGGAAGTGGTACCTACCACGACGCGGTCTGGTTTCATGAAATCATCCACTGCAAATCCTTCGCGAAGGAATTCAGGATTGGATACAACGTCAAATTCGCAGGTGCAGTTTTTAGCAATTGCCACTCGTACTTTTTCAGCTGTTCCAACCGGAACGGTGCTTTTATTCACGATGACCTTGTAGTCTTTCAGCAGGTGCCCTAGTTGATCAGCTACTCGAAGTATATACTGAAGATCAGCTGACCCGTCTTCTCCGGGTGGCGTAGGAAGTGCCAGAAAAACAATCGAGGCGTCACTTACACCAACAGCAAGGTCTGTTGTAAAGGTCAGTCGTCCTTGACTGATATTTCGCTCGAAGATGGAGTCAAGATGTGGTTCATAGATTGGGATCTCACCCCGTTGCATACGGCTAACCTTATCGGCATCTATATCCACACATACTACTTGATTGCCTGTTTCTGCAAAGCATGTTCCAGTAACTAATCCGACATATCCTGTTCCGACGACTGCGATTTTCATGAATGGGAAAAATAATCAGTTAGCGTTTAAGAAATCAAGAACGTGTCCTGTTATATAGCGTAGGGTCTCTTCGTCCATTTCCGTATGTATGGGTAGCGAAATAACATTCGCGCAGAGCCATTCGGTGACAGGGAAGTCGCCAGACTTATAACGATCGTCCCGGTAGGCTTTTTGCAAATGCAATGGAACCGGGTAGTAGATCATGGCAGGTATGTCCTTCGCTGCAAGGTATTCTCGCATTTTGGTTCGATCAACACCATTCAATACGAGCGTATATTGGTGAAAAACATGGTCGGAATAACTGGCGCGTTTAGGAATAATTACTTTTTCCGATCCCGAGAATGCCTGGTCGTAATAATCGGCAACGGACTGCCTTGCTTTGGCGTATCCATCAAGTTGACGAAGTTTGATTCGAAGGATGGCTGCTTGTATGCTATCCAATCTGGAATTCACACCAATCTCATCGTGATAATATTGAACGGATTGGCCATGGTTGGCAATCATTCTGATTTTTTGACCTAATTCATCATCGTTGGTATAGATCGCGCCGCCATCGCCGTAACATCCAAGATTTTTTGACGGAAAAAAAGAAGTGCATCCTGCAGTTCCAATAGTTCCGGCCTTCTTTTTTGATCCATCCGGAAAATGGTAATCTGCACCTATGGCTTGAGCGGTGTCTTCGATGACGTACAGATTGTGTTTTTGTGCAACCTTCATCAGTTCGTCCATCGGAGCACATTGTCCGAAAAGGTGAACAGGTACGATGGCTTTTGTGCGCGGAGTAATTGCTTTTTCAACCGCCTCAACGTCTAACGTAAAAGTGTCTTTATTTACATCCACTAAGACGGGTTTCAATTTCAATAAGGCGATAACTTCCGCAGTAGCCACATAGGTGAAGTCTGCGGTGATTACCTCGTCTCCAGGTTGCAAATTCAGCGCCATCATTACAATTTGAAGGGCATCCGTGCCGTTGGCGCATGGGATTACATGCTTTACGCCCAAGTATTGTTCTAACTCGGCTTGAAAGGACTTGACTTCGGGTCCGTTGATGAAGGCAGAGGATCGGATCACGTTTAAAACAGCCTGATCTACCTCTGCTTGGATCTTTTCGTATTGGCCGACCAAATCGACCATCTGTATTTTCTTCATACGCTCTAAAATCGGACTGCGAATATAGGTAATTCCCGTGAGTCTTTTAAGTGTCTGTTATTCAGATTTATAGACCATAACAAAAGCCGATTTTCGGGGAACTTTCAAATGCTGATGAGTTCTACGGAAAAACTATCTTTGCCGTTCGGTAGATTTACAAAAAAATGGCAAAATCAAAGTTCACCAAGGAGCATTATCTAAAGTGGTATGAAGAAATGTTGCTAATGCGTCGTTTCGAAGAGCGAGCAGGGCAATTGTATGGCATGCAAAAAATCAAAGGTTTTTGCCACCTATACATCGGGCAAGAGGCCATTGTTGCTGGCGCCATGTCGGTACTCCGCCCAACAGACAACATGATTACAGCGTATCGTGATCATGCTCATGCATTAGGTAAAGGCACATCTGCCAGAGCGGTGATGGCCGAATTGTATGGAAAGTCCACCGGGTGCAGCAAAGGCAAAGGGGGCTCGATGCACATGTTTGATGCGGAGCACAGGTTTTTCGGTGGACATGGTATCGTTGGTGGTCAGATTCCATTAGGAGCAGGTATCGCTTTTGCCGATATGTACCGAGGCAATGATTCGGTGACCGTGTGTTATATGGGGGATGGAGCTGTACGACAAGGAGCGCTTCACGAGACCTTTAATATTGCGATGACATGGAAAGTGCCAGTCATCTTTGTTATTGAAAATAATAACTACGCGATGGGTACATCCGTCGAACGTACAAGCAATGTTACTCAGTTGTACAAATTGGGGCTTGCTTATGATATGCCAAGTGAGCCTGTTGATGGGATGTCGGTGGAAGCTGTACACGAGGCCATGGAACGTGCCGTCAATCATGCACGAGAGGGCAAAGGCCCTTATCTCTTGGAACTTAATACCTACCGATATAAAGGTCATTCTATGAGTGATCCTGCTAAATACCGCACAAAAGAAGAGGTGGAGAATTATAAGTCGAAAGATCCTGTTGAAGTAGTGCTGAAGACGATTCGCGATAAGAACTATGCGACTGAAGCAGAAATTGAAGCGATTATTAATAAGGTAAAAGATATCGTAGAAGACAGCGTCCAATTCTCGGAAGAATCTCCGTGGCCGGATCCATCCGAACTATTTACAGATGTTTATGTCCAAGCAGATTATCCATTCATCACCGAATAATTTCTAAAATTGAATTTAAAAATACAATTGCAACATGGCTGAAATTATCCGTATGCCCAAGATGAGCGACACGATGACCGAAGGCGTCGTGGCCAAGTGGCATAAGAAGATAGGAGATGCAATCAAACCGGGTGACGTAGTCGCTGAGATTGAAACTGATAAGGCAACAATGGAATTTGAATCTTATCAAGAAGGTACGCTACTCTATATCGGCATTGAGGAGGGTAAAGGTGCGCCAGTGGATGCTGTGCTCGCGGTCATTGGAAAGCCCGGAGAAGACTATTCTGCGCTATTGTCTCAGGCAACAGCTCCAGTAGCTTCTGCTCCCGTGGTATTTGCTCCTAAACCAACCGAAGTTAAACCTTCGTTGGCTCCAACCCCGATAGTTTCTATTCCTGCTCCTGAGCAAGTGCCGGCTCCAGTTGCGTTACCTGTTTCCGACGGACGCACCAAAGCCTCTCCATTGGCCCGTCGACTGGCTACTGAACGTGGGATTGATCTGCGTCAAGTCATGGGCAGCGGTGATCACGGTCGAATTGTAAAGCGAGATATTGATTGGTTTAAGCCAGGTCAATACGTTGCTGGAGGTTTAGGTCAACCTGCCGGACTTAGCAAAGAAAGTTACGAGGAGTCTCCTATTTCCCAAATGCGCAAAACTATTGCGCGTCGTTTGAGTGAAAGTATGTTCACAGCTCCGCACTTTTACCTGACTATATCCATCGATATGGATGCTGTCATTGCTGCGCGTGAAAGTATCAATGCCGTGACTGGGTCAAAGGTTTCTTTTAATGATTTTGTGATCAAAGCCGCCGCTGCGGCTCTGCGTCAGCATCCTAAAGTGAACTCCTCCTGGTTGGGTGAAAAAATTCGAACTAACCACCACATTAATATAGGCGTCGCTGTCGCAGTTGACGAGGGATTATTAGTGCCGGTAGTCCGTTTTGCAGATACAAAGACATTGCGTCAGATCAATGCTGATGTCAAGTCGTATGCTTCAAAAGCAAAAGAAAAGAAGCTGCAGCCTTCAGACTGGGAAGGTAACACGTTTACCATTTCCAACTTGGGTATGTATGGTATAGAAGAATTTACCGCCATTATTAATCCTCCGGACGCCTGCATTCTCGCAGTAGGTGGAATCCTTCAAAAGCCAGTTGTTAAGAATGGTCAAGTTGTTCCAGGTAATGAAATGAAAGTGACGTTGAGTTGCGATCACCGTGTTGTTGATGGGGCTACTGGTTCGGAGTTCTTACGTACGTTCAAAGGGCTACTGGAGCATCCGGTAGTTTTATTAGGAGAGGCTTCCATTTGATTTTTATTTAATGCCAAATTCCATAGAATAAGAAAGGCTGCCCAGTTGGACAGCCTTTCTTGGCATTGAACTATTTTCGATTATTCAATAATTAGACGAAGTTGCTGCGTTGCATTTTCGCTGATTAATCTAATGGTATAAACTCCTTTGGCAAGTCCATTCAGATTCATCTCCTCATGAATATATCCTGCAGTGACTTTTATAGGTTGTGTAGAAATCAATGCACCTCGTAAGTCCGTCACTGAAAGGTTAACCTGGCCACTAACCAGTGAAGTTCCTTCCAGGATGAAATGTCCGGAAGTAGGGTTAGGGTATATGCTAACATTCGCTACGAATGGTGTACTCGTGACTCCTACTCCAAATTGCACATTTACTGTATCAGATCCCAAACATCCGCTCGCATTCTCAACGGTTACGTAATAGCTGCCAGACTGTGTTACTAGGATAGTCTGTGTGTTAGCTAGTGTAGACCAAGAATAGTTCAGGAATCCAGGGCCGGCATCCAAGGTGATTGGCAGCGTGACAGAGGTGTCAGGTCCAAGATTGACAACCGGTAAAGGATTCACGGTTACATTCAATGGAGAGCGGTCTTGATTGGTGCAAATAATTCCAGATTGCGCGTAGAAGGTAGTGGACTGTGACAAATTGGAAATAGCAATGGGTCCCTGACCTAATAAATTTCCGCCAGTAGGGGCGTCGTACCAATAAATGGTTTGGCTTGAAGTAGCATTAAGCGCCACTGATTGCGTACCGCAAAATGATATATCAACAGTGACCGGAGGTGTGGGTTGAACTAACAATGAGAAACTTCCGGTAGTGGTGTTGTTGCCAGTGTTAGAATCTGACGAATAGTCAATGGTAGCGCTAATGTTGAGGTTTCCTCCATTCGTAGTATTGATGGTGCCTACTAGAAATTCAACACTATCCTGTACTGCTAATGGTCCGGCAAAGACATTACTGATAGAAGTACTCACGCTACCAGCAATGGTTGCAACGATGGTGATGTTGGTAGCGTCGTTAGGACCATTATTGTATATCCAAACTGATACTGGCGTATTGCTTGAGGTGCAAAGCGAATTTGTAGGTGAGGTGATTGCTCCGGTCGAAAGATCGGTTGCTAGCACGAAAAGTACACAAGCCGTATCTGTTGCAGTGCAACCATAGGAATTCGATACAATTACTGAATAGCAGCCATCCGTAGTGACGGTGATGCTTGATGCGGTAGAGCCATCATTCCAAAGGTAGGTAGAGAATCCTGAGCCAGCATTCAGCGTAACAGAAGATCCTTGAATCGCGCTGGTGTCATTTCCAAGTGAAACTATTGGTTGAGGAAGTATTGTAACGGATGCAGCTGCACGCGGACCTTCACATCCGCCAAAAGTGACTGATGCATAGTAGTCGGTAGAAGCTGAGATAGCAGGTGTTATAAATGAGTTGCCGCTGAAAATGGATGTTCCGCCTGTTGAAGCGCTATACCAGTTGATGCTTCCAGTTCCAGTTGCTGTCAATGTTGCCAAGCCTCCACCGCAGATGCTGTCTCCAGTAGTTATTGGTGCTGCAGGAATGGCGGTAATGGTGCGGGTTACGGTTAAGGTGTCGTTCGAACGATCGATATCAATTGCCAAACCGGTATATACGCTAAATGTAACGATACCGCCAGCGGATGTGTTCACTGGATTAGAGAAGGTGACGGTATCGCTGACTCCTGAAGGAAGACTGTCGCTAAATAGTACGGTGGCTGTGGAGCCGGTCAGAGAAGATGTCATGTAGACGTTGAAACCAGTAGCAGTTGCACCTCCAAAATTGGTGACAATAGCTGATACCAGAGTGTTGGTTGATCCACAGGAAAGGTTCAATGGGTCGATGATGGCTGTTACGGCTAAGTCGCGTGCAATACCAGTGAATTCATCGGCACCAATATCAGGCGTAGTCAAACTGCGGCTAGTATTGTCGATGTCGTCAGCAACTCCTGTAACAGGTGTTCCAGTGTTATCAAGTGCGGTTGAAGTAGTGTGAAGGTCGGTAATACTGGTGAAGGTTGGGTCAGCGCTTACAGAATTGGTATCGTGTGCTGCTGTTGTTCTCCATGCATTCAACGTTGCTGTTAGTGTAGCGTTAAAGGACCCTACGTTAGCGCCAGTTGAAAAAAGATCGTTGTAATTTGATGATTGTAGTCCTGCGGTGGCTGAATTGGCTACACGGTAAGAAATTCCTCCACCTGAATTGGCCATGATATTATCAATTACCCTATTTCCAACACCAATGCCGCTGATTTCAAAGGCAGCTGAATTGGCACCCGTCATGTTGATGCTATTAAAGTAATAGTGCTGGTAATCACCATTGTTGACACGAATTCCAATGGAGTCTGTTGCTTGAACAAAGTTGTTCGCCACCAATCCCGGGGTGCCATTATAGCCCGAACAATCGATAAAATTCAAGCCAACTTTTACATTGCCAGAAATCTTGTTCTTGGTAATGTTTTGATTACGCTGCGAACGGTCCAGTTCAATGGCAGTAAATTGAGTATATGCGGTGTTGGTGGTGATTGTGTTTCCGCGAACCACCAAGCCGCCATGATTCGTTAAGTCCATACCTTTTGCATACTGATTTAGAAAGGTATTGTTATCGATGACAACCCCGTTTTCTGGATTTAGAGAAGCGACTCCATTCATATAAATACCTAGGGCTCCGTTCTTAAGCAGGTTGCCAGAAATGACAACATTCGAGTCGTTGGTTGGAGTAGCCGCTGAAGAATAGAGGATGGCTGCCAGGGAATTTGCTACTTGTATTTGAGGAGCACCAATCAGTTGGCAACCGGTGATGTTTATGTTACAAGAGCTATTTTTAAATTCAATTACCCGAGCGTTTGGCTCAAGGCCTGTTCTTTCAAGGGTTAAGTGATTGATGTTAATATAGTCGGCCCCATCCAGCAAGATGACATAATTGGGATTGGCAGCAAGTACGTCGGAACGGAATGTGAATTTAACGGAAGAACTATCACCGTTTTCTGCTTGAAAGGTGATTGTGTTGCTGGCGCTGGCGCCGGTAATTGTTGGAATGATGATTCGAACCGTATCAATGAGTGGACGGATATCGAATGTAGTAGGGCCGCACACTCCGAATGTTGAAAGTGCTGTGATTGCATCCGTAATTCTAGCAAAGTTTGGAGCGGTACCGCCAACGGTGTAAGTTCCGCTCATAGGTATGCTGATAGTCCTAGCCAAGGTATCGTTGGAGCTATCGTCATCCACTAATCCATTTGGATTAGCCGTGGAAGCAATCAAGGTGTTACTGGTGCCTGGGAGGAAATTATAACTTCCCAAAATCACCGTGTCGGTCACTCCCGATAGAAGAGTGTTGGTGTATACTACCGTTGGTTGAGGGATTCCGTTCACCGACCAGTCGATGGTTGCGTTGTTCACGTCGTTGGTGCCGAAATTCTCAATGATAACGATGACATCCAAACTGCCGCTGCAAAGATTGGTAGTCGGAGACACCAAGGCAGATACCCCTATGTCTGTGGTCTGTGCAGATGCGTTCAACGATGCTAACAGACAGATCATCGCAAGGCCTTTAATGGCCGATACAAGTTTTTTCATCAGTTTTTAAATTGGTTGGTTAGATTGAAATAAGGCCGAGATTGACCCGATTCAAAGTTATCTACATTGTACGCAACGTTATGGTATTCGTTACGTCAACATTTCGACAATGAAGCTGTTAATAAGGCAGTCAAAGATCAATCATTTTCACCCGGCGCAACCTGCTTTTTGTCAGGTTTGTATTCATACCTGATGGTGAATGTTTGCTCATCTTCAGATGGAGCCCCTAAATGTTCTGTGTCATCTGCTAGTGGTTCGTCTTCCCAGTCGAATTTCTGGCGCTGGGGGCCGTCGTGTCGATAGTAGATGGCCGCTAATAGTCCTGCCATACTCCCAGAAAGATGTGATTCCCACGATTGGGCAGGATGTATCGGTAAAATTCCCCATGCAAGACTGCCATACAGAAAAACCACTAAAAATGAGATGGCCATCAGGCGTATATCTCGTCTAAAAACCCCTGAGAAAAAGAGAAATACAACGCCACCGTAAATCAATCCGCTAGCTCCAATATGCCAGGATGGTCTAGCGATTAACCATACCCAGAATCCCCCAAGTATCCAGATTAATGCGATGACTCTGAAGGCAAGCGAGCGATAAAAATGAAAAATGCCTGTTCCGACTAGAAGTATTGGAAGTGTATTGGCCAAGAGATGGTCAAGATCAGCATGGATAAAGGGAGCAGTTAAAATGCCTGATAAACCAATGCTCGTTCGGGGAAAAATCCCCCAGGCGGAATTGGCGCCGGGGTTTCTTTCTGATATAAAATGTACGGCCCAGCAAATGGCGGCAAAAAGCAACGGCCATAGTGCGGCATCCCACATCTGGGAAACGGAGAATTTCGCAGGGGATGGCTTCTCTGCTTCGTTTGGCTTAACAGGTGCTTCTTGTTCCATGCGTTGATGCGAAAAATAGTATAAATATCAGCACGAAAGCAGTCGATGAAGGCAGCACAAACTATATTTTTGCAGGAGATGCGACCTCCAGATTTTTTTGAGACACCGATTGAATTCCTCAAAGGGGTAGGTCCACAACGTGCGGAGTCGTTGCGCACCGAATTGGGCATTCATTCTTTTGGCGATTTGCTTTTTCATTTTCCGTTTAGGTATGTCGATCGAACTCGCTTCTATTCGACGCGTGAAATCAATGCCGAAATGCCTTACGTCCAGCTCAAGGGTCGGATTGTTCGGCTAACTGTGAAAGGGGAAAAACGCCGAAAGCACTTATCCGGACTCTTTCAGGATGAGGCGGGTACGCTTGAACTTAAATGGTTTCAAGGTCTAAAGTGGGTTATGCAATCTATACGGCTTAATGCTGAATACGTGCTTTTTGGAAAACCTTCTGTATTCAATGGTACTGTTAATGTGATACATCCCGAGCTGGAGTTGGTCTCCGATGTTTCGCAAGAAGCCGCTAGTTCGTTGCAACCAGTGTATGCTTCCACAGAAAAACTAAAGGCTCGTGGCCTTGATAGCAAAGGGATACTGCGGCTCCAGCGTCAGTTGCAATTGCAAATGTCTCCTTCTCTTAAGGAGACGTTGCCGCAAGAAATGCTACGCTCCTTTCGACTTATCGATCGTCGAAAAGCCTTATCGCTTATTCACTTCCCCGATTCTGCTGAATCGCTGAAGCAAGCAGAGGTTCGACTTAAATTCGAAGAATTATTTTACCTGCAACTTCGATTATTGCAGCAGAAGCTGGTTCGAACCGAGAAATTCCGCGGAATGAATTTCGCAATTGTTGGAGAAAAGTTCAATGCTTTTTTTAAAGAACGTCTTCCATTTCCCCTTACGGAGGCCCAAAAACGGGTCATCCGTGAAATACGGCAAGACCTTGGTTCTGGTAACCAGATGAATCGATTGTTGCAGGGTGATGTGGGTTCAGGAAAGACAGTGGTGGCCCTGATGAGCATGCTAATTGCCATTGATAATGGCTATCAAGCGTGTTTGATGGCTCCTACTGAAATTCTTGCCAATCAACACGCTGATTCTATTGGTAAAATGTTGGAAGGGTTAGGCGTTACTTGCGCTTTGCTTACGGGGTCTGCCAAGGTTGCAAAGCGACGCGCCGCTCTGGAAGGGGTTGCGGATGGTAGTATTCAAATTTTAATCGGAACCCATGCATTGATTGAGGATCAGGTTCGCTTCAAGGATCTTGGCTTTGTCGTGGTTGATGAGCAGCATCGTTTTGGTGTTCAGCAGCGTGCGCGACTTTGGGAAAAGAATGTAAATCCTCCGCATGTGTTGGTTATGACGGCAACGCCGATTCCGCGTACGCTGGCCATGACACTCTATGGCGATCTCGACGTTTCCATAATTGACGAGTTGCCGCCAGGTCGTAAGCCGGTAACAACATTACATCGTACGGACCATCATCGGCTACAAGTATGGGCATCTCTGAAACAAGAAATTGAAAAAGGACGCCAGGTTTATGTCGTATATCCGCTTATTGAAGAGTCGGAAAAGATGGACCTTAATAATCTCATGCAAGGCTATGAGTCTATCTGTAGGGATTTTCCGGCTCCTAACTATCATGTTAGTATTGTGCATGGTAAAATGAAATCAGCGGACAAGGATTTTGAAATGCAACGATTCGTCAAACACGAAACGCAAATAATGGTGGCTACTACTGTCATCGAAGTTGGTGTTAATGTGCCGAATGCTTCTGTAATGGTCATTGAAAATGCAGAACGCTTCGGACTTTCTCAATTGCATCAACTAAGGGGCCGTGTAGGCCGTGGAGCGGAGCAATCTTATTGCATCCTGATGTCTTCCTATAAACTTAGTCAGGATGCACGCCTTCGTTTAAAAGCCATGTGTGACACCAACGATGGATTTAAAATCGCAGAAATGGATCTCCAGCTTCGGGGCCCAGGCGATGCTGATGGTACCCAGCAGAGTGGTCTAATGGATTTGAAAATCGCTGACCTGGCAAAAGACAGTCAACTGATCCAAGTTGCACGCGATGCGGCTATGACATTGCTCAAGCAGGATCCCTACATGGATGATCCGCATCATCAAGGTGTCAAGGAACAGCTGTCACAAGTGCTGAAAAAGTCTGGTAATTGGGGGCGAATCAGCTGATGAATAGGACCTTGAAACGATTATCTTTACGCCTCAATTCTGGCGTATGAAAATAACTTATAACTGGCTAAAGCAATACCTTCCCGTCGAACTTGCTCCCGAGGAAGTAGCTGTGTTGTTGACTGATTGCGGACTAGAAGTCGAAGGGACATCGGTTTTTCAAACCGTTAAGGGTGGCTTATCGGGATTGGTGATTGGTCAAGTTAAAACCTGCTTACGGCATCCGAATGCAGATAAACTCAGTTTGACTACCGTTGATATAGGTAGTGGTCAGGATCTTCAAATTGTTTGTGGTGCGCCTAACGTAGCTGTGGGCCAGCGTGTGGTGGTGGCTCCTGTTGGTACAACGGTGCATCCCACCTCAGGTGAATCTTTTGAAATCAAAAAATCAAAGATTCGGGGCGAATTGTCCGAGGGGATGATTTGTGCTGAAGACGAAATTGGATTAGGTCGTTCCCACGAAGGAATTCTTGTGCTCCCCGAAACCGCAGTTGTTGGCCAAACAGCTAAAAGTTATTTTAACCTAGAAGATGATATTGTTTTCGAGATTGGTTTAACCCCTAATCGTGTGGATGCAGCTTCTCACCTAGGTGTAGCCCGCGATCTAGCTGCGATACTTAATCTGAAGGCCAGGAACCAGCATGCTTTCCGAATAACTATGCCAGAAGTATCCTCCTGTGAAATTGATCGCCCGGGCAAATCGATATCAGTCACAATACACGATGCAAAAGGCTGCCCTAGGTATACGGGGATTACCTTGGAAGATGTGACAGTTGCAGATTCACCAGATTGGTTAAAGCAGAAATTGCAAGCCATCGGTATTGGTCCAATCAACAACATTGTCGATATTACTAATTATGTATTGCATGAATGTGGGCAACCATTGCACGCATTCGATGCGGATAAGATTGTTGGCGGAAGCGTTCATGTGCGTAGAGCTCAATCCGCTGAAAAGTTTGTAACCCTTGATTCGGTTGAACGGGAATTGTCTGCCAATGATCTGATGATTTGTAACGCAGAGCGGTCAATGTGCATCGCAGGAGTATTTGGTGGTTTGGATTCAGGGATTACTGCTTCAACAAAGAGTGTTTTTTTGGAAAGCGCGTATTTTGATCCTGCTTCCATCCGTAAGACAGGAAAGTTTCATGGGTTGAAAACCGATGCTTCGTTCCGTTATGAGCGTGGCGCTGACCCCTCCATCACACGTTATGCGCTACTGCGAGCTGCTTCGCTTATTCGAGAAATTGCAGGTGGTAAAATTACATCTCAAATCATCGATCATTATCCAGACGTAATAGAACCGGTACAGGTTGAACTTGACTATAATTATCTCGACCGTTTTAGTGGACATTTCATTGATCGTGAATCAGTGTTAATCATAGTACAGTCATTAGGTATGCAGGTGGTGAGAAGTTCAGATAAGGGTTGCACTGTTTCCATTCCTACCGGAAAAGTAGATGTTACGCGTTCTGTTGATGTGGTGGAAGAGGTGCTTCGAATTTATGGCTACAACAATATTCCGGTTCCTGCTAAGCTGAACGTTTCTCTGCCGGCAGTAGTTGGATTTGATGAGGAAGCGTTGCAGGAAAAAATTGCCTCCTTTTTAGCAGCCAATGGTTTCAATGAGTTGTTTACGAATTCCCTTACACGAGCCGCCTATGCGGAGGAGTCAGGAAACGCTCCCGACGATGCTGTTCGATTGCTCAATCCGTTGAGTCAGGATTTGGGCATACTACGGCAAGAGTTATTACACACGGGCTTAGAAGCCATTCAATACAACCGCAATCGCAAGCAGTCTGATGTACGTTTTTTTGAATTCGGAAAATCATACCATCGATTGCAGGACGGTTATCATGAAAAGAAACACCTTGTTCTTTTTTTAAGTGGAGCCGAAAAAGAGGCGTCGTGGAATTCAAAAGATATTGCTGTTGATCATTTTCTATTGAAAGGATTCGTACAGCGAGTTCTGGAAAATTGTGGAATCGATGCAGGTAAATTCAACGTCTCCGATGCTAACCATTCTTCATTTTCTTCCGGTGTCACCTTGAAATCCGGTGATCGGGTGGTGGTTACTTTTGGCACGTTGAAACGTTCCATGTTGAAACGATTTGATATCACCGCCGATACTGTGTTCGCTGATTTCAGTTGGGATACCCTATTAAAACTTGCAAGGAAAAAGCCGGTACAAGTAGTCGATATACCCAAATTTCCACAAGTTCGTCGTGATTTATCCATGTTAATTTCGCAAGAAGTGCAATTTGGTCGAATTGAAGAATTGGCCTACAAGACCGAGCGAAAATTACTGAAGGATGTTCGTCTCTTTGATGTTTACGATGGCGATAAAATTGAAGCAGGTAAGAAGTCCTATGCGGTAGCTTTCTTGCTGCAGGATGAGCAACAGACGTTGACGGATCAGCAAATCGATAAGGTAATGGATAAGTTGATGTTGACTTTCGAGAAAGAGGTCGCTGCGGTTATTCGTAAAGCATAATTGGAGTTCAAAAAAATCCCGGGCGGCCAACCCGGTTTTTTTATTGAATAATCAAACGTTTCAATGCTGTTGGTTGATCGGGTTTTTCCAATCGTAGCATGTGAACACTTTTGGTTAGTTGTCCAATATTAAGTACTTGTGAATTGCTACCACTAGACTTTTCAATTCGTTCGTTGTAAATAATGCCGCAGGTCAGGTCGATGACACGCACGTGCGTCATTGCTCAGCCAGCTCAGTTACGGTAGTTTTCGTACTGTAGCGGTGTTCCAATCGAATGGCCTTCCATCAGTGAAATGATCTCTTGCAAATCATCAATTTTTTTTCCGGTGACGCGTACTTGTTCGTCCATGATGGAGGCCTGAACCTTTTTGCCGCTCTCCTTGATGATTTTTACGATTTTCTTAGCAGTGTCCTTGTCAATGCCTTGCTTGACCGTAATATCTTTTTTTACCATATTTCCGGAAGCGTACATTTCTTTACCGAAGTCAAGGCAAGAGCTGCTTAGCTGCTGCTTTACCATACGACCGATGATGATACCTTCGATCGCTTTTAGTCGCATGTCGTTCTCGGTCACAATGTGAATCATCATCGTCTTTTTGTCGAGCTCTACCGTAGTTTTTGAGCCGTTGAAGTCAAAGCGGTTGAGAATCTCTTTAACAGCCGTGTTGATGGCATTGTCGAGTTTCTGAAGGTCTGTTTTGGAGACGATGTCGAAGGAAGCCATTTTGTTTTTGATTGGTCGCCTAAAAATACGGATTCACGGTTAAACTCCGGAGGTTGTTAATTCTTTTGGTTTTTATGACTTTTAGAGGGAAAGTTTTACCTCGTTACTCCGTATCTTAGGAGCTATGAAAATCCTACCACTTCCATTTCGCAGCATTTTATTTGCTGTATGCATTTTCGCTTTTTCTGGATGGACTACCATTCGTGCGCAGGTGCGTTTTGATCGGCAGGATACTGTGTCTCTATTTGAAAATGGTGTAGCACTGCAGAATGCATGGGCCGGTGGATTAAATTTCCCGCTATTTAATTCGGTTGATTTGAATGGGGATGGAGTGAAAGACATGGTTGCCTATGACCGTGTTAATAGCCGCTTGACGTGCTATGTCAATGATGGAAGCAACTCCTTAAGTGCGTGGAAATATGATCCATCCTACGCATCAAAATTCCCCTACATTAACCGTTGGGCATTGATGTATGATTATAACTGCGACGGCAAAGAAGATCTCTTCACATTATCACCGATCTACCCTTCGTGTATTGCTTGTTATCGCAACGACTATTCGCCGGCAACCGGGCTTCGTTTTACCTTGGTTGATCCTATTCTGGAAGAGTCGTTCAGCACTACGGTTTTTCCGGTATTTGCTTCCGGCGTGTTGCTTCCAGCTTTCGATGATGTCGATGGTGATGGTGATATGGATATTCTCGGATATAATTCTATTCCTGATGGTCGCGTCATCTTGCATAAAAACGAATCCATGGAGACCTATGGAATCTGCGATTCGTTGATCTTCAATTACGCCAACGCTTGTTGGGGTAATTTCGCATTTCGTGTTGGTGGTGCGAACGAGGTGGGTTGTTTTGGTTGCCCCTGCCGTGGGTCATCTAATCCGTATCTTAACGATCCTTTGTCATATTCCTACGAAGAAGCTAAACGCGATGATACCGTTACTAGTATTTTCTCCATCGATATTGATGGTGATGCCGATAAGGATTTGTTGGTTGGTGATATCTCTGCATTAACATCGTTGCTTGTCTACAACGGCGGTACTTCACAAGTCGCTGCTATGGATTCCCAAGATGTCAATTACCCTTCTATGGATATACCAGCAATCTTTAATGGATTTCATTCACATGCTTATCTGGATGTAGATAACGATGGATTGAAAGACCTGATCGTTTCTCCCAATGAATACGAGAACAAAGCGGCTCAATGGATTTACAAGAACCAAGGTTCCACTAGTCTTCCTGTGTTTCATCGTTTGGCAACAGACTTCTTACAAAATACCATGCTCGATGTTGGTGAAAATGCGGCTCCTGTTGTGATCGATTTAGATAGTGATGGATTGAATGATCTGGTTGTAGCAGGTTCAGTGTACGATACAGCAACTTCGTATTACTCGACCCGTCTTTACTATCTCCACAATATTGGAACATCTTCTGCTCCGATCTTCGATCTGATGGATGATGACCTTGCTGGAATTAGCACGCTCGCATATAATTCCACCATTTATCCTGCTTTTGGTGATCTTGACAATGATGGCGACAAAGATTTATTATTGGGGACAGAAGATGGCAAGTTGCAGTATTTCATAAATAATGCGGGTGCCTTTCAGCTGGCAGTAGCCAATTTTATGGCGATAGACGTTGGTAATAATGCAACGCCGCAGTTGGTGGATCTTGACCGTGATGGAAAGCTCGATATTGTATCCGGAGAAAAAAACGGTTTTATTAATCTTTATAAAAACATTGGAACTACAAATTCTGCTGCCTTTTCTAGCATTCCTTCTGAAGACACATTGGGTCGTATCATATTGCAATCACCAGGCTATACGGACGGATATTCAGTTCCTTTTGTTTATGACAGCGCAGGTACATATCGTTTGGCCGCTTCCAACATGGCAGGGAATGTTTATTTCTATGGTAATATTGACGGTAATATTCTAGGAGCTTATACGCTTATCGATTCTTTGTATGATGCAACAGAATCTTCTCGAATCCGATTTAATGTTTCTGTGGGCGGAGGTGATCTGAATAATGATGGATTCTGTGATCTGGTGATTGGTCAATCATCCGGAGGTGCGCAATTGTGGTATCAACACAATGGCACGTCCGATATTTCAAGTCCTGAAAGCCAGTTGCAGTTTTCTGTTTATCCGAATCCCGCTCATGATAATCTGCTCATTGTATTTGATGACAATGATGCTCGTAGTCTCAGTCGTTTAGTGTTGATGGATCAGTTGGGGCGCAGTGTTACGCAGATGGATTCGTGGCATAACAGAGTTAATTTGTCGCTAAGAGGACTTTCGTCAGGAATTTATTTCTTAAAAATGGAGCGTAACAACGCCGTAGCGGTAACGCGAATTATTATTCAAGATTGATTCACTTTGATGGTACAAAGCGCATCGCACCAGAATTCAAGCAATAGCGAAGTCCGGTGGGAGGTGGTCCATCGTTGAATACATGTCCCAAGTGCGCACCGCAACGACCACAGGTTATTTCAGTGCGAATCATCCCATGGCTCTTATCGAGAATCTCTTTGACGTTCTCTTTTTTTACAGCCTGAAAAAAACTGGGCCATCCACATCCGCTCTCGAATTTGGTGTCGGATACGAAAAGCGGCAATCCGCAGCATACGCATTCGTAGATTCCCTTTTCATGATGATCCCAATATTCGCCAGTGAACGCGCGCTCAGTTCCTTTCTCCTGGGTAATATACCATTGTTCGGCAGTAAGTCTTTGTCTGAGTTCTTGGTTGGTTGGTAGCGTGGAGTCGTTCATGGTATTTGAATTGGTTATGGGTAAATCCTGTGTGCTATTAGTTGTTGATTGTCCGCAAGCGCAAATAAGTTGCGAGAGTAGTATGATTTGTAAAAGGAGTATTCGGTTCATTGTTCGTTTAAAGTTGGAACGTGGTTGTTCAGAAAATAGTTTGCAATTAACCTACTTTAACAAACGGTTACTAGTAAAGTTTATCGTGTTTTACGAAAACAATTCCTTCGCTGCTGCGGAAGCTTGTGCCCGAAGTTCGGGCACTGCGGTGCTTTCCCAAAGATCGCCTTTTAACAAGGAGCCGATGGCTAAAATTTTTTTTATGGATGATCCGGTTGAATCAATAGGGTGACCTTTTAGATCGCATGAAATTCCCATACCGAGTGGGTCTGGCTGGACTATTCCATTTTTCAATAAATCAATAAACAATGGATCGGTCAATCGTTCTACATTGGTCTGTGGTCCGGTGCAATTGATGACCCGACTAACCTGTAGTTCACGTATGTTTTTTGTTGACCGTTCCTGATAGGTGACTGCGATGGAATTAGAATCTTCATGGACATCTATTATCCGTCCTGCCAATACAATCAGTTGGCCACGCTGCCGCAATTGACGTATGATAGAATGGATGCCCTCTGGTAAACGATGACGTGCAAGTCCCCATAGATGACGAAGGTGGGACAGGAAACGTTTTCGTTCCGTCGGCGTCAGTGATGTCCAGATTTCTTGTGTCTTACTACGAATTGCATCTACGACAGTTTCTCCCGTGATTCCAAGTTTCCATACAGCACGGAGATGGCTTCTAAACAAACGAACAAGTTCATCCAACTGATAGGGTGGCTTCAAATCATCCAGAATGGCCGGCTGATGTTCATATTGTTTGTGCGATAATATTTCAAAGCCTTTTGGAGAAATCGCGATAATCTTTTGGTCTTTTCTTTTCTCAGAAATTCCGATGACTACATCGACCATCGTCAAGCCAGTGCCGACAATTAACACGGGTAATTCTCCGGACAGGTTGCTCACAGATTTTTCACTCCACGGGTCGTTGAAATAATTTGTGCTACTAGTGAATGATTGAGGGATTCCTTTCGGTTTACCAGGAAGGAAATTGCCCGTGGCAAGTACCACTTTGTCGAAAACCAGCTGCTTTCCTGTTGAGCTGGTGAGTTCGATACTTCCGTTGAGAAGACGACAACCAATGATACGTTCTGGTACGATGGTGAAGCGCAATGGAAACTTATTTTTAAGTTCATCCAGCTTGTTACGTAAGTAAATTCCGTACAAAGTTCTCGGGGCATACAATTGGTTAATCTCTGGTGTGCCGAGGTGGCGGTATTCCTCCCTGCGGTGTAGCCACTCAACAAAATCGGAAGGATGATCAGGAAGGGCGCTCATGTTTCTCGCAACCACATTCAGTAAATGCCCTGAAGAATAGGTGGTATAGGCAACTCCCTGTCCAGGCATCGATCCGGATTCGAAAAGAGATACGCTCGAAAAGGGGTTTTGGTGAAGTACATGAAAGGCAGTCATAGTACCACAGAATCCACCCCCAATGATGGCGATATGTTGTTGTTCGGTGCTCAAATTGCAGGATGGAGAAAGGTAAAAAAAAGACCCCGTGTGTGGCGGGGTCTCGAAAATTTAGATTGGAATTATTGATTCACAGATGCACGGATGATGTTCAGTGCGCCACCTGCTTTGAACCATTCGATTTGGTTTTCATTGTAGGTGTGGTTGACAGCAAACGTTTCCGAGTATCCATCAGCATGGTGTAAGACGATATTCAGTGCGGCTCCTGGTGCGAAGGTTGTCAATCCGGTAATATCCAGTAAATCATCCTCCCGAATCTTATCGTAATCCGACACATTCGCAAAAGTCAATGCCAACATGCCTTGCTTTTTCAAGTTGGTTTCGTGGATACGTGCGAACGATTTTACCAGGACTGCACGTACACCAAGATGGCGTGGCTCCATGGCGGCATGTTCGCGGCTGGATCCTTCGCCATAGTTTTCGTCACCGACCACAATAGAGCCAATTCCGGCTGCCTTATAGGCACGTTGAACGTTTGGCACTTCGCCATAGGTTCCGTTCAATTGGTTCTTGACGGAGTTGGTAGCGTCGTTGAAGAAGTTGGTAGCACCCGTCAACATGTTGTTACTAATATTGTCTAGGTGCCCGCGGAATTTAAGCCATTTACCTGCAGGTGAAATATGGTCCGTCGTACATTTTCCTTTTGCTTTGATTAGCAGGCGCAACTGATGAAGCTCTGTACCTTCCCATGCTGCAAAGGGGTCCAGCAATTGAAGTCGACTGCTGGTCGCTGCAACGTTCACTTTTACAGTTGAGCCATCGGCAGCTGGTGCCTGGTAGCCGTTATCACCAACAGCAAATCCTTTTGCCGGAAGCTCTGATCCAGATGGCGGGTCAAGGCGAACAGCTTGGCCATCGGTGTTGGTCAAAGTGTCTGTCAATGGATTGAAAGAAAGGTCTCCAGCTAAAGCGAGTGCAGTGACAAGTTCAGGGGATGCTACAAAGGCAAACGTATTCGGGTTGCTGTCTTGGCGCGCTTTGAAATTACGGTTAAAGGAATGCACAATGGTGTTCTTCTCGTGCTTCTCAGCTCCAGTGCGTGCCCACATGCCGATGCATGGTCCGCAAGCATTCGCAAATACTTTAGCACCGATCTTGTCGAAGATGCCAATGAAGCCATCGCGCTCGATGGTGAAACGTACTTGTTCGGAGCCAGGTGTAATCGTAAATTCTGCTTTAGGGACTAATTTTTTATCAACGGCTTGTTGCGCCAACGAAGCAGCTCGAGCAATGTCTTCGTACGACGAATTCGTGCAGGAGCCGATCAGACCTACTTCGACTTTTGTCGGCCAATCGTTCGCTGCAGCAGCTTCCTTCATCTTGCTAATTGGAGTAGCCAGGTCAGGGGAGAAAGGACCATTTACATAGGGCTCCAATTCATCCAGGTTGATATCAATGACTTGATCGAAATAGCGCTCGGGATTCGCGTAGGCTTCAGCATCGCCGGTCAGATGTTCGCGGATGCTGTTTGCTAAATCGGCTACGTCGGCACGACCGGTAGAACGCAGGTAACGCTCCATGCTGTCGTCATAACCGAATGTAGAAGTAGTGGCGCCGATTTCTGCACCCATGTTGCAAATGGTGCCTTTGCCTGTGCAGCTCATGTTCACGGCTCCGTCACCGAAATATTCAACAATGGCTCCCGTGCCGCCTTTAACAGTAAGTATACCTGCGACTTTCAGAATTACATCTTTCGCACTGGTCCATCCGTTTAATTTTCCGGATAGACGAACGCCGATAAGTTTCGGCCATTTTAATTCCCAGGGAAGACCTGCCATGACATCGCAGGCGTCGGCACCACCAACACCAATGGCAATCATACCTAAACCACCTGCGTTGACAGTGTGCGAATCAGTTCCAATCATCATCCCTCCCGGGAAAGCATAATTTTCCAATACTACCTGGTGAATGATACCCGCTCCTGGCTTCCAGAATCCGATTCCATATTTGTTGGACACAGAACTAAGGAAGTCGTAGACTTCTTCATTCTCCTTCTCAGCGAACGCCAAGTCTTCGCCACTGCCCGTTTTTGCGGTGATTAAATGGTCGCAGTGAACAGTGGATGGAACAGCAACCTTAGGGCGACCAGCTTGCATGAATTGCAACAGGGCCATTTGGGCCGTTGCATCCTGCATAGCTACTCTGTCTGGGTTGAAATCAACATAGGATTTTCCGCGCTCATACATCTGCGAGGCAACTCCTTCCATCAAATGGGAATAGAGTATTTTTTCGGTCAATGTCAATGGCCGTCCAGTCAACTGGCGAGCGGTATGGATTCTTTCGGGCATGCGCTGATAGAGTGCGCGAATCATTTCGAGGTCAAAAGCCATGTTTTTCGTGTTTTAAAAGGATGGCAAAGTTAGCGATTTGAACGGAAAGGAGGAAGGAGTGATCCTTCCGGATATTTCAGGTGTTTCCTTACAATCGGCAAGTCCACGGCTAATCTCTTGAAATGGATACCTAAAGCGGGATTATCATGGGTGCTCCTCCAACTTGGATGCAAAAACGATGAAACATTTAACCCCAACAACTCCGAAGGTACGATCCTCGGAATGGCCCCAACCCGTTAATTTATTGATTGTAATCGCTTTTTATGTAGGATTGTTTCTGATGGTCAGCTTAATAACCAGGGATTCATCGGTTCGTTCATTGCCTGGCAGTGAAGTACATGGCTCAGCCTTAAGGCGTTGAACAATAAATAGTTATTTAATTTATGACGGTGTTTGGGCTGACCCCGAAATTGGCTTGTCTTTTAATTGGATTTTAGCTGTGAAATTCTATCTTTGCACGCTAAAATTAATTTAAAATCGCGATTTTATTTAAATTCCCTATCATCCATGCAAAGTAAAGGTGCTATAAAACTGTTTGCAATTCTGTTGGCCCTCGTGTGCCTCTATCAGCTGTCTTTCACGCTGGTGACACGTGGAGTCGAAAACGATGCCCGCGAATATGCAGCAGGTGACGTTGCCAAAGAACGTGCGTATCTCGATTCAATCAATACACAACCGGTTTATCCGCTCTTCGATTTCACGTATAAGAAATGTAAAGAGAATGAGTTGAATCTCGGACTTGACTTGAAGGGTGGAATGAACGTCACCCTGGAAGTTTCCTTGGTTGACCTTGTTCGTTCGATGGCTAACAATAGCACTGATGCCACCTTTAACAAGGCGCTGCAAAATGCTGTTGCTGCTCAAGCCAACAGTCAGAAGGATTTCGTAACACTTTTTGTGGATGAGTTTCAGAAGCTGGATCCCAACGGAAAACTGGCCGCCATTTTTGCTACAAAAGAACTTTCTGACCGCATCAATTTTAATTCTTCCAATGAAGAAGTAAAGAATGTCATCAAAAAAGAAGCTGATGCTGCTTTTGATCGCACCTACCAAATTATCAAAACACGTATCGACAAGTTCGGTGTGACCCAGCCTAACGTTCAGAAACTTGGGAACGGACGAATCCTAGTTGAACTTCCTGGTATTAAAGAACCAGAACGTGTACGTAAACTCCTGCAGGGTACTGCAAAGCTTGAATTCTGGGAAACCTACGACAACATGGATATCTATCCTAAGTTGGAAGAAGCCAACAAGGCGCTCAAGTTGGTGGTGGATGCTGATGCAACCGCTTCTCCTGCAATAGCGATGGATTCCATGACGGCGAGTACCGACACCGTTAAAGCTGCTGGAGATTCACTCGCCATGGCTGATAGCACGAAGAAATCAAGTCTTGAAGATCAGTTGACAGCAGCTAAGACAGATACAGCAGCTAAGACAGATACTTCTAAAGCAGCAAAAACGTTTGAAGATTTTGCCCGTGAGAATCCACTCTTTGGCGTACTTACTCCTTCCGTTGGTCAGAATGAAAAAGGTCAATCCGAACTTCGTAAAGGACCAGTCATCGGTGCCTCTTTGGTGAAAGATACAGGCAAGGTCAATGCGTACTTTGCCATGGAACAAGTTCGTTCCAAGTTCCCTAAAGATTTTAAACCTTATTGGTCGGTAAAACCGATTGATAAAGATGGACGTGTTCTGCAGTTGGTCGCTATCCGTGTTCCAGCCCGTGATAATCAGGCTCCACTCGATGGTTCAGCCATTGTTGATGCGCGCAAACAAAAGGGTCAATTCAGCGATAATTGGGAGATCAGCATGAGTATGAATGCTGAAGGTGCTCGCGTTTGGAAACGCTTGACCCGTGACAACGTGGGCAAGTCCATCGCTATCGTCCTGGATGAATATGTCTATTCATACCCTGTCGTACAAGGAGAAATTGCAGGAGGAAACTCCAGTATCACCGGTCAGTTCTCTCTTGAAGAAGCTGATGACTTGGCAAACATTCTTAAAGTAGGTAAACTTCCTGCACCTGCACGTATCGTTGAAGATACGGTAGTTGGTCCCACGCTCGGTAAAGAAGCTATTAGCTCTGGTCTACTTTCTTTCGTAATTGCTTTGATCCTCGTGCTGTTGTTCATGGTGTCTTATTATAACAACGCCGGACTTGTAGCGGATATCGCGCTCTTCGCCAACGTCTTCTTTGTAATGGGTATCCTGTCTTCTTTGGGAGCGGTGTTAACCTTACCTGGTATTGCCGGTATCGTCCTTACCATCGGTATGTCGGTGGATGCGAACATTCTTATCTTCGAACGTGTACGTGAAGAAATGGCACTTGGGAAAGGCGGTCGCCTCGCCATCTCTGATGGTTTCAAGCATGCTTACTCATCAATTATTGACTCCAACATCACAACACTTATTCTCGGTATCATTCTGTATACTTTCGGTACCGGACCTATTCAGGGATTTGCCACCACGTTGATCATCGGTATTCTTTCGTCGCTTTTCTGCGCGATTTTCATCACTCGTTTGATTTTCGACTGGATGACGGATCGTAACAAGGACATTCGTTTCTGGAGTAATTTCTCGAAGGGTGCTTTCAAAAACATCAACATCAATTTCGTGGCTCGCCGTAAGGTGTATTACATGATCTCCTCTGCGATCATCCTTGCCGGTATCGGCGCCTTCGCTGTGAAAGGATTGAACTTCGGTGTCGACTTTAAAGGTGGTCGTACCTATGTTGTACGTTTTGACAAGGAAGTCTCTACGGTACAAGTTATCGATGCGTTAAAAGGGCCTTTGACCAAAGCGCCTGAAGTGAAAACCTTTGGCGATAACAACCAGGTTAAAATTACCACTACATACCTGATCGAAGATGCTTCTCCGGATGCTGAACAAAAAGTTTCGGATAAGCTTACGGAAGGACTTTCGTCCTTAGCGGGGTATCAGTACCAAGTCATGAGTACTCAAAAAGTCGGTCCTACCGTCGCCGACGATATCAAGTCGTCTGCCGTATGGGCCATCTTGATTTCTTGTGCTTTGATGTTTATCTACATCTTCATTCGATTCAAGCGTTGGCAATACGGTCTTGGTGCCGTTGTGGCGTTGTTGCACGATGCAGTAGTAGTACTCGCTTTCTTCGCTATCTTCAACGGCGTGTTGCCGTTTTCACTGGAGATCGATCAGGCATTCATCGCCGCCATCTTAACTGTTATGGGTTACTCCATGACTGATACCGTGGTGGTATTTGACCGTATTCGTGAATTCGTCGGTGTTCATCACCATTCTCAGGATCAGAAAAAGGTCATCAACGATGCCTTGAATTCAACCTTAAGCCGAACGATTAATACATCGCTCACAATCTTCTTCGTACTCCTCGCCATCTTCGTATTCGGAGGGGAAGTTATTCGTGGATTTACATTCGCGCTGTTGATCGGTATCGTGATCGGTACGTATTCATCCATCTGTATCGCCACTCCAATCGTTATCGACTTCCAAAAAGGCGATACTTCTAAGAAGTAATCCTAAGCACTGAATCTTCAAAGGCTGTCTGAATAAGACAGCCTTTTTTTTGATTCAACTGTAGCGTCCTAGAATAAGTTGACACAAAACGTGTCAACTTTTCCTTTTTTTTCGGTGTTTTATCACGCTGAAAAATCACCTCAATCTTTGAATCTTGAGGAGGTTCTGCTACACCTTGGCTTCATTTAATATCCATAACTTTACACCTTCAAATCCATCCCAATGCTCAATTCCATCCTACTTTTCCTCAACCTCGGCGGAGGTGAAGTTTTTTTCATTCTCGTTGTAGTGCTGCTATTTTTCGGCTCAAAACGTATTCCAGAACTCGCTAAAGGCCTCGGAAAAGGAATGCGTGAATTCAAGGATGCAATGGGTGGTATTGAGCGTGAAGTTCGCGATGCGGCTAATACGGATACTCCGAAAAGCGTTCCGCCTGCAACAACTTCTTTTAATCCACCAACAGCGCCGACTGGTTCGGTGACAACCTCCGGCTCCGTTAATTCCGGAACCAGTGATACCGAGAAATCAGGTGATGCTGCTTCCTAAATAACACTTTGTTATCGCTTCTTATTCGTGAAATAAGATTCTACTTCAGACTTGGTAAAAGTATTGAAGGTGGCTGCAGCAGATAGACCGCCTTTTCTGGCTACACAAACGCCGTAATGCATGTCGTGATATCCTTCTTTTCGGTGCGCATCAGGATTGATGCTGATAAGTACACCCTTTTCCAAAGCGTATGGGATGTGACGCCAGTCTATATCTAAGCGATATGGATTTGCATTAAGTTCGATGATAACTCCATTGGCAGCACAACAGTCGATGATTTTTTTGAAGTCCAATGGATACCCCTCCCGTGCCAGCAGTAATCTTCCGGTAGGATGCCCAAGGATAGTTGTGGCTGGATGTTCAATGGCTTTGATCAGACGTGAGGTCGCTTTGGCTTCATCCATTCTCAAGACAGAATGGACAGATGCTACGACGAAGTCAAAGGATGCCAGGATGTCGTCCGAATAATCCAATGAACCATCGTTCAGAATGTCTGATTCTATTCCTTTGAATATGCGGAATGGCGCCATTTCACGATTCAATTGGTCGATTTCAACGTGTTGTTGAAATACCCGGTCTGGTTTCATTCCGTTGGCGTAAAATGCACTTTGACTGTGGTCGCAGACGCCCAGGTATTCGTAACCCATTTTTTGGGCATACAAAGCCATCTCTTTGAGTGAGTCAACTCCGTCGCTGTATGTCGTATGATTATGAAGTGTGCCGCGCAAATCAAGATCGGCGACCAAAGAAGGTAGTTGTCCTTTTTTTGCCCATTCGAATTCGAACATTCCTTCGCGCCATTCAGGTTCTAAGTAGGGAAGGCGCACGGAGGCATAAATGGAAGCCTCATTTTCATAGCGAAGCTCGCGCCAATTGGAAGGAAGTTGTAATTGTTGCAAATGTTCCGCCGTGCCAGTTGTATCGAAAAGAGTCGATTCGAAATCTGCCAAAGTACATATGCAGCAAGTCACTGCAATTCCAGTTCCGCATTGCGCTGTCAATTGATTCCCGGTCATCTGAACGGAATCTTGATGAATCAGAGGATGCGTAGAAAAAAAATCAGTGATTGCTTCCGTGTTTTCGGTGGCGATTAAGAGGTCAATGCTCGTGATGATCTCGCACTTCCGGCGAAGGCTTCCGGTAATAGAAATTCGAGATGTAGTGTTTGTCGCTTCTAGGTCGTGAACTAATTGCATGCCCAAGGATTCTGCTACTGCATAATGGAATTTACCTTGATTGGAATTGGCATATTCGATGGAGTGGCGAATCAGCTCCTGGGTTTTAGCTCCGAATCCTTTTAGTTCCACCAATCTGTTTTCATGGCAGGCGTATAACAATTCACCAACGGATTCAAGTCCGAGCTCTTTCCAAAGGGCGCGCACCTTTTTCGGACCAATACCTTTAATGGATAACATCTCCGCCACGCCTATAGGCGTCATTTCCAGTAAATCATCGAGATCCTGGAAGGATCCGCGCTGAATTAATTCGGATACTTTCAGTGAAAGACTTTTACCAATGCCTTCTACGGCCGATAATTCAGCCGCATCCATGGATGCTAATGACTGCTGTAGCCGTTCTACTTTGAATGCGGCATTTTGCATGGAACGAATCTTAAAAGGATTCTCGTCATGCAATTCCATCAGCTGAGCAGCTAGTCGGAAGGCACGTGCAATTTCTTTATTCGACACAATGTGAATTTAAATGTAAAATCCGAGTACAGGTCAAGGATGTTGCTTGGTGAATTTATCGGATGTCTGCATAATATGGCATTCGCGCCATAATGCCTTGTTCGTTGATCAGTTTTTTAAACTCCGAATAATACCTGTAATTTTCTCCCAGTTCTTTTTTAGCGAAGTAGGTTACTGCCTCGACATTTAGGTCTTGCATAAGCTCTTCAAGTAATTCTTTTTGACGGGGGAGTTCAATGGTGCGGTAGTTGTCCAGTCGAGCAAGTTTGGCTGCCACCTCGATGGCATCTTGAAGTGTACCGATACGATCCACCAGACCCAATCGGACAGCATCTGTTCCCGTCCATACTCGTCCTTGGCCGATACTATCTACATTCGCTTTGCTCATGCGGCGACCATCGGCGACGTGGGATATGAAAACATCGTAAACATGTTCGATTTCACGTTGGATCATTGCCCGTTCATCGTCTCGCATCGGACGACTCATGGAGCCAATATCCGCGAAATGAGAAGTCTTTACCGTATCGAAGGTGATACCTAGTTTATTGTTAAACATTTTTTGGGCATTGAACAGGAGTCCGAACACTCCAATAGAGCCAGTAATGGTAGTAGGCTCAGCTACGATTGAATCCGCTGCGCATGCTATATAATATCCACCAGATGCTGCATAGTCACCCATGGAGGCGACGACCGGTTTGGCTTTTTTAGCTAGCATGATTTCGCGCCAGATGACATCGGAAGCCAGTGCGCTTCCTCCGGGTGAATTAACACGCAGAACAATCGCTTTGATGGACGTGTCGAGACGCGCTTTTCGGATTTCGCCAGCTGTTGTAGCCGATCCGATTTTCTCATCCGAGCCTTCACCTTCGCCGATTTCTCCTACGGCATAAATGACAGCAATTTTTTTGTTGGAAAATGGTCGATCTGATTTCACACTTGACTTGTCATATTTGTTGACAGCTATCATTTTGGGCTTTTCATCCTTTTTCCAGTTGCAAGCTTGTTGAAGATCTGCCAACAATTCATCGTAATAGGCGACGCGATCAACCAGTTTTTTAGTGAGCGCTGTTTCTGGATTGCGACCATCAAATGCGTTAGCCATAGCGTGCAAGCTATCAACAGGGATTGCTCGGCTGGTTGAAATTTGTTGCACCAGGTGATTCCACAAGCCGTCCATCATGACTTGCATCTGCTCACGATTCTCAGAACTCATTTTATCGAGTATGAATGGTTCAATAGCACTTTTGAATTTCCCGTGTCGTATAATTTGAGGCTCGATTTCCAATTTATCAAGAGCGCCTTTGAAGAACATTAGTTCCGCGTGCAGACCTTTGAAATCGATTGCTCCTTGTGGGTGCAGATAAATCCGGTTGGAAACGGTTGCTAAATAATAGGCGCCTTGTGAGTAATATTCCCCGTAACTATAAATGAATTTACCGGATTTTTTGAAGTCATTCAACGACGAGCGAATAGCTTCCATAGATGCCATCCCTGCTGGCACGGTCGACAAGTCCAGCAGGATGCCTTTAATGTGTGGATCTCGTTTTGCCTTTTCGATGTTTTTAATAATATCGGTAAGCCCCAAGGTATTCGTAGTTCCAAGGTTCGAGAAGTCGAGATTGCGAAACGGATTTTTAGAGGTACGTTCAGAAAATGGTTGGTCAAGTCTCAGTTGCAGGACACTTCCATCCGCTACGTCCACTTCTGATTCGCTGGATAACGTAGTGATAGCAGCCGTAAGTAAAACCATTAGTAGTCCGAAAAGTAAAAAACTACCAAGGATGAAGCCAATGGCAGAAGCGAATACGTATTTGAAAAAATCTCTCATGGGTGGTTATTTTTAACGAAGTAAAGTTACGATGCATCAATGAATTACTTTTGTTAAACAATCAAAATTTAAATCATGCACGGCCGGGCAAGGTTTTTCATTCTATTAGGGAGCAACGTAGGGCAAAGGGAAGAATACCTTCAAGGAGCCATTGCTGGTATCGGACGGCAAATTGGAGGAGTCGACACTATTTCCTCGATTTATGAAACTGATGCCTGGGGTAAAATGGATCAGCCGGCTTTTTTAAATCAAGTGGTTAGCGGATACTCGGAATTACCTGCGATGGAAATTATGCGAATTGCGCTCAAAATCGAGGAATCTTTAGGAAGAAAACGTGAGCAGAAATGGGAGCCAAGGACGATTGACATTGATTTACTGTTTCTCGACGATCAGGTGGTGGATGATAGTCAATTAAAATTACCTCATCCTATGTTGCATTTGCGTAAATTTACCCTGGTTCCGCTTTGCGAAATTTTTCCCGAATTTCGTCACCCCATTCTTCGCAAGTCCATATCATCATTATTGGCGGAGTTGCGGGATCCACTCGAAGTTAGGGTATTTCATTCCTCCGGTTCATGAATCAGCGATTGCACTACGATTATATAGTAATTGAAGGAAACATCGGTTCAGGAAAGACTTCCCTGGCTCAGATGTTATCCAATCAATACGATGCGAAGCTGGTTCTTGAGCGATTTGCCGACAATCCGTTTCTGCCAAAGTTCTATGACAATCAGGTGAGATATGCTTTCCCATTAGAACTTTCTTTTTTGGCTGATCGATTTCAGCAGCTGAATGATGAGTTGAAGCCCAGGGAGCTATTTCGTCAACAGACGGTTGCCGATTACATTTTGAGTAAATCCTTGATTTTTGCCCAGGTTACCTTGAAAGAGGACGAGTTCCAGCTTTATCAGCGATTGTTCCAGATCATCCATGGGCAGTTGCCCAAGCCCGACCTGTTAGTCTATTTGCACAAAGATGTGCCAAGACTCCAGGACAATATCCGTAAACGCGGTAGAGACTTTGAGCAGAATATTCCGAATGATTACCTCCGAAATATTGAGCGTGGCTACTGGGATTTTTTCAAACAGCTATCCAACCAGCGAATTTTGGTTGTTGATACCAACGACTTGGATTTTGTAAATGATCCGGAAGATTACGCTAAAGTATTGAGCTTAATTAACCGGGATTATGATTTTGGAATTAACCGATGTGAAAACCTAAGAAAAAGCTTCAATTTGTTATAAATAACTTATGTTTTTTCTTTTTTTTTCTAAATATATATGTATTTTTCCGTCCTTAAATAGCCATAAACTACTTCTATGAAACGTAAACTTCTTTCTGTATTGCCCTTCTTAGGTATACTGCTCACCAGTGCTTCAAGCATTGCCCAAACAGCCGATACTCAAGATACAATCAAAGTTGAAATCAAGGATTCTAACCTCCCGACTCTTAAAAGTTTCAGGACATGGGATATTGGTGGAGCGATTGGTCTGACAGCACCTAACATGGATATCTCATCCACCAGCTTTACGCGTGATTGTTCATGGGCGCTCAGCTTGAACGCTACCAAGTTCTTTAGTTATTCTTTCGCGTTGCGTGCTGAATTGTTGACCGGTAAATTGGTTGGTAATGGTAGTAAGGAAGGATCAAATGCTAAATACTCATTTGACTCACGCATCAACTATGAGTTTGCAGTGATGGGTATGTTTCAGTTGGGCAACTTTGCCTATGTGAACCGTGATCCGCGTTTGGCATTCTACGGGTACCTCGGAGCAGGTATTGTCAATACGGACCCTAACGTCTATCGTACAGGCGTTGATCCAAACCCTTCCAAGAATTATTACATCGGTACCGTTGGTTTAGATTCAGTTAAGACTGATGATACAAAGGATTATCATAATTTGAATCAATTCATTTTGCCTGTTGGAGTAGGATTTAAATTCCATTACTCTGAAAACATTTCATTTACGACAGATTTTTCAGTTCGCTTCTCTACCAGCGATAAAATGGATGGCTTTTACACCCACTTGTCAGCTACTGATGCCTATTCTTACCTAAACGTCGGTGTTGCTTACCACTTAGGAAAAGGACGGAACGTTTTGCAGTGGTCGAAGCCTTCACAAAATTTGGTTGCTCAGGTTACCACCACTCGCAAAGCCAAAGTGGACGAAGGAAGTATGGATACGGACGGTGATGGTGTATCAGATCGTTTTGATAAAGAGCCCAATACCCCTGCCGGTGTGAAAGTATACGGTGATGGTACAACTGTTCCGGTGGTGCAGGCTAGTCAAGAGGCTAAAGAAGATGTCTCTACGATGATTAACAACGGCGCCTGGTTGCCTTCTATTTTCTTTGAAGTTAATAGTATTAAAATCAATCCTAAGTATGACGAAAGCCTCACTTCCATTGTTGTGGTGCTTAATGATCATCCAGAGCTGAAGTTAGAGATCATCGGAAGCGCCGATACACGTGCTAGTCAAGATTATAATAAGTCTCTTGGTCAAACTCGCGCAGATGCAGTTAAAGAACGTCTGGTTAAGTTTTATGGAGTGGACTCAGCTCGATTGACAACAAAATCAGTAGGTGCAGATAATAATATTGCAAAAGACATTAACCTGAACCGTCGAGTTGATTTCCGAATAATTAAATAATCCTGCTAATTAAGAAAGTCCTATAGTGAGAGGCTGCCCATAAAAGGCAGCCTCTTATTTTTGCTAGGGTGTTTCTAAAGGAAATCAGTTCTTGTGATTCCAACTGAATTGCGGTGAGATTTAAGCGTGTTTTACGGTATTTATAACCGTTAGTCTTATTGCGCAGAGAAGAAAAACTCCTGGTCGGAGAATGTTCTTAACCCTTGGAAATTTTGAGAAAATGATCCCACAACACGATGCCGGCGCAAACAGAAATGTTTAACGAATGCTTAGTGCCAAATTGTGGTATTTCCAATGCCTCTTCCAGTAATTCAAGGACCTCGTCGCTCACACCATCGATCTCGTGGCCAAATACAAAGGCAATCTTGTCCGATAGTTCGTACTTAAGTTGGTGCAGCGGCAGGCTTCCATCTGCTTGTTCAACGGCAATGATTCGATACCCTTTTTCTTTCAATTCAAGGATCGCATCACGGGTGTTTGCGTAATGAGCCCAAATCACAGTTTCCTCAGCGCCAAGCGCTGTCTTGTGGATTTCACGGTGGGGAGGCGTGGCAGTAATCCCACAAAGGCATATCTTTTCACATAAAAATGCGTCCGCACTGCGGAAAACGGATCCTATGTTGTTTAAACTACGCACATTGTCCAAGACCACGGTGATTGGTCGTTTCTCGGAAGCGTGAAATTCGTCGGCGGTCTTCCGCCCTAAATCAGCGTTTTGTATCTTGCGCATACTGGGTTTCCAGTGACAAAGAAGCGAAAAATCTTGTTGAAAGAAGAGACAAAAAATGCGGTAGTGGAAACTCCGCTCATGAAACAATACTACGGCATCAAGGCGAAGTATCCGGACGCCTTATTATTGTTTCGGGTGGGTGATTTCTACGAGACCTTTGGCGAGGACGCAGTGAAGGCGTCCTCCATCCTTGGAATCGTCCTTACCCGTCGTGCCAATGGATCAGCTACATTTATTGAGTTAGCCGGATTTCCGCACCATTCATTGGATACGTATCTGCCTAAGTTGGTGCGTGCAGGAATGCGAGTAGCTATCTGCGATCAGCTGGAAGACCCTAAATTGACCAAGAAAATCGTTAAAAGGGGAGTGACAGAATTTGTAACACCCGGGGTTTCATACAACGACAAAATTCTTGAGCATAAAAAAAACAATTACCTGGCCTCACTGCATGTAGACGGGAAAGTGGCTGGCGTTTCTTTTGTAGACATTTCAACCGGTGAATTTTATGCAGCTCAAGGATCCATGGATTACGTGGAAAAGCTCTTGCAGAATTTTCAACCAACGGAGGTTATTTTCTCCCGTGTTCAAAAGAAGGACTTACAAGATCGGATAGGCACTAGGTTTTATAATTACGCAGTCGATGAATGGGTGTTTCAACCCGATTATACACGCGAATTGTTATTGCGCCATTTCGGTACCAAATCATTGAAAGGTTTTGGTGTCGAAGAATTCCCAGCTGCCATTGTTGCTGCTGGAGCTGCGCTTCATTATGTTTCAGACACACGTCAAGATCAATTGAAGCACATCACCGCGATTTCAAGGTTGGAAGAAGATCGGTATGTATGGCTTGACAAGTTTACCATACGAAATCTTGAATTGGTCGGCTCGTCCAATGAGAACGCTGTTACGCTGGTCGATGTTCTCGATCAGACGGTCACTCCGATGGGCGCACGACTGATGAAACGTTGGATCATGCTTCCACTCAAGGAGCGTACAGCGATAGAGGAGCGGTTGGATGCTGTAGATTATTTATTGAAAAACGATGAGTTCACGGCAACGCTTGTTGATTCGTTGAAGCAGGTTGGCGACTTGGAACGGTTGATTTCTAAGGTCGCACTTGGCAAAGTATCTCCAAGAGATGTCTTGCAACTTCGACGTTCATTGGAAATGACTGAACGGATACGTGAACAGCTGCTAAACAGTGACCGGGACTCCTTGCGGATGATTGGTGATCAGCTTAACTCATGTCAAATCATGCGCGAACGGATAGTACGCGAATTGGACCCGGAAGCTCCTGCACTTGTCCATAAAGGAGGTGTGATTCGGTCCGGTGTCCATCATGAGCTAGATGAGTTACGCGCCATAGCCTTCCATGGTAAGGATGTCTTACTGAAAATACAGCAACGTGAAGCGGAACGTACCGGGATTACATCCTTGAAAGTAGGCTTCAACAATGTTTTCGGGTATTACATTGAAGTGACACATACACACAAAGACAAGGTTCCTTTGGAGTGGATCCGTAAGCAGACATTGACAAACGCCGAACGCTATATCACCGCGGAACTAAAAGAGTACGAAGAGAAGATACTCGGAGCAGAGGAGAAGATTTTGGCCATCGAGGAGCGTTTGTTTGCTGATTTAATGGTCGCATTGTTGGAATATATACAGCCCGTGCAGCTGAATGCCGCTTTATTGTCACGCATGGATGTACTGCAATCGTTCTCTTCAACCGCTACACGATCAGGGTACGTACGTCCTGAAATAAATGAAGGACGTATCATTGACATTAAGGATGGTCGTCATCCAGTAATTGAGAGACAGCTGCCAATAGGAGAGAAGTTTGTCGCTAATGACATCTACCTGGATCCTGATGTGCAGCAGGTGCTCATGATCACTGGACCCAATATGTCTGGTAAGTCGGCTTTATTGCGGCAGACCGCTTTAATTACCTTGATGGCGCAAGTGGGAAGTTTCGTCCCGGCAACTTCAGCTCGCATTGGAATCGTCGACAAGATTTTTACTCGTGTTGGCGCATCCGACAATATCTCTTCCGGGGAGTCGACCTTTATGGTGGAGATGAATGAGACCGCCAGTATTCTTCATAATTTGTCTGATCGTAGTCTGGTCTTATTGGATGAAATAGGACGAGGCACAGCCACCTACGACGGAATTAGCATCGCCTGGTCGATTGCCGAGTATATTCATGAACATCCTACTGTCAGCGCGAAAACCCTCTTTGCTACTCATTATCATGAACTGAATGAGATGGCTACTGAGATGCAGCGAATCCGTAATTTTCACGTAGCAGTCAAAGAGACAGGTACGAATGTTTTATTCTTGCGAAAGTTAGTGCCGGGTGGGAGCGAGCATAGTTTCGGAATACATGTTGCGAAGATGGCGGGCATCCCGATAAAAGTGGTGCAGCGTGCGAGTGAGATTTTGAAACAGTTGGAGGCAAGTCGGGCTTCGACCAGCTCAGCCAGCGCTTCGACCAGCTCAGCCAGCGCTTCGACCAGCTCAGCCAGCGCTTCGACCAGCTCAGCCAGCGCTTCGACGAATTCAGCTACTGCTGGTAAGTTGTCATCGACCAGTGCTGCTGGAAGTAAAAAGAAAGCAGCTAGTGACCCGGATTTTCAATTGAGCTTTTTTCAGTTGGATGATCCGGTACTAGAACAAGTACGGGAACAAATTTTGAAAGCTGATTTGGACAACCTAACACCTGTTCAGGCCTTAAATATGCTGAACGAAATTAAAAAGGTGATAGGAGGTAAGTAGGTGTGAAGGCTCTGGAAGAGCAAACTTCACCTCTATATTAAAGTACCCGGAACAGGAATCGAACCTGCACGGCCGCAATGGCCAAGGGATTTTAAGTCCCTCGTGTCTACCAGTTCCACCATCCGGGCATTTAAAAGAAAATCCCCCGCTGGTACGAGGGATCTCTAACTTGGAGCGGAAGACCGGGCTCGAACCGGCCACCCCGACCTTGGCAAGGTCGTGCTCTACCAAATGAGCTACTTCCGCCTGTTGCCTACGATACTACCGTAAAAGCGAGCTCAAAAGTACATTTCTTTTCACTGAAAATCAAAAATTGGAATAAAAAAAGCTCTTTTTTTAAAAAATACCTGAAAATCAACGAAAAGCAAAGTCTAATTTGGCCTACCTTGTTGATGTAGATGGAGTGTTTAATTCAATATCATTCCAATCTGAATCATTCATTCAATAAACACTGCTATGTCTACCATACATATCGGCGCTCCTGAAGGTGCCTTCGCCAAAACTGTTCTATTTCCTGGTGATCCGCTACGAGCCAAATTTATCGCGGATACCTTTTTGTCAGAGGTGGTGCAGGTCAACGAGATCAGAAATATGCTTGCATTCACGGGCAATTTTCATGGGCAACGAGTCTCTGTCATGGGCTCGGGAATGGGCATTCCTTCCTGCATGTTGTATGCGAAGGAGTTGATTACCGAATATGGCGTTAAAAATATTATACGAATCGGTACTGCCGGTGGATTGAAAGGCACCCAGTTGGGCGATCTTGTAGTGGCACTATCGGCAAGTACAGATTCAATGGTCAATCGTTCCCGTCTGCTTGGTTTGGATTTCGCACCATGCGCTGATTTTGAGCTGGTGCGTCGTGCGGTTGATGCTGGTCGCAGCAGGAAACTCACAGTGCGCACGGGAATGTGCTTCTCTTCCGATTATTTCTATAGTCCTATCAAAGACCTATACGATCACGTAGAACGAATGGGAATTCTATGTGTTGAAATGGAGGCTGCAGGTCTTTATGGTGTTGCCGCCGAGTATGGTGCAAGCGCTCTCGCCATCCTTACTATCAGCGATCACATACGTACCGGCGAAGAAATGACCGCCGAGCAACGACAGAACGGACTTCGCCAAATGGTGGAAGTGGCTCTTGAGACTGCCTGTATGTAATGGCTTAGAGTTTTACAACTCGCGCTGTACCGGCATAATCGCCATCCAGAATTCGAATCATATAAACTCCATTTGGAAGTTCCTTCAAGTCTAATTTCACCCAATCTTTTCGCAATTGCGCTACAGAAACTTGGAATTGTTTTCCAGTTATGTCGACCATCATGATGGTAGCACCCGGATTGAATCCTTCTGATATGTGTAAGTAAGCTTCGTCCTTCGCAGGATTTGGAACCACCATCAGTGCAGCGTTTTTGTACAGGGAACTTACATTGGTTGTGCTGAAACTGCGACAGTTGTTTGCGAGTGCGGGTATGGTACCTTCCCCACGTTCGTTCATGATGTCAGAAATCGAACTGATACAAACCACTGTATCTGTTACATTGTTGTAGAACAGACGGATCAATGGACGTGGTAATGTAGATCTAGGAATCGTGGAGTCGTTCAGGCCAAATGCAATGACCTCATGGGTAGCAGGAATGTATCGCACGTCTGCCTGGAATTGCAATGGGTTGATCATGCTGATGTAAGAAAACACATCGATGCCACTCACCGTAAATTGGTATCCTTTGATCCCTACGCGCGGATTTTTCAAGCCAACATCAATGTAGTTGTTAATAGGATCGAATGCGACTATACTCAATTCGGAAGTGTCAGTGAAGCTAATTAGGTTGCGCGGAAATTGGCAATGATTGTGAGTGCCGCCTTGAATATTCGGATTGCCGTAATAACACCAATTTGATTGTGCTACATCGAATATGGTTAGCTCTCCGTCTCCGTTCAGATCATTACACGTTGTAGCAGAGAATTGGGATTCTACTTGATCCATGTAACTAGTAATATCTGCTGTGTTCAATAAGGCATCCGAATTAAGGTCACCGTATACAGAAGGTCCGCCACAAATTCCATTGCAATCTGTTTCTGATACTCCTCCTGGTACTCCGTTGCAATCGACGTAAGGAGTACAATTTGGAAGTATAGAGTAGCTAGGAACACCTTGTGCGTTATGCGTAATTCGAATGCAAATCTGAAGGGCGTTGTTGAGATGATTGGTTTCGTAATGACCCAACGCATCCGGGAGGTGTTGGGAATTGATGAGGATGGCCAAGCGATAGTCGCCATCTGCTACGTCGGTGATGTCGATCCACTGGCATTGTGTGCCGGCGCCATACACATCATAGCATCCTGCTGAAATGCCCATGTCGCCACAGTTGTATTGGCCCATACCGCATAAGTCCATCACACAGTAGCCGTTTTTATGGCCTGCCGGTACAATGGTTCCCAAGGAATCGTACAGTCGATAGTCGCCGTACCCTTCGTAGTGTGCATGTCCGTGACAATTATTGGTATTGAACATGCCTGGTTGAGACGAGGGTGTTCCAATGTAATAATCCTGAGTCCCTATGTTGTTAATTTTGGAAGTAAAGGACAATACGTATCGTGTACCATATCCAGTCACACATCCTTCGGCTACGTCGCATGTAGATGCGCTGAAGGTTTGTAAGGAGATGCTATTGATGAACGACAGTGAGTCAAACTGAAGGTCAGGGCCTTGACACATCGGATTTGGGTAATAAATACATGAATTGTCGGATACTGTAGCCAGCGGGTTGAAATTGCAGGCCGAGGGGTCCATACAACCCATGACTGGTCCGAAATAAGAGAAGCTAAAATTGATTGAATCGGAGCAGTCGCCTCCGTTGTCGCCAATACGAATGAGGTACGTAGTTCCAGCTACCAGGGTGAAATTCATACTGGCTTGGGTACCGCAATTATTATCGTCGTTGTAGATGTAGGATCCCATCGGTCCATCCGTATAAGGAAGGGTCGGGCAACTGGTGTATAACCAAAGTTGTGTGTTGCAGCTGTTGCTATCGCAGGTGGTTAAGTTATAGGTGCCAGATGAGTCAGCCGTATATACAAACCACGTGTCTTCGAAGGTTGCCCAATGGGTACCGTAGGTAATTTCTAATGGCGATGTGCAATGCATGCCGGGCGGACAATTCAGAGCTACCATATCCTGCGAGCCGTAGTTGTAGCCAGTCGCAACTTGAATGCCATCAACGTAAAGCCAATAACCGCCTGGAGCGTAAATTCCATCGCCATAGCTGTCGTTGATGACAAACTCCAGACAGGATCCGACAGGCACACACAGTGTATCTCCTTCTGAAGTTCCACTCTGAAGGATGTTTCCTCCGGATTCACTGAGTTGCCAGGAAATCTCATTCGGCCAACTGTCAGGAATAATCTGAACGATGACCTCAGTGTAACCAGTCTGACAGGCTGCGTAGCTTTGTGATTGGATCAAAAACAGCACAACTAGCAACAATAGGTGTTTTTTCATGGACAGGGTATGTTTAACAACTCGAAATATAGTAAAAAGCTCCTGGAGTTAATAGGGAGCTTTTAACAGAAGAAAAATTGATAATTACGGATGTCCGTAAGCAGGATTGGACAGAAAATCGGTATCGGTCAAGGTCATTAAAAAAGCAATCAGATCACTAATCTCCTGGGGGCTCATTCGACCTTTCACTGCATTTTGAAGATTTGGATCTAGATTGGCTGCGTAATGAAAACCGGTATTGTAGTGCTCTATCACCTGTTGCAAGGTAGAAAATCGACCATCGTGCATGTAGGGTGGAGTTACCGCGATGTTACGTAAACTAGGTGTTTTGAATTTACCGAGGTCAGTTGGGTTGAGTGTAATACGAGCCCGGCCACTGTCCGCTGAAATAGAATCTAATCCATTATTCTTGTAGGCAAAATCGGTGAAGGTGCTGCCTAAAATGTGGCAGTGGGTGCAATCGCCTTTTGCGGCAGAGAGGAATACTAGCTTTCCGCTCTCTTCTTGAGAAGTCAACGCGACCTGTCCTTTTACTGACTGATCGTATTTTGAGCTGCCCGAAATCAGGGTGCGTTCGAATTGGGCAATGGCTTTCATTACCATAGAAATCGTAATCGAATCAGTTTGAAAGGCAGCTTTGAATAGAGCCGGGTAGTCTGGTTGCGATTTAAGCTCGTTGACACAATTGGTAAGGTCTTCGTGCATCTCAATCGGATTGGTAATCGGTCCTACAACTTGCGATTCAAGCGTGGTGGCACCACCGTCCCAAAAGAAATTAGAAGCATATCCTAAATTAAACAGCGGCATCGAATTTCTAGTTCCATCGATTCCATCAATCCCAGTACTGAGTGCAAAATTGTTGTCTGTAAAGCCGAATGCCTGATTATGGCAGTCTCCACAAGATTGGATATTGTTGCCCGATAATAATGGGTCGTAAAACAATTTTCTTCCGAGTGCGATGCCTTCCACGGTCAGTGGATTTGATCCTGGAATATTCATCGGTGGCAGCGATGACGGAATACTAAGCTGATATGGCGTAGGGCCGTTACTGACGGATTCTACTTCGTCTTTGTTGCATGCCACTATGACTAAGTAGATCGATGCTATTAAAAAGAGTACCCTGCGAAAGTCCATGTTGAAATTAGTGTACGGCGGTGATGGTAAAGGCGGTTGAGAGATTTTGCTTCATGGTTTCAATCCAATCTCGTTCGCTACCCGAGGCAGATTGATGATAATTGTCCACGTTAAAATCAATTGGGGTCGGTGTGTTATACACCGAATTTAAATCAAATTGCAGATCGATGCTGCAAGTGCTACCCGATAGTTCAATATTAACAGGAATGGCCACTGTAACCAATGCAGGCGCTGTTCCATAATGGAATAGTAGGTTATTGGTCGATCCTAAAGAGTCCACATAATACCCTTCGTGCTTAAAAAATATATAACCGGTATTCCAGGGCCAAAACATACCATACAGTGGATCTAGGTCGCCGGTTTGATCAATGGAATTGTTATGGGTGCTATCCACACCGACATAAAAACACAGGTAGGTGTATTTCCCGTTGGGAACGTTGTCGCCGGTGATCTTGCAACTTTCCGCATTTTCGGCGTCTATTAAGTCGTAATTCCGGAGGTTATAATAGTTGCTATCGGATTTCACAAGCGAGAAATTGGACAAGTAATATCGTAACAGATCAACTTGATAATTGTTTCCTGATACGTTTGTGTATGCCATTTGCCCCAGTTGCAAAGATGTTCCATTTACCGTATTAGAAACATTAATCTTAAGAGTGCTGGTAGTAGATAATGGATAAACAGTGTCATTTTCACAGCCAGGCAACATGCATGATAGTAGTCCTGCTAAAACCAAGTTGTAAATTAAATCAATAGTAAGTCTCTTTTTCATCGAGACTAAAAATATAAAAAAATCCGTTCAAATTCGTGTTTTAATCCACGATTTCCAGAATTGATTTATAGTGACTATTTATACAATAGCGCGTTGCCGCATCAAATTAGTGTTTTTAAAAATGGGTGAGCAAAATCACTGCTTGCCTTGTCCGCAGTCATCGGTGTTCTGTTTTTCGACGCGTACGTTTACAGGAGTTTCAATCTAAAATAAATCTGCCATGCAACTCCTCGAAAAAGACTTGATCGGTCAAAAAGAATTTCCTGCGATTTCAATTGTCGTCCCAACTCACCCTCAATATCCTGCTTTCAAGTTGGATCGAGAACATATGATTGATTTGGTATCACAAGTGCAAAGTCAACTCCATGATCGTTACAGTAAACAAAAAACAGAAGAGATGATGAGAAGGTTACATGATACTGTGGACGAAATCAATTATACCCAACTTTCTGAAGGCCTTGCTATTTACGTTTCTCCTCATCATGCTCGATTGGTTCAGTTGCCATTCAACGTCACAGAAAAAGTAGTTGTCGACGATTCTTTTGAAGTGCGTGACTTGGTCTATTCCGTCAAACTGAATAAGCAGTTTTTATTGGTTGCTATTACAAAGAATGGAGTGCGGACCTCTATGGTTTATGGAAAAATCTTCTTTCCGGTAGTTTTCAAGGATATGCCCGATAACATCGCTGATGTAACAAATAATCATTCATTACCAGGATGGGAATACCTTGATACGAAGGCATATAACGAAAAAAACATACGAAATTTTTTGCGGCTAATAGATCATGCGGTTCATCAAGCGTTAGGCAATTCCGATACGCCAATCGTTTTTATGGGCGACAAGAAGTTTTTAGGCTACATCAAAGCTCAGTCTGCTAATGAGCGCAATACCATTGGTTTTGTGGAGGGTAATTACGAACATGCTACATCACCGCAGTTAAGAAAGTTGTTGGAGCCTATTTTAGATAAAGTTAACCAAGAAGTAGAGGAGAAAAGCCTTTTGTCGCTGGCCTCAGCGGTAAGTAAAGGAAGTTACGCAGCCGGCGTGGAGGAGGTCTGGCGTGCGGTTACGGAGGGGCAATGTAGGTTGTTGTTGGTTGAAAAAGACTATGTGCAACCAGCCTATTTCCGGGAAGATGGTATGTCCATTCACGTGGATCAACTTCTTCCTGGCTCCCACCGTAATATTTCTGATGCAGTCGATGATCTCATTGAGATGGTATTACGAAGTAAGGGAGACATACAATTTGTTTCCAATGGTCGATTGACTGACTTCCAGAAAATAGCAGTCGTCAAGTATTATTAATTAGCTCTTCATCTTATGAAAATAATGATATGAAAAAAATACTGGTCCCTACCGACTTCTCTCGTGATGCTGACCATGCATTGGATTTTGCTTGCGGGCTAAGCTTAAAGTTAAAGGCTGAAATTGTCTTGCACCATTCATACGTGTCGCCAATTTATGCTACTGATCTCCCATTAGCCATTCCTTCGGATGCAGAATTGGAGAAAAATTCACTGGATGGGCTTGGCGATGTCCGTAAGCGATATTTGAAAAAGTACCCAGCCTTGAAATTCAATGTTCATGCTTCGGCCGGGTACGCTGAAGATGAAATTCCAAAATCTGCCATTGAATCATCCGCAGATTTAATCATCATGGGTACGAAGGGGGCCTCTGGCTTACGCGAAGCGTTGATTGGCACCATCACTGCTTCCGTGTTTGAACATAGTACATGTCCGGTTATTGCCATTCCTGAACTGTCTACAAAGAAGACGATTGATCGTATTGTTTTTGCTACCAGTTATGAGGAAGGCGATTTTGGCAATATTGAACAGGTAATCGATTTTGCTCGCGTTCTGCAAGCTGAAATCATACTCCTTCATATTACAAGTGGTAAATACGATCGCACATTTGAATTTGATGCCATTGAGAAATTCATGGAAAGTATACGTGAAGATAGCCATTTCAGTAAAATAAGTTTTAAGTTATTGGATGGGACTGATGTATACTCTTCCATTAATCATTATTTGGAAGAAGTGGATGCGGATATGGTTGCAATGACAATTCGACATCGGCCATTCATGCGTAAACTCTTTGAACGAAGTTTAACTAAAAGGATGGCATATCACACCAGACTTCCGCTTATCGTCTTTCCTGGTACAGTTTAATTGAGTGCAATTTTATTCCCATTTCAATTCTAATTATGTTTTCAAAAATAAATTTAATACTGATGTAAGGGTTTCTCCCCTTTAAAACTCCATCGCTATGTCACATCGAAAATTCTATGAGCAATTAGGTCAGTTAGTATATGCAGTAGCTGCAATTGACGGCACCATTCAAGAAGCGGAAATCAATCGGGTAAACACCATGTTCCGGGAATGGTTGATGAGACCTCAAGACGCTGAAAATAGTGAAGCTGCCGCCGAGGTGCTGATTGCTAAGATTGCTTTTAAAAATATGCTTGAGAAAAATGCAAAGCCGCACGAGATACTTTCTTCCTTTGACAATTTTGTGAAGGAGAATAAAGGCGTTCGTATTTCTGAAGAAACTAAGAAAAGATCACTTCATTTGTTGAAGGATACAGCTGTGGCAGCAAGAGGATTACAACCTGTCGAACTTGATTTGTTAAAGAAACTCGCTGTGAAAATAACTACGTTGAAATGAAACAAGCAGTAAAAGGAGCGTGGAGGCTGATTAGTTTATTCGGTATTGGCATTTATGTCCATTGGACCTTTTTGTTGCTTTTCATTTACCTGGGTTTGTCACAGGCTTATTTAAAATCAGGATTCGAATCCACAGTGCTCTTATTCCTGTTAGTATTGGCTGTATTTGCAACCGTCGTCTTGCATGAGTTAGGACATGCGCTAACGGCCCGCCGTTATGGATGCACTACGCGTGATATTGTACTGCTACCCATTGGGGGAATGGCACGCATGGATAGATTACCCGATGTGCCTAAAGAGGAAGTTTATGTTTCTTTAGCCGGACCATTAGTCAATGTCATATTGGCTGTTTTGATATACGTTTTCTTTTTCATTGATTCAGGTGTGCCAGCGTTTTCTGTGATGAGTGAACTCACTATAAGGAATTGGATGGCTCACTTTTACTATGCAAACGTAGTGCTGGCGCTTTTTAATTTAATTCCCGCTTATCCCATGGATGGCGGTAGGATTTTGCATGGACTGCTATCCTTGCGATTAGATCGTCTAAAGGCTACACGCGTAGCTGTAAGGATCGGTCAGTTGATTGCCATGATCATGATATTATCGGGTTTATATTCTAACGCTATCTTGGCTTTTGTGGGAGTTTTTGTTCTGTTAGCAGCGCAGATGGAGCTTACTCAGAGTATATCACGTGAGTTCTTGCGAGGTGCCAAAGTAAAGGATGTCATTATGCCTAACATGGATGCCGTTGCTGCAGATTCTACACTTCGCGAAGTGGTCGACCAATTGTTACATACGCAAACTGAGCGTTTTGTGGTATTTAAGGGGGATTTACCGGTTGGTACAATTGATCGTAAGTTATTGTTTGAAGAAATAGGTTTGCATGGACAGGATGTCTTTGTGGAGACCTGTATGAGACGTGGCATTCAAACAGCTGAAGCCGATGATCCGTTGGAAAAGGTATTTGCTTCCATGCAAGCAGATCAAACTGCTCTGCTACTGGTCAAAGAAAATGGTTCTTTTAAGGGATATCTCGATTTTGAAAATATTATGGAATTCGTTTCTTATCGGCAGTCCTTGCGAAAGCATGCAACCGTTGCACTTCATGCCTAATTTCAGCTTATGCAACCTATAAATCTAGTACTATCTGGCGGTGGTGTCCGTGGAGTGGCACATTTGGGAGTAGTGAAAGCACTGCAACAACGGGGAATGGTGCTAGAGGCGATTTCTGGTGTTAGTAGCGGAGCGGTAGCAGGTGCTTTTTTGGCGGGAGGATATACACCTGATGAAATTCTGCAAATTCTTATAAAACGAGATCTGTTTCAACTGCTACAACCTCAAAATGGTCATCCGGTAATGACATTGGAGAAATTAGGCAATGTGTTGTTAGATTATTTCCCCGATAATAGATTTGAACGATTGAATTTCCCTTTAATTGTTTCCAGCAGCGATCTCACTCAAGGTCATTCCGATTTTTTTACGGCAGGAGAATTGATCCGGCCACTGCTAGCTTCTTCATCCATCCCAGTGTTGTTCGAACCTGTTTTGATTGATGGAAATCAATTGGTAGATGGCGGAGTACTTAATAACTTACCGGTGGAGCCTTTTCTCGAAGAAGATGTAACGTTGGTAGGAGTGCATGTAAATCCATGGGTCAAAGGACGATCTGTTAATACTGCCTTTGCCTTAATGGATCGATTGATGTCCCTGGGTGCTTGGCAGACCGTCAAAGCGCGTAAGAAATTATGCGATTTATACCTTGAGCCTCCTGACTTGTGTCGATTTGGTGTTTTTGATAAAGTAGATATGGAGGATATTTTTAAAGTCGGATATGACTTTGCCTCCAAATATATGGAACGGGTGGGTTCAATTCCTCAAAGCCAATTCCGATAATTTCATGGATGAATTTTTCCGTTCCCAAGTAGCATCGAAAGGCCTGCGAGTTTTTCGCTTCGATCGGCAATTAGCTTTATTATTCCGATGAATGGAATAAATAAGATCATGCCAGCTGCACCCCAAAGTAATCCACCAACTAAAATCACAACAATGGTGATAAAGGTGTTTAAACTGAGTCGGCTACTAACTGCCAAAGGAAAGATCACATTCGCTTCTAGGTACTGGACTATTGTAAAGATCACGATAACACCTATGGGATACCAGATGGAGTCGAAAGTTAGCCATGAAATTGTAATTGGTAACAAGGAGGCAACAAGGATGCCGACGTACGGTATGAATGTGAGGACAGAGGCGATGCATCCAAATAGAATGGCATGTGGTATTCCAAGGATGATTAAGCCAATACAGTTTAGAATTGCCACCACAATGTATACGGTGCCCATTCCTTTGATGAAATTATAGTAGGCGTGGATAGATTCTTTTAGGATGTTTCTGATTTCTTGGTGTTCAAGATTTGGCAACAACATATAAAGTACTTTTACCCACCGTTCTCTAGAATATAGAATTAATCCTGACAGTATAGGTATAAGAATTAATAGCACAACGTTGATGGCTGCATTGTATATAAACGTCTTTAAGAATTTAAACACATTGCCTGATGATTGCGATATAGTTTGTTTTAGCCAGTTGTCTTGTTCTGGTAAGGTTACGCCGGTCTTTATAAATATGTAATGTTGTAATTCATGATAAGCAAATGATAATTTTTGTTTCAATGCGGGCCAGTCGTTTATGAACCTTCCGAATTGATAGAATAAGAGATAAACGATTAGTCCTAATAGTGCGCTTAGCCATAGCAAATTGAATCCGATTGCTAATCCTCTAGGAACACCTTTTTTTTCAAGAGCTTGGCATATTGGGTAGAGTATGAAGCTTATCAACAAGGAAAAGCTAATTGGTACAAAAATCGGCTTCCCAAAGTATAGTATGATACTGGCAAATACAATTAACTGAAGGAGTTTGAGGGTTGGCGTTATTTTTACGGAGGAGTTCATAATTGAGTATAGTGCCTAAAAGGTTGAAGTCTTCTATTTATTGGTTTGATTTGGACTTCTTGAAGTAGTTTCGCATGAGAAAAGTATGTTTTAATGCTTCCATGTTTAAATTTAAATTATAAGCACTAGAGTCAATGTATTCTAACGCGCGTTTTAAATGATTGGCAGTTACAGTGTCGCGTAGGATTACAGTAAGGCTTCCATGGCCTTCTTTTGCTTCTTGCATTAAACTGTTTAGTGATGTTGCGGTTTTATCAATTTTCTCACTGGAAGAATGTAAATTTCGCATCGTTTGCTCAAGATCTAACACCACAGAGCCAGTATCATTCAGAAGTGCTCCTATGGCGCCTTTCCCGTGCTGTATGTCACTGCTCATTTTTGCTAGTCCCGATGAAAAGCTATTTAAGTGGATGCTGATTTTTTCGACATTGGAAAGTGTATTTTCTAAACCTAGGGCTAGGTTGGTGTCCAGTAGCATGGTGTAAAGGGTGCCCCTACTCTTGTTAATCGTCATGGTCAATTCCATCAGGTCGGTTGATATCCTTTCTACATTGGTGTTAGTTGATTGGAGTGTCCTAAGCATTGCTTCGGTATCCACAGATTTTATGCTTGGAAGTATTTCTCCCTCCTGGGCCATGGGACTCGAGACAGTTCCAGGTTCTATATTAATAAGCTTGTTACCCATTAATCCATCTGTGCCAATGGAAGCAATGGAATTGGTTCGAATTATCACAGCCATTTTTTTTGCAATAGTCATGGTTACTTCGATGGTGGTATCGTTTAGTAATTGAATATCCTCTACTGTGCCGATATCAATTCCTGAATACCGGATGTTGTTGCCCGGCTGTAAACCGCTGATTTGATCAAAATGTGCGATTAGTGTATAAGAACTTCCAAACAAGCTTTTGTTCTTTCCAATCATATATAATCCTACCACTAGTAAAATAGAGCCAGTGAAAAGGAACATCCCTAACTTGATGCGATGGTTGGTGGTTGTATTCATGCCTGGGTTTGTTCAAAGAAGGAGTTGACTTTTGTGTCCAACGAAGTACTTAAACTTTCGAACGTTCCTTCTGCGTGGTTAATGCCATCAATCATCACGCACATTCGGTTTGCTGTCAAACGTGAACAGTTCATATCGTGGGAGATGATAATTGAGGTGGTATTGTAGGTGCGTTGTAACTGTAGCATTAGTTGACTGATTTCCTTAGCAGTAATAGGATCAAGTCCTGTCGTTGGTTCATCGTAGAGGATTATTTCAGGTTTTAATACCAGCGCTCTCGCAAGGCCAATTCTTTTTCTCATTCCTCCAGATAATTCAGCGGGCATTAAATTAATGGCGTGCGCTAGCCCAACGTTGGCAAGAGTTTCTTGCACCATGCGCTGGATCTCAGATTTACTTTTGTCTTTTTGATGTCTGATTAGCGGGAATTCCAGGTTTTCACCAACGGTCATGCTGTCATAAAGTGCGCTACTTTGGAAGACGAAACCTATACGTGCACGAAGTTGATCCAGTTCCTGCTTCGGCAAAGTGCATATTTCTTTGCCAAAAATTCGAATTGATCCTTCATCATAGGGCAGTAATCCCACTATACATTTGATCAGGACCGATTTGCCGCATCCCGATCGCCCTAGCACCACCACGTTTTCACCCCGAACAACGGTTAGGTTGAAATTGGTCATTACCTGGTTTTTGCCAAATGATTTTTTAAGATGGATTACTTCTATGATGGGTTCGGTGGACATTATTTCTTTTTCATATAAGACCAAGGAATTCCGTGATTTGAACCGCAATGAGGTCAATAATAAAAATGAGCAGTGATGATACCACAACTGCGCTATTTGCTGATCGTCCAACTCCTTCTGTTCCTTTTCTGGAATTGTACCCTTTATAACATCCCGTTAAACCGATTGCAAAACCGAAGAAATAAGATTTTATAATGGATGGAATGGCATCGCTAAAATCCGAGGATTCAAAAACCTGATTGAAATAAAGCTTCAGGGTAATCGTGCTCTTTAAGTTTACGGCAAGGTAGGATCCATACAAGGCAATAGCATCTCCTAGCACAACCAAAACCGGTACCATCAGCGTAGTTGCGATCATGCGCGTGACTGCTATGTATTTGAATGGATTTGTTCCTGAAACTTCCATCGCGTCGATTTGCTCTGTGACACGCATTGAACCGAGCTCGGCTCCAATGCTTGATCCAATTTTACCGGCACATATAAGCGCGGTAATCACTGGTCCTATTTCGCGAATAATAGAGATTCCAACCATGGACGGAAGCCAAGCTTCTGCTCCAAATTCGATGAGTGTTGGCCTGGATTGCAGCGTCAGAACAAGTCCGATAATGAAAGAGGTAATAGCAACCAATGGAAAGGAACGATAGCCAATTTCATAGCATTGTTTGATCGTTTCTTTTGTCTCATAAGGCGGAAAAAATAATTGCTTGGAAAAATCAGCAGCAAATTGCGCAGTAGCTCCAACTTCTTCAAAGAAATTATTCCAGGAGGAACGGAAAATTTTGGAGACATTAAGCGAAAATGGAGACATATAGACCAAATCAATATTTTAAAGTAATTGGTATTTCATGTTAAAATTAGGCAACGGCCGCGGTGTCGATATGATGAATATCATGGTTTTGAAAATTTATTGAATAGTATAATTAAGTAATATTGACACATAATAATTATTTTAAAAAATGGTGCGCACTGCGATGCATTGATAATGGAAGCGAATGGAACTACGAAAAAGCAGGATGCGAAGGGGTTCTGGAAAAAGCTAGGGCCGGGTTTAATTACTGGTGCAAGTGACGATGATCCTTCTGGCATAGCTACGTATAGTCAGGCAGGTGCTGCTTTTGGCTACGGAACACTTTGGACCGCTTGGTTGACTTTTCCGTTAATGGCGTCCATGCAAGAAATGTGCGCTCGTATTGGCTTAGTCACAAGTACGGGTTTAACAGGCGTTTTGAAAAAACATTATTCTAAGTCACTGCTTTATGTAATGATTGCATTTAGTTTTCCTGCAATTACGTTGAACATTGGTGCTGATATAGCAGGAATGGGAGCCGTTGCAAATCTTTTGGTGCCCTCTGTTCATCCTGCATTCTTTTCGGTCTTCTTTACCATGTTATTATTAGTAACGATAATTTATCTTCCGTATCGGAAATTAGCAGGGATCATGAAATGGCTTTGCGTAGCCTTGTTAGCCTATATTATTGTGCCATTTTTAGCACATGTGAATTGGAACGATGTCGTTAAAATGACTTTTATACCCGAATTGCACTTTAGTCGCGATTACTTGTTAATTCTGGTGGGCGTATTGGGTACAACCATTTCCCCCTACATGTTTTTTTGGCAAACCAGCATGGAGGTGGAAGAGAAGGAGCAGTATCAACTCATTATTGACAAGCGGATTTTATCAGATATGCGTACTGATGTTGATTTTGGTATGCTCTTTTCTTGTTTAGTAATGTTCTTTATTATGCTTTCAACCGGAGCACTTTTGCATCCAGTCGGACTTACGGAAATAACCACGGTAGAGCAAGCGGCAAGAGCATTGCTGCCATTGGCTGGACGTTCGGCGTATTGGTTGTTCGCAATAGGAATTCTGGGAACAGGATTCTTAGCAATACCTGTATTGGCAGGTTCGCTTTCCTATATAACTTCAGAAACATTCGGTTGGGCCGAAGGACTGAATAAAAAGTTTCATGAAGCTCGAGGATTTTATGTTGTGATGATTTGCTCTGTAAGCGTTGCGTTATTAATTAACTTTATTGGGATATCACCTGTGCAATCTTTGCTTTACACTGCTGTACTATATGGTTTGACTTCACCCGTAATTATTGCAATTGTTCTTCTTATCTGTAATAACTCAACGATCATGGGTAGATATACCAATAGGCGGTGGTCTAATATTTTTGGCGCGATTACATTACTGGTAATGACCGCAGCTGCAGTAGCATTGATAGGAGTGGTAGTTTTTGGTTAATCTACATATTTACTGATTTAGGTCATACTTATGGATTCTGGCACATTGTAGATTGTGAGAAAATTGAATGACTATGAAAAAGAACATGGGATCAACCGATCGCTTCTTGCGAATTTTTTTAGCGGCTATATTAGCTTCTTTGTATTTGTCGAATTTTGTCACTGGTGTTTTGGGAGTTATACTTATTGTCCTAGCAGGAGTGTTATTGCTTACGAGCTTTATCTCCTTTTGCCCATTATACACGTTGTTTGGCGGGTCAACCTTGCCCCGAACGTGATTTAAACGTATTAAGCGATGGAGTTTCGAAACCGCGAACACGCGGCTGAGTTGCTAATACCCTTACTGCGCAAGTATATTGGAGGTGATGGGGTTGTTTTTGCAATACCCCGAGGCGGAGTTCCGATAGGAAGAATACTTGCGGATCATTTGCATTGGCCGTTGAAGCCATTGTTAATTAAAAAAATTGGTCATCCTACCAATACAGAGTATGCAATTGGCGCTGTTTCACTTGATCAAGTTTTACTGGATGATTTGGTGGAGCCTGTTTCAAATTTGTATTTGGAGAATGAAGTATACCGATTGCGCAGGATGCTCCAGGATCGCGCTAATTTATATGGTCAAGAAAGTGTTCAGTTAGATTTATTGGGTAAAACCGTCATCATTGTGGATGATGGAATAGCAACTGGACGAACATTATTAGCGGGAGTTTTATACTTGCGTAAATATAACCCTACAAAAATTATCGTGGCAGTTCCGGTGGCAGCACGCGAAGCAGCAGTTCGAATTCAAAAGGAAGTGGATGAATTTATCTGCTTACACACACCGGAGCAATTTGTCGGAGTAGGCGAGTTTTATACGTATTTCCCGCAGGTCAATGACGAGCAGGTGATTACACTTTTGCATGTTTGAACTATCAGCTTTCCGCATCTACCTTTTCAGAACGAGAACTGGTAAAACGGGCCACATACGATTTCAACTTATTGAATAATCGATCAACCCAGTGATAAACTTTATGTTCTAAGGCATTCTCCGATTTGAAAGCAAAGCGCTGGAGGAGTAAACCAATGCCCATTAACACACCATTCTTCAAAAACTCACTTTTGTTGATTTGGATTCCTGTTATGTTAGACAGTGCTCGAATGAGTATGTTTTCAGGTCGAAGGCTTTCTCGGATGGCTTGAATGTCTTCGGCGATTCGTTTTTCCTGATCATTGGCACGGTGCTTCATTCTGCGTATTTCGGAACGCAGTTCATCAATGTTTCGAATTCGATGTTCAGTCATGGTCGGTTTCTTTGAATACGGCCTTGATGATGGTGTTGGAAACAGGTCGTTTGATCCAACTTTCTTTATTGAAATACAAAAGTAAGCAGACGGCCAAATAGCACGCGCCAACAAAAAGAAAACCATAGTAATATGCGCCCCAAATGACACCTAAATATAGCGCTGCTGCTATGCTAAAGAAGGAAAGGACGATCATGAAAAGGAAAATGAATGTGAGGTTGGCCACTACAGCGCCACTCATTTCACTTCCCTTTTCGATCATCTGTAGCTTGACCAACTCTACCCTGGTTTCCAGGTATTCTTTGGTATTGCTCACCAATTGGTCGATGTGATTACTGTCGGACATGGTTGCATGATTTCTATGCAAAGTAATCATTATTTAATTTAGGCCATGTCGTTCATTCGTCCACCGCTTCCGCTTACCGCCTCATAAACTTCTCGGAACTTACCTTTTACTTTGTCACCGGCTTTTTTGGTCTCATCGACAATTTTACGACGTGTTTCAGAGCCTTTGTTAGGTGCCAGTAGTACACCAAGCAGTGCTCCTGCTGCTAAACCGCCTAATAGCGCTGCAAATAGGCGGCCGTTGTTGTTAGATGTTGTTTCCATTTTAATTATATTTTTTGTAAAACTATGCTTTGCACGCTTATTATTTTATGAGCGATATCAAGATGTATGCATGATGTTTACAGTTTTTTTTTAACAGTATTACATGTAGTTCACAAATAAAATTGATCAAATTCATTGTACTTACTGATATTCGTCATGATGGGTTAAAGGGAGTCACTATATTATTGTTAAAAAGAAACTCGTCATGAAACGCCTATTATTGATTTGCTTTACTCTTATTACTCCGTTGTTAAATTTTGCGCAGTCGACTGCTCCAGTACAAAATGATGATTTTGGCATTTATAGTGTTTTAATGGTGGCCTTGTTGGCCATCTTTCTTTCTCTCCTTGCGCTTTCCAAAGCGATAGGCGCACTTAGCAGTCAATTGCAAAATAAATTGCGTGCTTAATCAATTTAAAGATTTATAAAAGCACGCGATGAAACTAATCCTGTGTCCGGTTGATTTTTCGAAAAACGCGCTGATTGCAGCGGATTTTGCCGCTGCATTAGCAGTACGCATAGAAGCACATTTGATTATTCAACATGCTTATGACGTTCCGGCCATGTTTACCGACGCCCCGATGACCGTAGTTCGTGATGCTACCAAGCAGTTGCATGAACTGTCTCAAAAGAAACTTTTACGTTTGGTAAATAAATTAAAACGCAATCATCCTGGTTTGAGAGCTGAGGCTGTCTCTTCGGAAGGCGTTTCTTATCATCAGATCGTATCATTCGCCGATGAAAAAGGTGTGGATTTGATTATCGTCGGCGCTACCGGTACCAGCAAATGGCGCAGAATGTTGGTAGGAAGCACTACTGCAAAAGTTATTCGTGATGCCCATTGTGCGGTTCTAACGGTTCCAATGAATGTAAAATTCAAAGGGTTTAAGAAAATAGCTTATTCCACGGATCTCAAAGAAGACAATATACGGGCCGCATCCATGATCATACCGTTCGCCACGCTATTTGATGCTGAAATTTCTTTTGTGTTTGTAGATGATAAGCATCTTTTGCACGATGATCTTGCCATTAATAAAATGACTAAGCGTATTCGCTCTAGCGTAAAATATGCTAAAATTTCAGGATACATTGCAAAGGATACTGTGGTTTCTAAAGGGCTGGAAAAATTTATTAAAAAAATGAAAATCGATTTATTGGTCCTTTTTACACATGAACGTCATTTTCCTGAATCCATGTTTCATCCGAGCGTTACACGATTAATGTCGCATAGGGTGGAGCTGCCGTTGTTGTCCCTGAAATATACTGATCGACCTTTAGATTAATGGCAAATCGCTGATATCAATCAAAATTGACATTGATAGGCATCATCGGTTAGGGTGATACCTTCGCGTAGTTTTGAAGTGTTATTTATTTTTTATTCTAACACTTAAAAATTAATTATTATGTCAATCATGAAAAGAAGTAACGGGTATTTTCCGGTAATGCGTAATGTGCTTTCGGATTTTTTTGAAAGTGAAAATTTAGGGTTTGATGATTTGTTTCCTTCCGATTGGGTCCCTGCGGTTAATGTCTCTGAAACTGAAAAGACCTATGATATTGAGCTTGCGGCTCCTGGGTTACGAAAAGATGATTTTCACGTTAAAGTGGCAGATGGTCTCTTAACCATTAGTTCTGAAAAGAAATCTGAAAAGGAAACCAAGGATAAGAACTATACTCGCAAAGAGTTTAATTATTCATCCTTTTCAAGGTCATTCACACTTCCTGAAAATGCCAAAGAAGACGATATTAAGGCGAATTATGAGAATGGTGTCTTACGATTGTCAATTGTTAAATCGGCGGTGTATGCCAAGAAGGTGAAAGAAATAGCCATAGCCTGATTTTTGGTGTTGTTCTTTTAATTAAAATCCCGGTCGATTTTTTCGGCCGGGATTTTTGTGTGTTTAATTAAGAAGTATAGAATCAGTTTTTGAGACGTGTAAGGCGATCGGTATTGGCGATGACTATGTTTCGATCTTTTATCTCGATTAACTTTTCTTCCTTGAAATCAGAAAGTGTTCTGATAACTGATTCTGTCGCAGTGCCTACCATGCTTGCCAGATCTTCCCGAGATACATTGAAAGGTTGCGGACTTCCCGCGATTGTGTACCGACCTTGCAAATTAAGTAGTGCATCGGCTACGCGTTTACGCACGGAATTATACGCGAGATTTAACAGTCGTTCCTCGTTATCTTGGAGATTATTTGAAAGTAGTTTGATAAACTTAGCGGCAACATCACGGTTGGAGTAGAGTAGTGAGAAGAAGTCCTGCTTAGGGATGATTACCACTTCGCTGTCTTCTAATGTTTCAGCTGTTTCTTTGTGTTCTTTATTTTCTATTAGATCGTTGTAGCCGATAAAGTCGCCGGCACCATATATGCCTGTAATGAATTCTTTGCCGTCATTGTTTGACTTAAACGTTTTTATTTTTCCTTTGTTAATGAAGACAATCCCTGTTGGTTCGTCACCTTCCATGTAGATAGCATCTTTTTTCTTGTAATGGTGAGGTTTACGTTCTGCTGATAATTTCGTAAGCTCCTCCATCCCCTTGGCATTTGCCAGAAACTCATTTAAACCGTCTACGTTTTTAGAAAACTCACGTTTGAATAATTCATTTTTCCGCATACGTGCTTCCACAGCATTAAGCAATTCCATTTCTTCAAATGGTTTTGTTAAATAATCGTCAGCGCCCATGCTCATGCCTTTACGCATGTCTGATTTTTCGGCTTTGGCGGTTAGGAAAATAAATGGAATGCCCGAAGTAGTAGGGTTCTTGCTGATAAGATATAAGACACCATAGCCGTCTAATTCGGGCATCATAATATCGCATATGATAAGGTCCGGCACCTCTTTTAGCGCAATGTCTACGCCTGTTTTGCCATTACTGGCTGTAATCACCTGGTAGTTGGCAAGTTCCAGAATTTCGCACGTGTTTTCGCGCATTTCTTTGTTGTCTTCAATCAATAAAATTTTTTTCATGGTAGTGTTAGTTTAAAATGTTAGGTAATTGGACGGTGAATGTAGTTCCTTTGTTTTCTTGACTGGTAAAAGAAATATTTCCCTGAAGTAATTTAGTATATCGTTGTACAATGTTAAGCCCTAGTCCTGTTCCTTGGATGTTGTTGGCGTTGGTGGCACGGAAAAAACGTTCAAAAAGCTGAGGTTGTTCATCGAAGGGAATTCCAATTCCGTTATCAGAAATGTTTATGCAGATTTCATGGTTGACCAGTGACGTGAAATATATGTTTTCGTTTTCCTTGGAATATTTAATGGCATTATTAAGTAGATTGATAAGCACGTTGCGCAAAAGTTGTTTGTCGGTACGGATTACTTTGTCGCCTCCCTGATGTGTGTAGATGATTTTCTGACCAGCCTTAGCTACTCCTTGTAACTCTTCGCTCATTTCATGGCAGAATTCTACAAGGTTTACATTGTTGAGTTGTACTTCTACTTTTCCTGCTTCTAATTTTTCAAGTGACAAGAAATCGTTTAGAATTTCAGTAAGATTTTTAACCGAAGATTTAATACGATCAATGTGTTTTAGCTGTTTATCACGATTCTCGGCACCCTGATAGCGATCTACAAGTTGAATAGATGAAAGAATTGTGCTTAATGGTGTACGGAATTCATGCGATGCCATCGAAACGAAACGCGATTTCATTTCATTTAAATTACGTTCTTTCTCTAAAGAGATTAAAATTTCTTGTTCGGCTATTTTTCTTCTGGTAATATTGCGAATGACAAGCAGTATTTCCTTTACATTTCCTCGGTCATCTGGTAGCGGAACAGCATTTAAGGCATAATTACGATGATTGTATTCACATTCCATGTTTGCATTTTCCCAGGAAAATACTTTTCGAAAAACACTTTCTAAGTAATCGCGTTTGTCATCAGCGCATAGATTAAGGGAACGCCAGTATTTTCCATGCATATCGGAATTGTTGATTTTAAGTTCCTCCAATTCTTTTCCATCGATAAAAACAATCTCTAAGGCATGGTTTAATACGCAAATGATACCATCTGGAAAATTGTGAGCGATAGTACTGTATAGTCTTTCACTATCTCTAAGTGCTTCTTCTACGTTACTTCGCTCTTGCATTTCAGCTTTTAGATGGTCATTTGCTTGTTCAAGTGATTTGTTCGCCGCCGCCAATTCCATAGTCCTTGACAATACACGGAATTCAAGTTCTTCGTTGGATTTATTGATAGCTTCCTCTTGTCGATGGCGCTCAGTTATATCAATAATGAAGCTGATTACGAATAATTCCTGACCAATTTTGAATGAACTTAGACTTATTTCAATGGGAAACTCCTGATCGTCCTTTTTTCTTCCAAAGAGCTTCATTCCTTGACCCATGGGTCGGTTGTGTGGATTTCCGTAGTATTCCGTTCTGTTTTTGGGGTGCTTTTCGGCAAACCGTTTTGGAACAAGGTCTTCAATTCGTTTTCCTAACAATTCGTTTTCTTCATAGCCGAATTGTTTCGAGCTCATGGGATTTGAAAGTATGATCTCTCCTTTTTGATTGCTAATTAAGATGCCTTCTGTTGCGTATTGAAACATGGCATTCAAGTGCTCTGTACTACGCAATAATTTCAATTGTGATTCCTTGTATTTTAATACTGCGAAAGTAAAGCTCCATACGAAGAGAATCGGAAGTAACGAAGGAATAACTCGCGTTTGAAGTGCGGTATAATCGGAGGAAATAAAAAAATCAAGGACAAGAAGAATAGTAAGTCCTACGCTGATATCAAACGTGGAACGGCGATCGTGCAGCGTTATGGAAAGTAGTACGATTAGTGGGTAGAGGAATTCTACGTGAATGCTATTTGGCAGGTAAATGCTACCTAAGAAAATGGCAAAGGCAAGTAAGGTTGCGGAAAGAAGGACGTTTCGCTTTTGATTCATAATTGGGATGTCACGTTCTTCAAATATAATTGATATCCACCAGTTTGACGTTTGTTTCTTACGTTTAGCGAATTTCCAACCATTTATCGTGGTTGCACATGATTTAAGTCATAATCGACGAAAAATTAGAGCCTTACTTTTATTGGACAATACTAATTAATGAAAATTCATCAGATTCATCCCATTAAAAAGATCCTAGTTCCTGTAGATTTTTCTAAGGATTCACGGAAAGCATTGAATTACGCGGTAGGATTGGCTACTAAAATGGATAGTCGCGTGGTTTTATTTCATGCCGTGCATCTCCCTTTAATTAGTCAACGGGAATTAATTGCTGTAACCTCTTTAGCGGAAATTGAACAGGAGGCAGTCGCCCAACTTTGGGCCTGGCAGCATGCAATTAAGGTTGAAACGGGTTTTGAGAATTTGGAAACAGCATCTGGAACCGGTTTATTGGTCGATCAGATTGCTGCCTATGCTTCCGATGAAAAATTCGATTTGGTCGTGATGGCTACTCACGGTGCAGGAGGATTATCAGGGATTTTGCTTGGAAGTAATACCTCGGAGATTATTGAGAAATGTGGTTGTCCGGTAATTGCTGTCCCGATTGTTTCAGACTTTCACGCAATCAAGAAAGTGCTGTTTGCCACCAATTATGCCGACAATGATTTTCAATCTATCTATTTATTGACGCAATATTTCCGGGATTTTGGACCAGAAATAGTTGTAGCGCATGTGGAGCTTTCCGATGAGCATACGGTGGAGGTTGAATTGATGGATTGGTTTAAAAAACAAGTGCAGGGTAGTATTCCCTATAGTAATATTACCTTCCAATTGCTCAAAGGCGAATCAGTAGAAGTTGCACTTAATAGCCATTGTGCGAATGAATCTTATGACTTGATTGCCGTTTCAATGCGTCGACGGAATTTCTTTGATCGACTTACTTCAAGAAGTTTAACCAAGAAGTTAGTCAATCATTCAGAAGTTCCAGTGTTGGCTTTTCACGCTATGCAAGTATCGGGAACTCCTCTATTTTGACCGTTTATTTCTTTATAATTTTCAATAATGGATTTTTCTGCTTCCGGACTTCATTTTCAAAGACGATTTACCAGTTCAGAAGTTCCGGTATTTGAATTATTTACTTTTGAGAAAAGGGATTCAAAGATTACCACTCCAGATGGTAACGTAATTTTTGAAATGAAAGACATAGAAGTTCCGAGTGGCTGGTCACAATTAGCAACGGATGTGCTGGCTCAAAAGTATTTTAGAAAATCGGGTGTTCCGCTTTCGCATGGAAGAATTGGCATGGAATATTCTGTCAAGCAGGTAGTGCATCGTTTGGCTTCAACCTGGAGGAATCAAGGTTTACGTTATCATTATTTTGCTACGCAAAAAGATGCGGATATCTTTTATGATGAATCAGTCTACATGATGCTAGCGCAAAAGGTCGCGCCAAATTCTCCACAGTGGTTCAATACAGGATTATTTGATGTGTATGGTATTTCAGGTCCTCCTCAAGGTCATTATTTTATCGACCCGGAAACAGAATTAGTTACGCGTTCCACTTCTGCCTATGAGCGGCCGCAGCCACATGCGTGTTTCATTCTTTCTGTTAAAGATGACCTTGTAAATCCAGGCGGCATTATGGATCTTTTTTTACGCGAAGCCAGGGTATTCAAATATGGATCAGGGGCAGGAACTAACTATTCTGTTATTCGATCACGGCATGAGCGATTGTCTGGCGGTGGAACATCATCGGGCCTTATGTCCTTTTTAAAAGTCGGTGATGCCGCTGCAGGGGCCATCCGCTCAGGAGGTACTACCCGCCGTGCTGCAAAAATGTGTTGCTTGGACATCGACCATCCCGAGATCATTTCGTTCATACGTTGGAAAGCATTAGAAGAGCGTAAAGCACAGGCGCTGATTGAACAAGGTTATGACGGAGGAATGGAAGGAGAAGCTTATGCTTCAGTTAGCGGACAACATTCCAACAATTCAGTTCGAATTACTGATGAGTTTTTTTATCAATTGGAAAAAGATGGTAAATGGAAGCTGACGTCTCGTACCGATTCGAATACGGTTACTTATGTAAATGCGTCTCAAATTTGGGAAGAGTTGTCTTGTGCGGCATGGGAGTGCGGTGATCCAGGTGTTCAGTTCGATACAGCTATCAATGATTGGCATACTTGCCCGAACGGTGGTCGTATCCTGGCATCCAATCCCTGTTCTGAATATCACTTTTTGGATGATACTGCTTGTAATCTGGCTTCCTTGAATCTTATGGGTTTTGTTAAATCTAGTGGAAGCTTTGATGTTGAGGGTTTTGAATATGCATGCCGACTTTGGACCGTGATCTTGGAGATTTCGGTACTAATGGCACAATACCCTTCTGAAGAAGTGGCCAGTCGTTCTTATAACTATCGGACGATCGGCTTGGGCTATACGAATCTTGGAGCCTTGTTCATGTCAAATTTAATAGCCTATGATAGTGAATCTGCTAGAGAATTGGCTGCTTCAATCACTGCTTTAATGACTGGAGTTGCTTACCGGACATCAGCTGAAATGGCAGGAGTGGTTGGCCCATTTAAATGCTATGCAGAAAATGAAGTCGAGATGACTCGTGTGTTGACAAAGCATCAGGTTGAATTAGACAAATTAAATCAGACCATTAGTACAAAAAATATCAAGGGCGACTTGGATATAGACCTACTAACCATTAAAAAATTAGCCACAGCTGCATGGAAAGATGCGTTGGTGTCTGGTGAAAAGAATGGCTTTCGAAATGCTCAGGTAACTGTCATTGCTCCTACTGGAACCATTGCATTGTTAATGGATTGCGATACTACCGGGATTGAACCCGAGTTCTCGCTGGTAAAAGAAAAGCAGATGTACGGTGGCGAAAAAGTTAGAATTATTAATCGTCAAGTGTTAATGGCATTAAAAAAAATGAATTGGACTGCAGAGCAAATTGAAAAAGCGAGGAATTATTTGATGGATCATGGCTCATTGGTTGGCGCTCCAGGTATTACATCAAGCCTTTTAAAGGTATTTGAATGCTCGTGGTCGGATAGTCCAAATAGTAAGGATTCGATTTCAGTAGAAGGCCATTTAAAAATGATGGCCGCTGTACAGCCGTTTATTTCTGGTGGTATTTCTAAAACGGTAAACTTGCCAAAGAATGCAACCATCAGCGATGTTGGAGGCTGCTTTCATGCGGCATGGAAATACGGTCTAAAGTCTATCTCAATTTATCGTGATGGTTGCAAAGTAGCTCAGCCAGTGGTTGCAGTAGGTAAGCGTTTGACACCTCACGCAGTGGTTCGTACGCATCATGATACACCCGTCTGTGTAGATTGTGGCTATGCAACGGAACGAGCGGGTACTTGCTTCAAATGTCCAAATTGCGGGTCTACCACTGGATGCAGTTGAAGTGTTTTGTGGGTAGCATAGGGTAATATTACCCACTTAAAAGTTGATTCGATATGACTAAATTAATGTTAAATTAATAGCTTTACTTAATCATAAAATATAAACTCATGAACGCAGTACACCTTCATTTAATGTTGAATCATGTCGCTATTCTTGGCGTTCTGTTTGCAACATTGATTTTAATTGCTGGATTTTTGTTCAAGTCTCCAATTCTTCGTCGTGCAGGAATGCTTGCCTTTTTGATCTCTGCGATATCTTCAGCAGTGGTCATGAATACAGGTGAGGGAGCGGAAGATTCGGTAGAGTCAATCGCAGGTGTATCCAAAGATAATATCGAAGCGCATGAGGAGTCGGCGGAGCTTTCTATTTGGTTAGCAGGAGTTACTGGTTTATTATCTGCTATTGGCTTATTTTTCTTTTTAAAAAACCGCAAATTGCCAGGTATGCTTGAAGGGCTAATCCTGATTGGAGGCCTCCTCGCAACTGGATCGTTAATGAATACAGGTTTACTTGGCGGTAAAATTAGACACACTGAGCTTTCTGGATCTGCGGTGCAAAATGCCCAAGGAGTCGGAAACGAAGAGGGTCCAGGTGAAAAGAATAAAGACGGAGTTGATGACTAGTCTTATGCAATGGTTTTTTCGTGCCGTAAGGGATGAAATAATTTGAATTGTATCAAATACTGACAAAAGTCATGTGTTGAATGTTGTTAACGCTGGATATTCGCTAGGAATTTATATCCTCAGAATATTACGTGCAAGCCGTTGTCAACAAAAAAGTCACTTGCTATCATTGCGGTGATGAGTGTCGGACTAGTTTATTGTGTTTTGATGATAAGACATTTTGCTGCGAGGGCTGTCGACTTGTGTACGATGTGCTGCAAGAAAATGGTCTTTGCAGTTACTATCGGTTCAATGAGACTCCTGGTCAAACTTCTGAAAAGCCCGTAGCCGGTCAATTTGGTTATTTGGATGATCCTGACGTTAAGCGCCGATTGATGCATTTTGACGAGGGGGACTTTGCTTCGGTTACTTTCTATGTTCCTCGAATGCATTGTAGCAGTTGTATTTGGTTGCTCGAAAATTTACAACGCATCAACCCCGGAGTGCTTCGATCTAGGGTTAATTTTCTGACAAAAAAGGTTAGTGTAGTCTTTAAAAAAGGTCAGGTCTCCTTGCGTGCATTGGTTGAGCTGTTGTCTATGATTGGGTATGAGCCGTTAATTCGGCTGGATGATTTGGAAGATAAAAAGCCTAAAAAAAAGGATCGTTCTCCCATTTATAAGATTGGTGTCGCTGGATTTGCCTTTGGGAATATCATGCTTTTTAGTTTTCCGGAATATTTCTCCATAAGTGATGCCACTGACCCTGGTTTTAGTAATATATTCAGCTATGTTAATTTTGGCTTATCCTTGCCAGTATTTTTTTATTGCAGTAGCCAGTTTTTTCTTTCAGCCTGGCAGAGTATTCATCAGAAATTTCTAAACATTGACGTGCCCATTGCGCTCGGAATATTGGTAATGTTCTTAAGGAGTTCCTTTGAGATTTTTACACGCACAGGTCCTGGGTATATGGATACGATGGCCGGACTTGTTTTTTTTATGTTAGTAGGTCGCTGGTTTCAAGACAAAACCTACGAGACGCTTTCGTTTGATCGTGATTATAAATCGTTTTTTCCGGTATCTGTCATGGTGCGTAGAGATTCCTTGGAGTTGTCTATACCATTGTCTGAATTAAGGATAGGTGATCGAATTCTGATTCGAAACGAAGAAATTATACCCGCTGATGCCGTCCTGCTGAAAGGCGATGCGTCCATTGATTATAGTTTCGTAACCGGCGAATCGGACTCTGTGTCCAAAGAATACGGTGAGTTGATCTTCGCAGGAGGCAGACAAAAAGGGGCGATGTTGGAGCTGGAAGTTAATAAGGTGGTTTCTCAAAGTTATCTTACACAGCTCTGGAACAATGATCGTTACGTAAAGAAGCAAGATGATACACCCTTGCAGCAATTGGTGAATCGGATTAGCCATTATTTTACAGTTGTTATTGTGGCAGTTTCTCTTGTTGCTTTATTATTTTGGGCGATCGATGGAAATTGGTTGAAGGGTTGGAATGCTTTCACAGCAGTATTAATCATTGCCTGTCCTTGTGCACTCGCAATATCTAGTCCATTTACGCTGGGTAACATCTTGCGGGTTTTTGGAAGTGGAAGATTTTATATTCGAGGATATCCAATTATTGAAAAACTGGCAAACGCTGACACAATTATATTTGACAAGACGGGTACTTTGACTCGAAGTAACAAGTCGTCAGTCTTTTTTGATGGTGAAAAACTGAATAGGGTAGAGGAGTCAATGGTGTATGCATTATACATTCAATCAACGCATCCCTTAAGTCGAATTTTAGCTACCCATCTTGCTACATCACACAAATGTGTAGTAGAGGGCTTTGAAGAGTTTCCAGGAAAAGGTTTGCAGGGGCGAATCAATACTACAGCCGTTAAAATTGGTTCAGCGAATTTTGTCGGAGTTCAAGACGGGGGAGAATTTGAAAAAGACTCGCGTGTCTATGTGCGCATTGGGCAGGAGTTGAAAGGATTTTATGTCATAAAAAATGAATACCGTGAAGGGTTGAACGAACTGGCTGCACAGTTGAGAAGTGCAAATTATCACTTAGTTGTTTTAACAGGCGATAATGACCATGAGTATGGGCGATTAAAAAATATATTTGGTAGGCAATCAATTGTTAAATGCAGACAATCTCCTGCGGATAAATTAAACGTCGTTCAGCAATTGCAGAGCGAAGGTCGTTCAGTACTTATGATTGGTGATGGATTAAATGATGCAGGTGCCTTGAAACAAGCAGATGTTGGTATTTCCATTTCAGAAGATGTAAACAATTTTTCACCCGCCTGTGATGGTATATTGGAAGGTGCAGCATTTGCCCGACTTTACCGCATCCTTTTAGCGGCTAAAGCAAGTCGCTCGATCATCATCGCTAGTTTTGCTATTGCGCTTATTTACAATTTTATTGGTTGTTGGTATGCAGTTCAGGGATCACTTTCACCGGTCATTGCCGCAGTTCTGATGCCGCTGAGCACTGTTACCATTATCAGCTTTACCACAGGAGCTTCCAATTTTGCAGCTCGAAAAGCAAGTTAAAAGGCTTATGTCCATGAGTATGCATTCCGTTTTCGGTTACATGATATAAGTCATATTAGGTGCTGATGAGTGTCAGTTTGCAGCTGACATTCGTCAGATACTTTTGAATCAACAACGAAAACGGTGTTTATGAGCGTTATTTTCTTATTAATCATCTTCAGTTTACTCTTAGCCATCGTCTTTTTGATGGCTTTTATATGGAGTGTTAAGGATGGTCAATATGAGGATGATTACACGCCTTCAGTGCGGATACTTTTTGAGGATTCGAACATCACACCAACAATTGATAATAATCAACTGACCACAGAATCATCTACTACAACTAAAAAGGCATGAATACAGAAAAGTTTAAGTACGACAATGGTATCGTTCGCAATTTTGCAGTGGCCACCATACTTTGGGGGGTCGTCGGCTTTCTTGTAGGACTATGGGTCGCCTTGCAACTAACTAGCCCTCAATTTAATTTGCCTCCCTATTTTTCCTTTGGGCGGTTGCGTCCATTGCATACGAATGCGGTCATCTTTGCTTTTGTTGGTAATGGACTTTTTATGGGCATTTACTATAGTCTACAGCGACTGCTAAAAGCTCGGATGTTTAGTGATACTCTTAGTAAGTTGCACTTTTGGGGTTGGCAACTCATCATCGTCCTTGCAGCTATTACGTTGCCATTGGGTATTACGACAAGTAAGGAATATGCTGAGCTGGAATGGCCGATTGATATTCTTATTGCGATTGTCTGGGTGATTTTTGGTATTAACATGTTTGGGACCATTTTACGTAGAAGAGAAAAACACTTGTACGTTGCTATCTGGTTTTACATAGCGACGGTGGTTACCGTAGCAGTGTTACATATTGTGAATTCCATGGCCCTCCCTGTGAATTTGCTAAAGAGTTATTCTGTTTTTGCAGGTGTTCAAGATGCATTGGTTCAATGGTGGTATGGTCATAACGCAGTGGCATTTTTTCTGACCACACCTTACCTGGGTTTAATGTATTACTTTATGCCAAAGGCTGCAGAGCGCCCCGTCTATTCCTATAAACTTTCTATTATTCACTTCTGGGCATTGATCTTTATTTATATCTGGGCAGGCCCTCACCATTTGCTTTATACATCGCTCCCGGATTGGGCGCAATCTCTTGGTGTCGTTTTTTCTGTAATGTTGATTGCTCCTTCATGGGGTGGAATGATTAATGGATTGCTCACGTTACGCGGGGCCTGGGATAAAGTCCGTGAAAATCCAGTACTCAAATTCATGGTCGTGGCCGTTACGGCTTATGGAATGGCAACATTTGAAGGCCCCATGCTATCGCTTAAAAATGTAAACGCGATTTCGCATTTTACCGATTGGACCATTGCACACGTACACGTGGGCGCACTTGGTTGGAATGGCATGCTGACCTTCGGAATCCTGTACTGGTTGATACCACGCTTGTATCGTCGGGAACTGCACTCAAAGAAACTGGCTAATTTCCATTTTTGGATTGCTACCCTTTCTATTATTTTTTATGCAATACCGATGTATTGGGCGGGCTTTACACAAAGTTTGATGTGGAAACAGTTTACTCCTGAAGGTGTTTTAAAATACCCTAATTTCTTAGAAACTGTTGTTCAGATTTTGCCAATGTATCGACTCCGTGTTTTTGGAGGATTACTCTTTATCATAGGCGCAGTGGTCATGGTGTATAATTTATACAAGACTGCAGCAGCGGGTAGTTTTGTGGCAGATGAAGAGACTGAGGCTCCTGCATTGGTTAAAAATGAGCCGGAGCCTAACGGTCATTGGCATCGCTGGATTGAACGTAGACCAGTACAATTACTATTATTGAGTTTAGTGATGATTCTAATAGGAGGGCTCCTCGAGATAATTCCTATGCTCACAGTCAAAACTAACATTCCAACAATTGCAAGTGTCAAACCCTATACACCGTTGGAATTACAGGGCCGTGATATTTATATCCGTGAAGGTTGCTATACATGTCATTCACAAATGATTCGACCTTTTCGATCTGAGACAGAAAGATATGGTGAATATTCAAAAGCAGGCGAATTTGTTTATGATCATCCATTCCAATGGGGCTCGAAGCGCACTGGTCCTGATTTAGCGCGTGAGGGCGCTAAATACCCTAACTCCTGGCATTTCAATCACATGATTGATCCAACATCGATGTCACCTGGATCCATCATGCCTTCCTATGCGTTTCTGGCCGAACACGTGCTCGATAAATCGACTACGGAAAGTAAGATACGAGTAATGCAGACATTGGGAGTTCCATATCCGGAAGGATATGCGACGATAGCCAATAAAGACCTTGATAAACAAGCCGGAGGAATTGCTGCAGACTTGGGTAAGAATGGTATTGCTACGGCTTCTAATACAGAATTGATCGCCATCATCGCATACCTGCAGCGCTTAGGGCGAGATATACATGTTACCGCGGAGTCTTCTAAATAAATCAAGAACATGTTTAAGAGTTATTTCAACGGAATTGACGGCATAGCCAGCTATCCGATGCTGCTGCTAATTGTTTTCTTTGTTTTTTTTGCAGCTACCATGGTCTATCTCTGGAAAGCTGATAATTCTCACATGGAATATATGCGTGAAATGCCAATTAAGGAGTCAGAAAACGCAACTGTTGAATCATCTTCTGTAAATTAATAGGTCTATGAAAACTGACAAAAGAATTTTTAGAATGATACTCATTATCGCCATGTCACAAGTGCCAGTTACTGGGATCAAGGCTCAACAACTCGCTGAGGTAGCAGTGCCTATAAAACTACCTTCAGTATTGTTTGAGCCTTCTTTTTATATCTGGTTGATGCTTGGATGTATCATTACCGCTGTAATGCTCACCTTGCTTAAGGTTGTTCGTGTTTTGTCGGATCAACTGGCTATCAAAATTGATGTAAGCACAACGAGTGAAGCGCAGCAGGTTTCCCGTGTAGGATTGAATAGATGGCAGCGATTTTTGAAATCCATGACTCGTTCTGTTCCTATAGAACTTGAACGGGATGTAATGCTGGATCATGACTACGATGGTATTCGAGAATTAGACAATGAATTACCACCCTGGTGGAAATACGGTTTTGGGTTGACAGTATTATTTGCCGTTTTCTATTTGTTCAATTTTCATGTATCAGGAACAGGTAAGCTGCAGTTACAGGAATATCAAGATCAATTGGCGGAAGCTGAAATTCAAAAAGCAGAACTGTTGAAGAATGTAGCGTATAATGTGAATGCATCTAATGTTATTGCTTTGACTGATCAAATATCGCTGGCAGAAGGCCAGAGCGTTTTTCAAAAGAATTGTGTGGCTTGTCATAAGGCTGATGGAGGTGGAAACGTGGGTCCGAACCTAACGGATGATTATTGGATTCACGGTGGTGGCATTAAGAATATATTCAATACCATTACTCAAGGCGTTCCTGCCAAAGGAATGATCTCCTGGAAGACTCAGTTACCTCCTAGACAGATTCAAGAGGTGGCTAGTTTTATCTTGACATTACACGGTACAAATCCTCTTGATGCGAAAGAGCCACAAGGGGATATGTGGAAGGATGATGCAGTTGTTGATACCAGTTCCCTTAGTCCAAGAGATGCGGCTAAAATGATTAAAAGTTAACGCAAGTATGCAGCCGGGCGGAATTCATTCGGAGTCAATTAGTTTTCGCGATAGCGTCACTACCATTTCAAAAGATGGTAAACGTCGTTGGGTTTTCTCGAAACGTCCTTCTGGATCATATTACAATAAACGTGGCTGGATTAGTTCTTTCTTTTTGATACTGTTATTCGTTGGTCCTTTTTTAACTTGGAACGGTCATCCATTGATCTTATTCAATGTGCTTGAACGGAAGTTTATTTTATTTGGAATACCTTTTTGGCCGCAGGATTTTTTTCTTTTTGTTTTAGCCATGTTGACATTTTTTGTTTTTATTATTTTGTTTACTGCGATTTTTGGACGAGTTTGGTGTGGATGGGCATGCCCACAAACCATCTTTATGGAGATGGTGTTTCGTAAGGTGGAGTATTGGATTGAAGGTGATGCAAATCAACAGAAACAGTTAGCTGCAAGGCCTCTGGATTTTTATAAGGTTCGCAGGAAGGTTTTTAAACATGCTTTGTTTTTGCTGATAGCATTTTTAATTGCGAATGTTTTTTTGGCATACATCGTAGGTGTTGATCAATTAGAATTACTTGTCAGCGATGGACCGGTTAATCACCAGGCTGGTTTCTATGCATTGCTTGGTTTTACAGGTGTATTTTACGGCGTATATGCCAGGTTCCGTGAGCAAGTTTGTTTGGTCGTTTGTCCCTATGGTCGTTTGCAAGGTGTCTTACTTGATCGGAATTCGTTAGTCATAGCATACGATTACCAACGTGGCGATCCACGTGGTAAGCTTCATAAAAATGAAAATCGCCTAATTGGAGATTGCATTGATTGTCATCAATGCGTAGATGTTTGTCCCACAGGAATTGATATCCGTAATGGTACGCAGCTTGAATGCGTAAATTGTACAGCCTGCATTGATGCATGTGATTCGGTGATGGAGAAAGTCGGATTTGAAAAATCGCTCATTCGTTATGCCAGTGAAAACAACATTGCTAATCGTGATAAATTCAAAGTCACTTCACGAATTGTTGGTTATGCTGTGCTTTTATTGGTTTTGTTGACAACGCTTGTTTCTTTACTTGCCCTTCGGACTGATGTCGAAGCGACCTTGCTTCGAGTTCCCGGTCAGCTTTATCAGCAGCAAGATGGTAATAGATTTAGTAACTTGTATACTATTCAGGTGGTGAATAAAACGTTTCTTGATATTCCATTGACCTTTGGATTGGAGAATACACCCAAGGGCGCGGAAATTCGATTTGTCGGCAATGTGATTGATAAAGTTCATAGTGATTCCTTAGCAGAAGCCGTACTTTTTATAGTGTTACCTGATAGTGCGTTAAAAGGATTGAAAACACCACTAATACTGGACGTTTTTTCCAATGGTAAGATGGTGGATCGGGTGAAAACAAATTTCATGGGGCCTACTAATACTAAATACTAATTGTCATGAAATGGAATTGGGGTACTGGGATGGCGATTGTCGCAATGTCTTTTGTGATTTTCATTCTTAATCTTGTTTATAGATGTTCTCACGAACAGGTGGACCTGGTAAGTGAGCGTTATTATGAAAATGAAATACATTATCAGGAAAGAATTAATAGCCAGCGAAATGTTATTGCTGCGCAAGGTCATATTTCGATTAATCGAATTGCGCATCAATTAGAATTAACGGTACCTGCTGGTTTTGCTGGAAAGCGGATATCGGGGTCGATTGAGTTTTTTCGTCCAGACGATGCCCGCCTTGATTTTTCCATTCCGTTTAATCCAAATGTAGATGGTTCACAACGAGTGCAAATGGCTGATTTGAAGAAGGGGCAATGGCGAATGTCTGTGGCTTGGAGTTTTCAAGGGACTTCCTTTTATCAAGAAGAAAAGATTTGGGTAAACTGATTGGTCATGTGGTGGATATCTGCATTTTTAGTTGGTCTAATTGGTAGTTTTCATTGTGTCGGTATGTGTGGCCCTTTGGTTTTAGCACTGCCTACCACTGAGACTGGTTTTATTTTTGGTCGTATTTTATACACTACAGGTCGACTTTTAACCTACGCCGCCTTAGGAATACTCGCAGGATCTTTCGGACATGTATTAGCTACGTCCGGATTGCAGCGTGTCGTTTCTATTTCAGCAGGCGTTGTGGTATTAATAATGGCTGTATGGCCATGGATCATTAAAAATCATGTTGTCACTCAAACTGGTTTGTATCGTTTTACTGGTGCATTGAAAAGTATGTTAAGAGGATTTTATGGGCAGCAAAGTAGAATGACGTTGTTTCTTATTGGGGCGGTTAATGGACTCCTTCCTTGTGGTTTTGTTTATCTGGCTATAGTAAGTGCTTCTACTTCTCCACGCATCATGGAAGGTGCCTTATACATGTTGTTATTTGGATTGGGAACGGTCCCGATGATGTTCTTGTTGTCTTTTATTCGAACTTGGGCTGGCCCCAAAACTCGCACTCGGATAGCATACTTAACACCGTATATTTCAATTGTAGTGGCTGCCATTCTGATATACCGTGGTTGGTATGTTGAACCGGCATCGTGTTGCCGACCGCATTAATAGAATTTATCATTGAATACATTTAATACACTTGTGATGGAAACAACGGATTTTAATTTGGCTGCCGGTTGGCTATTTCTACGTCTTACAGCAGGCGTACTTTTCTTCTTTCAGGGATATGACAAGATTTTTAAAGTTGGCGTAGTCCAAGTTGTAGAAACATTCAATGAACCATTCAGACAGAATCCGTTGCCTCATTTTTTGTTGAAGCCCATGGTGTTGTTGTCTTCTTACGCCGAAATGCTTGGTGGGCTTTTACTAGCACTAGGATTTTTGAAAGATTATGCTGCTTGTGTTTTAGCGGGAGACCTGGCTGTAGTAGCATTTGTGTTTAGCTCGTTAAAGCCGATGTGGGATATGCAATATTATTTTCCGCGATTTGTTATGATTGTGGCATTACTGATGATACCTAACGGCTCTGACCATTGGGCATTGGATTATCTTCTTTGATTAGTATCAATAAAAACGCCCGTCGTTAAACGGGCGTTTCAGGCAAGAACCTATTTGGTTATTTTTTCACTGGTTCGTAGGTGACGTCAACTTTGATCCTTGCATCTTTAGACACTTTGTCAGTAACTACGCCTGGAATTGTGACGTTGAAATCACTTAATTGAATTTTGAAATCTGATTTACCGGCTGTAATTGCTCCGCCTTTGGTAGTTAATGTTCCGGTAGCAGTAACTTCTTTTGTTACTCCGTGTAGTGTCATCATTCCTTTAACATTAACGGGATAGTTTCCGTCTTTGTTTAGGTCCACTTCTATGATATTGGTAACGGTGCCCTTGAAATTACACTTTGGATATTTTTCAGACTCGACATAGTTTTCGTGAAAGTGTTCGCCCATCAGCGCTTTTTCAAAATTAAACGCAGTCATCGAAATCATGAATTCCATCGCTCCGGTACCTGCATCAATTACACTGACGGCATTGTCATTGCTTGCGCGAATTTTTTCAGGGGAAGTAGGAGTGGTGGCATCGAAGGTTACTTTTCCTGTTTTGGTAAAGTAGCGTGATTGCGCAGTGGCGGTGCAAGTAGCAATTACGGCTACTAGAAAGAGGATTTTTTTCATAGGAAGTGAAGTGTAAGGTTTTGTATGTTATTTTTTGTATTCAGTTACTACGCAATTGGAAAGTAGCAAGTCGCCACTAGGTAACATATCTGCTTTTTGATAGGTATTGCATTGGCCTTTCAGGCAAACTGTTGCTCCTGGTTGGGCTTGTCCAGACTGAGCGGAGTCTTTGGCTTCAAATTCGCAGATAATACCAGACATGTCACTTCCCTTTAAACGTAGTCTCACCACTCCATGGTCTTTGGTACATTGTTCCACAACTCCTTCTAGAGAAATTATTTTCCCTGTAAATTGAATGGTAGCTATTGAATCGTTGTCCTCAAAAATACTAGCCAAACTATCTGCTTTGAACGAGGCAATAGCTTCTTTTTCGGATGTGCTGGCAGGTTTTCTATTCCATTCAAGGTATCCATAAATGCCGGCGCCAATTCCTCCGATAAGGATGGCCAACACGATAATTTTCCATTTTTTCATTTATAAGTTATTTAGTATGATGGTAATATGCCTTAGTTCAATCAAATTTTTTTCAATCATTAATTAAACATGGAATGGTTGAAGTTATTTTTAATTGAATCATTGAATCTTAAATCAATACAAAAAAACGGAATAAAAATGAACCTATTGTGAGGTTGGTAAATGCTTCATACCATGTCCAAAATCGCTTTCGTGGCACCTTTATTATCAGTCACATACCTTTTTGCAGCATTTCCTTTGTTGTTCCGTCGGTCAATGTCATTGAATAATTCGGAGAGTTTTTCTTGTAGTTTATGGACATTGTTTACGCAATCAGCGCCTCGGCAATCAATAAGGTCAATAGCTTCCCTAAACTTTTTATAGTTTGGACCAAATAAAATGGGCACTCCATATACCGCAGCTTCTAAAGTATTGTGGATGCCTGCGCCGAAGCCTCCACCAATGTAGGCTACTGAAGCATACCTGTATAGCTTGGAAAGTAATCCAATGGAATCGACAATAATAATCCTTGTGCTAGCCGATGGATGTTGCGTAATCTGAGAAAGGAATTCAGTTTGCGCGGACAATCCGGACACTTTTAGTTTATGACGAAGGGATTCAAGATGAGACGGTGATAATTCGTGTGGAACTAGGATTAATTGTTCCTTCGTAAAAACTCTTCCGATTGCGTCCAACACGATTTTTTCATCCGATGGCCAGGTGCTGCCTGCAACTAGAGTAGTTGCCCCGCTGCACCAGGAATCAAAAATGGTAGTATTGAATGCCGTTTCAGCGTTCGTTATGACGCGGTCAAATCTTGTGTCGCCACTTACAGTCACAGCGGTAATGCCATGGCGATGTAATACTGCGGCGGATAATTTATCTTGAACAAAAAAGTGCCGTACACGCATAAGTTCTCGCAAAAAGTATCCACCTGTTATGCTGCGAAAGAACCAGTGACTCTCCCGAAAGATGGCCGACACTAAATAAACCGGAATCTTTTTCTTGTTGAGCGTAGCCAACAAGTTGAACCAGAATTCGTATTTGATGAAATAGACTTCCGAAGGTTGTGAGGCCTCAATAAAATCGTTCATGGATCCTGGAAGGTCCAATGGCAAGTAACAAACGAAGTCTGCGAAGCGATAGTCCTTGCGGATTTCATACCCAGATGGTGAGAAAAAAGTTAACAGGATTTTTTTTTCGGGATATTTTTCTCGATAAGACTCAATCACTGGACGACCCTGCTCGAACTCCCCCAACGATGCGCAATGAAACCACGTACACCCGTGGATTGACTGTAACTTCGAAGCATAATGCAGTCGCCAATCTTTGCGACCGGATGCCCACAGTCTTGCTTTTGAGTTGCCTAAGAGCGATGCCAGTTGGAGTAAAATTCCATAGCAGAAAATACCTACATTATACAGCCATTTCATTGGTTTAGTCGAAATAATAGGCGTTCGGTATTTTCTTATAAAGTGGGATAATCCATCCGGCACGGATACCGAACAATAGGTCGTTTCGTTCCTGATCGTCACGCATTCGCGTATCAAAATCAAAATCTCTTCTGCTTTTCGTGAATGCTTGTGTAGCTTCTAGTCCTACAAAAAAATTTATCCTCCGACGATTTCCAAAATTGAAGTAACCGATGAATTCGGAGATGCTAAGCCCATTCGACAGCCTGTCGTACCCCTTTACATAGTTGCCTTCAAGCGATGGGATATTGTCTCCCTGACTTTCAATTCGAATCTTATGCTGTAAAAAGCCAACGCCTCCCATGACTACCAGTCCGCAGTTTTTATTGGGGCCGATTACAGGAAGTATCTTCCCAATTCGTGCTTCGACACGCCACCCTCTTTCGTAAAGTAAAATGTTGCCATAGGTGCCATTCTGTGTAATGATTTGCCCTTGTGAATTGGAAAGGCTGTAAAGAAAGTCTCGCTCTTTGACGCGGTCGCCAAATAGGAAATCACCTTGTACACCGAATAGCCAATTGGAGCGATGCTTTCGGAAGTAATTTCCGCCAATACTGAAGTTTCCTCCAAATCGATCGGCCAAATCTCCACCAGGTAGTGAATAACCTCCAGTAATTGAAGCTATAGAGAACGAAAAAACGGAATCCCGTACACTCACTTGCCCTTGCATGCTATTAGAAACAAGTAGTAGATAAGTAGAAAGAATGATGAAGCGCCACCTGATGCTAAACTTGTGATTCACTTGCCAGGAAGCCATCGGTGATTTAGTAGAATGAAATTCAATAGTCATCGCTGAAAGCTGATTCACAAGTATTAGTTGGCTTCTAAATCGTCCGCTGTGAATTGCATCGGCAATAATCCTTCGATAGAATCAGCTGCTAGTACAGTGCCGCTGGTGCCAGTAAGAAGTAGTCGGATGGGTGACTTTTGACGATGTTCATATTCGGCAATAACCTGACGGCAAGCACCGCAAGGCGCTATCGGACGATTAATGACAAAGGAATTTGATTGAGCCGTAATGGCCATCGCAATGATTCTCTTGTCAGGGTAATTCGCACCTGCCGTGAACAGGGCTACACGTTCGGCACAAACACCGAGTGAATACGAAGCGTTTTCCTGGTTATTGCCGATAATCAGGGTGCCGTCCTCTAGTAGCAAGGCTGCTCCAACGTGAAAATTAGAATAGGGAGCATACGCACTTTGTGTGCTCTTTCGGGCTAATTCAATCAGGCGATGGTCTGATTCTGAAACCTCCAAGGCTGATTCATATTCCGTGAATTCAGCACGTAATTCGACTTTTCTTTTCATGAACTCCGAAAGATACTCAGAAATCTTGAGTTATTCAATTTGCACGGATTCAGTCAGTTAAGATAAAGTGCGACATTTGTCATCCTTTATTTCGATCTTTAATTGAATATTCAACCTTCAATTACAACATTTTAAAGATTTGATCGTATCGTT
>CANIAS010000001.1 GCA_947465495.1 Candidatus Pollutiaquabacter sp. | reverse complement strand
TAGTTTTGCTGCTAATCCAGATGCTGTTTCCACTGGTTTCCAATTACTGGTTCAAAGTGGAGTTAGTGAATCTAGCAGCAATGCTTCCAACGTTCGTTTTTTCGCACTTCATGGCGCAACTGACGCTCCTACGGTTGATGTGATTCCAGTGAGTTCACCATCCCCAATTATCGACAACCTTACTTATGCTCAGTTTAGCTCCACTCTTGAAGTGCCAGCGGCTTCATATACATTAAATGTTACGCCAGGTTCAGACAATTCTGTTGTTGTTGCTTCTTATGTAGCAGACTTATCTTCGTTAGGTGGTGGCGCGGCTGTAGTCTTCGCTTCCGGGTTTTTAGATCCTACCGCTAATCAGAACGGAGCAGGTTTCGGTTTGTACGCAGCATTGCCTTCTGGTGCTGTGGTTGCATTTCCAGCCAATACTACTGCACGACTTCAGGTCATCCACAACGCAGCTGATCCAGCAGCGTCTACGGTTGATGTTTATGCTGGTTCGGCATTGTTGATTGATGATTTTAATTTCCGCGAAGCGACTCCATTCATTGATGTTCCTGCTGGTGTTGCTATCCCAGTTGGTATAGCTCTAGGCAATTCAACATCCGCCGCTGATACCCTTGCCGGACTAGGAAACACTTTTACACTTACTCCGGGTCAAACGTATGTTGTTATTGCTAATGGTGTAACGAACCCAGCTGCATTCGCACCTAATCCGGATGCTCGGCCTACGGCATTCACTTTTTTTGTAAAAGCAGGTGTGCATGTAAGTTCAGCGGTTTCAACAGATGTTGATTTCATCGTATTGCATGGCTCTACAGATGCGCCTGCCGTAGATGTAATTGCGAATGGTGCTTTGACCATAGTAAACGATGCATCGTATGGCGACATTACCGACTATCTAAGCGTCCCTGCGGCATCCTACTCTTTAGGCATTGCTCCTGCAGCAGGATCTCCAGTGATTTTGAATTATACGGCCGATCTTAGTACGTTGGGCGGAGGTGCAGCTGTAGTTTTTGCGTCTGGCTTCCTGGATCCTAATACTAATCAAAACGGTCCGGCCTTTGGCTTATATGCAGCATTGCCAAATGGTGTGGTTGTTCCGTTCACGAATACAACATCCGTGGATGAATTGATTCAGATTTTTTCAGGTGTTTACCCTAATCCAGCAAATGAACAACTGAATGTATCATTCTCTAAAACAGAAGTAGGAACAGCAACCCTGTCGATAATCGATGTTGCAGGACGTGTTATACGTAGCACCACTCAGGAGCTTGGAGCTGAACGCACATCGCGCATAGATGTTGGATCACTGGCGAATGGAATTTATCAGCTTTCCGTCAAGACTAACAACGGATACGATTCACGTTCTTTCATCATCTCTCGCTAACACTGTCTAATTGATATATTTGAAGAGGTTGTCTGAAAAGACGACCTCTTTTTTTGTAACAAATAGTCAACGATTAGTAAAGACAGCTTCGTTGTGGAATGAGTACGGTTTTTTAAGGACGTCTAACGTTCCGATCCATCCACACACCGATTTTTTCCAAAACTGATGGATCCATCGTTTGGTCAATTAGCTTGTATTCTGCAACGGAACACTTTTTACAAGGTTGAAACAGGTGATTCAATCCAGGCAATATTGATACTTCATGATTTCGATTACCACTGCTAACTAGAATCGACTCGATTACCGGGATATTAATCATAGCGGGAACTTGAACATCTTTTTCACCATTCAATGCCAATACCGGACACTTTACACGCGCGATATTTTTTGCAGGATCAAATCCGACATACCATTCCATCCACGGAGTGCAAAGTTGTTGAATCGCTACTTCTATTTCTGCGTCCGATGCGTTGGTGCTGACAAGGTAGTCGACGATCTTTTGTTGCAACCCAGCAGTATCTTTGGTTTCTTTCAAGATGTTGAAGAGATGTGTGTTTGTTTCGATCAATTCAGTCATGTCCTTGCGCTTCATGCCTTCCGACTTACTGACCAACGAATCCTGAGCCAATAATAAATCAAACATATCAATGGCAGGAGCTGCTAGTAAAATAACAAAAGCAATTTTAGCGTCCTTCGCTGCCACCATTGGTGCAATGATTCCGCCTTCGCTGTGACCGAGCAATCCAATGCGATTACGTTGGATGTCTTTTCGGTGACGAAGGAAGGCCACTTGTGCTTCTGCATCCAAAGCAAAATCAGCTGTTGTAGCGGTCGAAAAATTTCCCGTCGAAGCTCCTGTGCCGCGATCGTCGCAGCGAAGCACAGCGTACCCTCTTCGTGTTAAAAAATCAGCCAGTAGTAAAAAAGGCTTGTGTCCAAATACACTTTCATCTCGATCCTGCGCACCGCTACCTGAAATCAAAATAATGGCTGGAAATTTTCCCGGACCATTTGGTTTAGTAAAAGTTCCCGCTAAAGTGTCGCCAGATACCCGTTGTATGATTCGTACTTCTTCGCAAGTATACGGGAATGGAGGCCTTGGCCGCTGTGGTCGATTATACAACAGATCATCTGCATCGCCTTTTAGTAATTTCAATGGAAGCTTAAAGCCACGCTGAGATAGCTTTCCCATAATCGCGGAACTGTCGCTGTTATACCTTCCCTGAAACGATGCGTTCATGTCAAAAATCTCGAATGAAATACTGTCTCCTAGCACTTCAAGCTGATCGATATCGAATTTTTTTGAAGACTGATCCGGACTTTCCGTTGTACCATGCCAGTTTCCAGTGGAATCCTTATAAAGGTGAAATACGATACGTATGTCAAACTTCATGAATTGCATCCTTCCTTGCCAGGTTCCGGATAAATCCTGTGCAGTTACACATTGTAAAAATGTGCTGAATACGATTAAACAGCAAATCAGATACGGATACAAATTTCTCATCTATAAAGGGATTGCTGCTAAGGTAATAAACTGATGCTTTCACGTTTGACAACTATTTGCGTACTTGGACAAGAATCTATGAACGTATTATCACGCATTGTTTTAATAATCCTTGTCTGCAGTTGCTATTTAAGAGTAGCACCAGTTGTCCAGGCTGAAACTCCTGACGCGACGTTTCGGGTAGTTGGTTATTATGCCGGTAGAACAATACCGGTCGATAGTTTTGAAACGGAAAAATTGACACATCTCATTTGGTGTTTTGGCCAATTGGAAGGGAACCGTTTTTCTATTCGAACAGCTGTCGATTCAAGCATAATTAAGAGCATGGTACGCTTAAAGGAAAAGCATCCGTCGTTGAAAGTCATGCTATCGCTAGGTGGCTGGGGTGGTTGTGAAATGTGCTCCGATGTATTTTCTTCCGAGAATGCGCGGGAAGAATTTGCAAAATCTGTGCGTGAAGTGTCGGATTATTTCCAAACGGATGGTATTGATTTGGATTGGGAATATCCGGTGGTGAGGGGATTCCCTGGACATCGATATTCCATCGAAGACCGCGATCATTTCACGGAACTTTTGCGTTCGTTGCGTGTAATTAATCGGCCAGGGTTTGAAATTAGTTTCGCAGCCGGAGGATTTACTGCATACCTTGATTCGTCCATCGCGTGGTATGAAGTCCTTCCATATGTCGATTTTATCAATATCATGTCGTATGATTTGGTTCATGGATACAGCATTATTAGCGGTCATCATACACCTCTGTACTCAACACCACAGCAAACCGAATCAACGGATCACGCAGTCCAAGAGTTATTAAAGAAAGGAGTACCATCTGAAAAACTGGTCATCGGAGCGGCTTTTTATGCGCGTGTTTTTAAAATCAATGTTCCAATTACGGAAGGTTTATATCAGTCGTGTAAATTTGACCACACTTTTAGTTATAAAAATTTGCATGATACGTTGACCCTAGGGAAATACGAACTTCGATTTGATACTGTTGCGAATGCACCTTATGCAATTCAACGGGAGCGAGGTGTTTTGGCAACATTTGACGATGAAAATTCAGTGGCCTTGAAAACACGCTATGCCCGAGAAAACCATCTTGGAGGAATCATGTTCTGGCAGCTCTACGACGATAAATTTTACGGAGGGTTGCTCGATATTATCAATCGTAGTAAGTGAGAAATATTGTTCAGGACTTTTATACTAATGGGATCTACGAAACCCAAATCCCGAAATCGATTTTCTTATAGAAAAACTATTATCAGCGCTTGAAAAATTTATTAAGTAAGTCGAATTGCAATACAAGATAGAGCAACAACGTCATGCCCCAGATGACCAAAACGTTCGCACGGAAGGTGTCAATAGCGTTTCCAAATAAATTCTTTTCTGACATGAAAAACGGCTGCTGGAAGAATGACACTTTTGGTTCAGCAGGTCGATATATTGGCTCGAATAATTGAACTAATCGGTGTCCATCTTCGTATATTTTACTGCGTTCTTTTTTGTTAGTCAACAAATCAATTAATGATTGATTCTCATGACTCATTAAACTGTTATTGAGAGAGTCTGCTCCGCTCGGGGATGCCGATAAACGCTGCAAGAGCGCCTCTTTCCTAGCACTTGACTCATTAAATTCATCGACTGCCGCGATTCTAATTTTTTCCAATACAGCGTCTACTTCTTTCAAGGTAGATTCGTTCAGTGGACGATTCTTGAAGAAGTTTTTATCATAGCCGTTTGACAAAGCGACCGATCCTTCTGTTAGCTCATACTGTATAAGCGACCAGTTTTTTTCCAGTTCTTTTTCGCTCCCTTTTTCATGCAGCAATCTGGTACAACGGCCACTCGCTTTTTGCATTTCTCGATCCCAATAATCCTTGATGTAAGTGGCGCGACTCATTTGACGATCGTAAGGATAGAAGACTTCCTGATGTTCGTTGTTTTTAAATTGATGGACAGCTAGCGCTTCGTACGTCCACCGCGATACCATCAGGTTACCCGCTAATGGAATCTCATCGGCCGACCCTGACCATGAATTGAGTTTGTTGAATCGAACGATTACTCCGCTCAGTAATATTTGAGGAATAATTAGAATAGGAATTAGAATATAAACCGCCACTGAAGACTTCATAACGGAAGAAATGTTCAAGCCTAGCATGTTACTGAAGCATGCGCTGGCGAATAACGCCAGGAAATAACTTCCGTACATTCCATGGATACCTAAAATGGTGTTACCAACTATAACGAAACCAGCCATCTGTATGGCAGAAAGTGAAAAAAGCAAAATGATTTTTGAATACAGGTATGCCGTGCGACTTAAATTCAGGAAAGACTCTCGTTTACGAATTTTTCGATCTTTAAGAATCTCTTCGCCACTCACGGATAAGCCAAGGAAGAGCGATACTACTACACAAATAAAGAGGTAGGCAGGTATGTTGTCGTTTTCGTAAAGTGAATAGTCTTTCTCTGGAATGGAAAAACGTAGTAACGATGCCAATCCGGCGGCGAGTAACGGTGCCTCCAATAAATTGATAAGCATGTATTGCCGATTTGACAATTTGGCAAATAAATCACGACGGAAGAAAACCCCCAACTGTTTTTTGAATGTTGCTATTTTCCGAATCGGCGGGGTGGAGGTGCGTGATTTTGCAGTAGCAGAAACACTCTTGAATGGATGCTGTTGTCGCTTATTATACCATTCTTCTGGCGTCACTTTTCGCTCTTGCTTTCGATTCCCAAACTCGTCTATCGATTCTTGTTCGAGGATATTAAAGATCTGATCCGGATTTACATTTCCACATCGTTCGCAAATACCTTCGCGAGTATCCAGCATTCCAGCTTCTTGCTTGAAATAATTGACTGCTTCCAAGGGATTGCCATCGTAAACTAAAAAACCTCCTTTGTCCAGCATGATGAGCCGGTCAAAGAGTTTGAAAATATCAGAGGATGGTTGGTGGATTACGACGAATACCAGCTTTCCACTAAGCGCCAGCTGCTTTAGCAAGTCCATCACATTCTCTGCGTCTTTTGACGATAGCCCTGATGTAGGCTCGTCGACAAAGAGAATCGCCGGTTCACGGATTAGTTCAAGTGCAATGTTCAATCGTTTTCGTTGACCTCCACTGATGGATTTGTTCAAAACATCGCCTACTCGTAGATCACGTGCCTCCCAGAGTCCGATGGCCTTTAGCATTTCATTTACCTTACCGGTGAGTTGCCAATCATCTAGTTCACCGAAGCAAAGTTTGGTGTTGTAGAATAAGTTGTCGAAGACAGACAACTCTTCAATTAGCAGATCGTCTTGGGGAATATTCCCAATCAACCCACGTGCAAATGCAGGATCAGAGGCAATGTCCACACCGTTAATAAGGACACTTCCTTCGGAAGGAAGGTACGTTCCGTTCAGGATACTAAGTAGCGTTGATTTTCCGGCGCCGCTACCGCCCATGATTGCGACCATTTCACCTGTAGCGCAAATGGTGCTGAAATCATGGATGCCAATCTTTTTATTTTTGAAACGGTAAACCACGTTACGTGCTTCAAAATCCATCCGTGTTGTCCGGCCCGGCTCTAGAAAATGATTCAGTAATGTACTGAAGTAGATAGCAGCGGAGCGTTGGTTTCGGATAACAGCACCCTGTGATAATACCTGCACAACATGTTGCTCGAATACGATTCCGTTTAGGTTCAATCGGTCGCTGCCGGTATAACGTGCCATCATAATGCCGGCTCGTTGCAGATTTATTACCCATAAAATTCCGGAGAAATCGTGGAGTTCTATGGAGGTGACGTGCGACTCGGCAGCATCTTGGTGTCCATGAACGAGGAGCACGGAGCTGCCATTAATATGCACTTTTTGTGTAGACGACACACTTATTTCACGAATGGCTTGTGCTTCTTCCGGAGCAATGCGGAAAATATCCGCAATCAGTTTTAGGAATTCAACGCACGATTGATCCAATGAATTGGAGTTTGCTGAGATGAATTCTGCGATGCGAAGGTAAACGATGAACTTTTGCCGCGCTTCAAGCTCCTGGTTGATCTTGTTGCAAAGCGATTGGACCAGCGCAACATCAAAAGTCGCTGTAGAATCTACAACAGAAGGTTGGTAACGATCAAAATCATCCAGATAGTCTGCGATTTTTTCTTCCGTTAAATACGGACGAAGTAATACCTCTACCAAGCCACGACGTGATATACCGCTTCCGGTAAGTCGATTGCCGATAGCCAGTATTGCTGTAAGAGACTTTAGTACAATATCGTTCATAAGTAGCGGCCTAAAAGTAAAAAAACAGAACGATACAAAGTAGGGGTAAAAAAGAAAACCCCGGAAGTTGTTCCGGGGTTGTAAGAGTAAATCATTAGGTTATTGTACCAAGAAACTTCTAGTCTTGCCGACCGCTGCAGAAAGCTTCTCCATATTCGCCGGTGTTAAGTCGGCAGAGGATTTGATATTCTCGAAAGCCTTGCGTTGTGTTTTTAGTTCGGCTAGGAAAGCACCGCACTCTTTGTCCGCTTTTAGTTCTTCAAAAAGTGTGATTAGATTATCGATGTACAAGCGTTGGCCATAGATTTTTTCAAAAATAATCTTATTCTTATCGCTGGGCGTTTCTTTTTTCATCAATTCTACGCAGAGGTATTCCACTTCAATGATAGCACCTCCTAAAGCTTGCGCTGCTGCAGCAGTTCGGTTATTGGTGCGTAGATAATTATCAGTTTCAGTATACGCTCGATCGATCAGTTTCACTAGGGAATCTTTGTTAGATTGATTGTTTTCGAAATCGCCGGTGAATTTTTCGAAGGTTTCTGTGATGTTCAGTCGCTCGGCCATTTTTTTAGCCGTGATGTAGGAGTTGATTAGGTCTTGGTTCTGACCGTAGAAAGCCGCGTAGGCCATATCAATTCCGTAAACGCCATAGTTAGCGGCCTTCTTGAAGGCCGTGTTGTATTTTGTTTCGTTTTCTGTCGAATTCAGTAAGTCGCTATTGAAAGCAACTTCACTATTATAGATATCATTAATAAGTTCAATCGGAGACGGAAGGTTAGCAATTGTGTAGAACAGCTTGAATTCAACTATTTCTTTCTTTTCGCCAGAAAGCGTGTCTGGCAGGGAAGTCAGACTATCATTCTGGGCTTGCTCTGAAGAAGGGCCTGATGAAGAGCAAGAGGTGAATAGCGCAATGGCTAATGCAAATGACAGGGAAAGAAAGCGGGTCTTTTTCATGGATTTTAATTATCGTGTAAAAATACAATAGTTCAGATAATGAGCAATTGAATTTATAGTCTAATCGGCTGTTTTATGAGGTTTTACGCTGTATTCACGTGGCAAAAAAAAGGGCGCATTTCGAATTTGACAGAGCAAATATTCAAGCTACGGAGCCGTGCAATTTTTGATGAAAGGTGGATCTTTTAATGGAAAGAATAAGACCGTTTTTTAAACCAGATTTATCGTCACTCATCCTTTGGTGTACGTTAGGGCATCGACGATCTTTTCTAATGAAATTCGAGAAGAGGTTTGAAGTGAAGAAGTTGAGTAAGCAAACTGGTGTTAAGGTAATGACAATTAAAACCACAGATAATTAATATTATAATATTAACAATACGTTTAAACAATCATTTAATGCGATTTCTTTAGTTAGAAATATCAACTTACAGCTTTAAACTCCATTGCAATAGCGCTGTCTAAATTTCCATTCGAAGCCATTTAACACTAATCATTCATATCAATGAGTAGCTATTCTTATCGAATCATTTTTTTTGTTTCTCTTCTTATAGGAAGCATTTCAAAGCTGTTGGCTCAGCCATACTCAATCGTTCTAGGCCGACCAACAGAACAGTCGATTACTATTAGCGCATTACTGGATCTTCCTGCCGATGTTTATTTCAAATATGGAATGCAGCCGGGTTTCTATACCGATTCAACCATCGTGTATTCCACCCTTCCATCGGAGCCGCTTGAAGCCGATTTAGTTTCACTCGTGCCGGATAGCCGTTACTTTTATCAAATGTGTTACCGGTTTCAGTCTACCACCGGATATACGTTAAGTCCAGAATATACCTTTCATACCCAACGCTCCGTTGGCAGCTCGTTTACTTTTACTATTGAGGCTGACGAACACTTATACGATAAGAAAGGAATTCCTAGTATGTACCGTGTGACGTTGGGAAATGAAGCGTTGGATCAACCTGATTTTATGTTGTCACTAGGAGATATTTGGGGTGATGACCATGACCCGGACTCGATGTCTTCTTATGTGATGGATACGCTTCATCGTTATTATCGACCGTTTCTTGGATCCATCTGCCATTCCATTCCGTTTTATGCTTGTTTAGGAAATCATGAAGGGGAAAACGATTATTACTTAGCACAAACACCGCCCAACAATTTGGCAGCCTGGGGTACGCAAGCACGCAAGAAGTATTTTCCGAATCCTTCACCTAGCAATTTCTACAGTGGAAATACTACCGTGGAACCCTTTGGAATCGGAACGCCTGAAAATTATTATGCCTGGACTTGGGGAAATGCCTTGTTCGTAGTGCTTGATGTCTATCGAGATCAATGTGATACCTCCGCCAAGCCTCAAAAGTGGAGCTGGTCGCTCGGTCAGCCGCAGTACGATTGGTTAAAAGCGGTGCTGGATACCAGCGCTTCACAATATAAGTTTGTTTTCGCGCATCACATTAACGGACAAGGCCGAGGAGGCATCACCAATGCTGTCGAATTTGAATGGGGAGGATATAATTCCAATCATACCACCTATGATTTTCCTAACGAACGTCCGGGTTGGGCAGCTCCAATTCATCAATTGTTTGTCAATGCCGGTGTAAACGTCTTCTTCCAAGGGCACGATCATTTGTTTGCTCACGAAACATTGGATGGCGTAACTTACCAGGAAGTGCCAATGCCTTCCGATTCCACCTATGAAATTGGTATGTTGGCGAATGCCGATGCATATACTTCCGATACCATTGGTGGTACCGGACACATACGGGTCAATGTGACCCCACAATGTGTCACCGTTGATTTTGTCCGCGCCTATCTTCCTGTTGATACGGTAGGTGGGCTGCATCAAAATCGTGAAATTGGTTTTAGTTACACGTTAGGCAGTTGTGCAACAAACGACATTTCTGTAAATGATGCAGCAAATTTATACCGGCTGTATCCAGTTCCGGCTTCCGACCGACTTCACGTAATATCCCCACCAGGTAAAAGCATAAAAGAAGCCCGTATTTTTAATGCAATGGGTCAGTGTGTAGTTGTTTCCGAATCCACGCTCCTAAATGTAGCAGAACTCAAAAACGGCATGTATTTTCTACTCATCGATTCATCCGATATGCATACCGCAAAAAAATTCATCGTACAGCACTAATTAATTCGCATCTCAAAAGCGCATGAAGTTTTTTTTAAAGTGCTTACTAATCCTGTTTTTCGCATCCTTCTTCACGACCCATGCCCAGACCATTTTGCATACAGAGTTATTGGGTCGTCCAACCAATCATAGTGTAACACTCCAGTTGGTTTTTGCGGACTCCATTCAGGTTCGTGTGCAATATGGAACAACGAGTGGCAGCTATACTGGACAAACAAATTGGCAAACCTTTGCCGGCGAAGAACCGGCAGAAATTATAATAGATAATCTTACAGCGGACACAAAGTATTATTATCGTGTTAACTACCGCTACCCTAACGGAAGCATACAGTTTCGTCCGGAGTTTGTTTTCCAAACACTGCGCCCCGCTTTATCTCCATTCACGTTCGTCATTCAAGCGGATCCACACATGGATGAACAGACGGATACTGCAATTTATAACAGGTGTCTACAGAATGAATTGGAAGATGCCCCCGATTTTATGATTGATCTTGGTGATGTCATGATGACTGATAAAATGAAGGATAGTACCAATAGAATACCTCGGGATACGGTCACTTATCGTACACGATTAATGCGCTCCTATTATGAAAAAGTATGTCATTCCGTTCCCTTATTTATGACACTTGGTAATCATGAGGGTGAGGCTGGCTGGAATTTGAATGGCACGCCCAATAATTTTGCGGTTTGGGATACAGAAGACCGTAAGAAGTATTTTCTAAATCCGTATCCGGATAATTTTTACCATGGCGACACGATTGTTCACCCGTTTGTTGGTCAGCGTGAAAATTATTACACGTGGCAATGGGGCGATGCTTTATTCATCGTCCTGGATCCATACTGGTATACCCAACAGAAACCAGATTCGCTGACAGGCTGGAATTGGACGCTTGGACGCGTGCAATATGAATGGCTAAAATCAACGTTACAAAATAGTTCTGCACGATTCAAATTTGTCTTCGCACATCAATTGGTGGGAGGAGATCCTGAGGGTCGTGGAGGAATTGAGTTTGCGGACCTCTATGAATGGGGTGGAAATAATTTGGATGGTACTCCTGGATTTGCTGCCAATCGCCCAGGATGGTACAAACCAATTAAAGAATTGCTTACTGAAAACCGGGTATCTATTTTCTTTCATGGACATGATCATTTTTTTGGCAAGCAAGAGAAAGATTGTTTAATCTATCAGGAAGTCCAGCAACCGGGACATCCGAACTTTTCGAATGTAAACTTGGCAGCCTCTTACGGGTACACACAAGGACAATTCATCCCCAGTGCAGGACATCTACGTGTGTCGGTTGACCCTAACGGAGTACTTGTTGAATATGTAAGGGCTTATAAAGCAGCCGACGAAAATGCAACGCGTCATAACAAAGACATATCGGCTTCCTATTATATTGGATCTGTGAATTGCTATGATTCTAGTTTAGCCGTTGTCCCAATTCTCTGGAACACCAACTACTCCGACGAAATTGTTTATCCAAATCCATTTTCGGACAATGCCAGCATTGAATTTGAAGTGCTTCAACCGAATTTTATCACCATCTCGGTTTTTGATATGAATGGTAAGCTTGTACGTACGCTACTTGATCATAGAAAAGTAAATGTCGGAAGTTTTCGGATGTATTGGGATGGTACGAATGATGCTGGAATTTCATCGCCACAAGGCACTTACCAATATACCATAACCGACGATGCAGGTGCATTTCGCGGAGGTAAGATAATACGTATTAAAAAATAACCATGAAAAAGACATTCCTTTCGCTATTCTTCTTAATAGCAACCATCACACAAGCTCACGACATCAACTATGAACGTGTTATTCTGCATACGTGGCATTTCACAGATCGAACAAAATCGTTAGAAGGCTCCTTTTATTCCTACAAAGATGGGCAGGTTTACATTGAGGATGCAGCATCAGCCATGCATCACTTTTCGCTGAATCAATTCTCGACCGCCGATCAGCGGTTTCTTAGCGAAAAGATTGCACGCATAGAAGCCTTCAATCAGGTAAAACCTATTTCAAGAAACCCGGTTGCTCAAAACGATTCTTCAACTACCACGAATAGTGTTCCCTATTTCATCGCAATTGGGTTATTAATAACCTTAGGGATCATTACGTTCAATTTGAAGGATCGTACTAAACGAAAATACATGGCTCCAGTCTTGTTTACCGGACTTGTGTTAAGTCTAGTTTCATTTAATAAAAACGCACTGAGATTGGCCAGCACGACTACAGATCCATTATGGATGGATTCAGCTTTTGCTTATTTCAAGCCATCGATTAATACCTTTTGGGATACAACGTATTTTCGGGTCGAGTCGAAAGGAATTCCTACAACACATTCTATGATGACGGGTATTACCGCTTGGCAACAACAGGTCCCCATTCCTCAATGTTATATCGGCAATAATGCCTGGAGTATTCCACTTAATCCGGTATTAGCCACCACTCCGGTGCCAGTAGGCCCATCTCATTTTTTGCGTGGTGCTATAGCGGTTGCCGTTAATGGCATACCAATTTTTAATCCTTATACGAATACAGGCGTGGATGCACTTTTGACAGGACAGCTGGATAATTGGGGTGGACATTGCGGTCGTGCTGACGACTACCATTATCACATTGCACCGTTACACCTGTATAATTATATCTCAGCCACTTCGCCGGTAGCATTCGGATTGGACGGCTTCGCTGTGTATGGGAATACAGAGCCAGACGGAATTCCAGTACTACCGCTGGATACTAACCACGGACATTTTGGAGCCAATGGTATATATCATTATCATGGAAGTTCAGCGGCTCCTTACATGATCGGTTACATGGTTGGTCGTGTTACGGAAGACACAACTCTACAGATTATTCCACAATCACGCGCCACTCCTGTTCGTCCAGCATTGACACCACTAAACGGTGCTGTAATCACTGATTGTCATCCGAATCCGAGCAACAACGGATACACCGTCAGTTATGCATTGAGCGGACAGACGGATTCGATTGAATACAGCTGGACTTCAAACGGACTTTACACATTTAATTTTTATACAACAGGAAATGGAATACCTACTACACAAAATTACAACGGGTTTTCGCAATGTACTGTGCCTACAGAAGTTCAGACGATTCCCGCTGCTCAATCTACCATATTTCTTTACCCGAATCCTGCTAAGGAGTATTTTCAAATTGGTGTAAAAGATGCTGGCTTGTGGAATGCCATTGAGAAAATATCGGTCTATGATGTTCGAGGTAGTTTGATGGTAAGCTCAACAGATGCTAAACGTCCTATAATAGTCAATGGTTGGTCGGCAGGCAATTATTGGGTGGTTATTAATAAAGGTACTTCAAACGAATCTATCAAACTTATTGTACAATAATCATGAAGAATGGCCTGACGTTCTATTTATCTTTTCTGACTGTATCGGTGATGGCTCAGTACAACGGAACTGGTTCTGTTACACAAGGGTCTGGGGATACAACGGTGCTAAACCTATATACCTGTCCAACGGGTCGCATAACGAACCTTGGATCAATTACCGCAACCGATAATAGTGTGTGGCCATTACCGGCAGCAGTTAGTTTTTCAGATCCAACTTTCCCATCATCATCTGATCTTTACAATAGTTGCGTCGGGGCCACCTATGCAACTACTGCAGCAGCAGTGTCAGCACTTTCCGGTAACGATATTGTTACCGTTGATGCTGGAGGCGATGTTTATACAGCATTTGTTTTTGCGGATAATTACTTTGAAATGTATGTGAATGGTGTTCCTGTCGGGAAAGACAATGTTCCTTACACTCCTTTCAATTCTTCCATCGTACGATTTAGAGCCTTTCGTCCATTCACAGTTGCGGTATTATTAGTAGACTGGGAGGAGCATCTCGGGTTGGGCTATGAGACGAATGCGACGTATACGTATTATGCTGGTGATGGAGGATTGGCTATGATGATTAAAGATGCATCCAATCAAGTCATCGCTATATCAGATAGTAACTGGAAAGCCCAAACCTATTATACTGCACCAATTACCGATCTTACGTGTCCGACGGAATCTGGAAATCTACGATTGTCCAACAACTGTTCCGCTCCATCCACCAACAATGGAGGAAATGATTATGGTTTACATTGGCCGCGTCCATCCAACTGGTACGATGCTTCTTTCAACGATACCAGTTTCCCGCAGGCCTTTACCTTTTCCAACACGACGGTTGGAGTCAACAATAAACCAGCGTATACGAATTTTACCGATGTATTTGATGATCCGGTTCACGATGCTCAATTCATTTGGAGTTCCAACCTTGTGCTCGACAATGAAGTGTTAGTACGTTTTACGGTGCCTTCTACAACTGGGACACATGTTCAATTTGAAGAGGAAGTAGGTATCAAGGCGTTTTTACAAGAAGGAGCTCCGCTTATTAAAATACAATTGAAGCAACAAGAGCTAGCTTCACGTATCAATCAGACTACACTGATGGATGTCACTGGGAAAGTTGTTTTTCATTCATCCGGTTTTGTAGATCAGATTTCTTCCGAATCCATCGTTGCGGGTATTTATACCTTGAGAATAACTGGTAACGGTGTTTCATTTCGACAGCAATTCATCATACAATAAATCATGATACGAAAAAACGTCACGGCTGCATTGCTGATAATATCTTCCATCATTCACGCGCAGCCAGTTGTTAAGTCGATGCTTCGGCTCCCAGATACAGGACAGTTTTCCAGTTTTACCAATACGTTTGGCGAAGACCATGATTACATGATCAATACACCGTATTTCATCGTCAATAACATTTACACCGTTACCGATACCATAACTGGACTGATGTGGGAACGGAACGACGGTGGAGAAATGCGGTTTGAATCAGCTATTACCTATTGCGATACACTTACGCTTGATGGCTATACAGATTGGCGATTACCCACAGCGGAAGAGGCTTATTCCATACTGAATCAACAATACAATAATCCGGCACTCGACATGACTGTTTTTCGAGTTACTACTGCTGAATATTGGTGGACCTCTGAGTTGCAAGCAAACGATACTTCGAAAGTATGGTCGACCAATGCCGGCGGAGGAATTGGCAATCACCGTAAAACGGAAACCATTAGTGCAGGAGGGATAAAACGTTTTCATGCACGCGCCGTACGCGACATACACCCCGTGGTGACGGTGCCTACACATTTCAACGATAATGGAGATGGAACAATTACCGATTTATTGACCGAGCTAGTATGGCAAAAAATCCCCTATGGTGATTCAATTACCTGGGAACAGGCTTTGATATATGCTGACACATTGACGATTTCCGGTCAAAATGATTGGCGACTTCCCAATATCAAGGAGCTTCAATCTATTAACGATGAGACTCGAGTCAATCCATCCTTGGATAACAACATCTTTCAGGTTGTCGGCGCTACTAAATACTGGAGTTCGACCTCGTTGCCTAATCAGCCTTTAAAGGCATGGTATCTTAATACGCAATTTGGAATCACCACGTATGATGACAAAACGATACGACACAATATCCTCGTGGTACGTGGTAATACATCATTTTCTACGTCAGTCAATTCGCTAAACACTTCCTTCATTTCACGGATGATTTACCCTAATCCTTTTGTTGATCGAATTTTGATACAAGGAAGTTTAATAAATCAACATAGCTACTTGATGAACATAAACGGTGAAATTATTTACGACGGATGTTCGATTTCAGATCATGATTTCTCGGAATTGCCTAAGGGGATTTATTTCTTACTACTTGACGGGCCCAATCGCGAAGTTTGTAAACTCTTAAAGGTGGAGTAATGGATAACGTACAGCTAGCGATACAGTATCTAGAGTATGGCTTCACACACGTGATTCCATTTGGGTATGATCACGTGCTGTTTATCCTGACACTGTATTTCTTTTCTTCCAGTCTGAGATTGGTGTTGATGCAATGTACCTTATTTACATTGGCGCATAGTGTGGCATTAGGACTGACGGCTGCTGGAATCATTGTGACAAATTGTTCCTTCATTGAACCACTGATTGCAGTATCTATTGTTTTTACTGCTGTCAATAATATTATTTACACAAAGGCAACTAATTGGCGATGGCTGGCAATTGTGCTTTTTGGTATAATTCATGGAATGGGATTTGCGGCAGCACTCAATAATATCGGAATACCATCCCAGCATTTTATGCTAGGACTTTTTTCATTTAATTTCGGAGTAGAAATAGCACAATTGACGATTTTGACGCTAGTACATTTCTTTATTGGGTTGCCACTGAGAAATGAGCCTTGGTATCGTGAACGTGTAGTCTTGCCAGTTTCCGTAATTATAGCTTGTATCGGATTGTACTGGGTTTTTGAGAGATTTTTCTAAGTAAGCTAAGGTACCTGCTGAACAAGTGCTGCCATAGAAACATTATTGTTTTATAAGAATGATTCTATGCTTCATCGTTATTAAAGTATAAACTCCAGTCTCAAAGTTGGAGATGTCAAGATGAAGTATCTTTTCGGTAAAGTTACCGGTACCTATTTTTCTACCAGTAGCATCAAATAACTCATATGCAGCTCCGCTTGTACAAGAGGCGCATTCAATGGTAAATCTGTCACGCGTAGGATTAGGATAGCTGAAAATACGGCTGTTTAACTCGAGTTCATCGACCGATGATACATGGAATGGTATAACGCTAGTAAAAGTATCAACCTGTACACATATGGTGGCTATAAGTCTGACAGTATAATAGCCAGATGATAGATAATGGTGCGCTGGATTGAAATCAGTTGAAAAGTATCCATCACCGAAGTCCCAATGAAAAGTGCAACCATTCACACTAGCCGACTGGTTGGAAAAGTAGACACTATCATTGTCGGAATTATAGGTGAAAGCAGCTTCGGGGCGATCGATGTTTATGTTCCAGTCGGATACGCTTTGAAACACAACAGAGTCGGCGGTATATTGGAACAAGGAACAAGTAGCGGAATCGATTCCAGGGTAAGGCGCAAGCCCTACGCACGACGATCTCCATATCATGGAATAAAAAACACAAGCAGTTAGATAGCTGCCGGCTAACGCAGGATGACTATTATCACTGGCGTGTAATACAATCGTAGTATCACGTAGTACTGCTTTCCAAGCAACTCCAACCGGTGCACAACTGGCGCCTATTAATTCTGATTCTTCTTCATAAGCACTTTGTAAAGAATCCTGCATGTGGTTGAAATCTGCAAAAACAGGACTGCAATAGTTGTTGATGCATTGTTGACCACCATATCGTCTTCCCCAGGTCATATATGTCATTATACGTGCACAAGGATTGTATAGGCGGATACTATCTCGTAGCCTTTCAGCCGCAGGATAACACATCGAATATCGGTAGTAGTCAATGGTGGGAAGTTGACTTTGATCTTGAAGTACTACAACGTCCCAATTACCTCGACTAATCTTTGCCAACGAGGAGGTATCGTAAGAATGGTTTTCAAATGCGTAACCTCCCGGTGTATTATAGTCGTAGTCTAAGACGTTGCCGCCGGATTGCGATAATATCGAAATTATTTCAGGTAAATTATTTACCGCGGTATAACTATTACCTAGAAAAAGCACGCGCAACGTGTCGGGAGAAGCGGGTGATAAAATGGATCGAAAGAACAATCCAATTAAAATAAGGGATGCCCGGTTCATGTGTAATATTGGGTCTTGTTATTGGAGTACAGTACGCTGATTGTAAAAATAACGGATGAGTAATCCACATAAAATGCTCGAGCCCGCCACCCATGGCCAATCAGAAACGGTTGTTCCTAGATCGTCCGGGTTTATTTGAATCATGCCGTTTTGATAAAAGTAGGTCACAATTACGGCTGCGGCATTATTAATAAAATGACCCATAATCGGCACCCAAAGAGATCCTGTCCATACATAAAGGTAGCCGAACAATGCGCCAAGTAACATGCGAGGAATAAATCCATAGAATTGCATATGCATGGCGCTGAAAATAAAAGCAGCCAGCCAAATACCTGCATGAACATTTTTAGACCAATCGCCGAAAATTCGTTGCAACACTCCCCGGAAAAGGAGTTCTTCGCCAATGGCTGGAAGTAAGGCAATCACGAAGATGTTGATCAGCAAGTCGGCGGAAGAGTGCATGACCATAAATGCTTCCGTGATAGCAGCAGCACGGTCTTCCATTTCACGCATGTTCATTTCAACAGTAGATAAAAACGACGGCAATCGAATTCCTTCGTTGATGCTTACTAATGCATTGATGACGGGCACGGCGAAAAAAGTCAATGCCGCTGCAAGGAGAAGTAAAGAAGGACGAGCAACAACACGTAACCCCAGGTATTCTTTGGGTGTATCACTGAATACAAAACCTAGAAAAAGTGCTGGTGCGATAAATGCACCAAGTGTAGATGCCGCTTGTACCATCTTCATGATGCCGATACCTGTTGGATTATCCAGGCTATTCATCATCGAAGGCAGTTGATCTGCTGAAACACCGTATACTGCCGTTGCTAAAGCGGTGGCTAACACAGTAAAAAGCGTGGTGAATACCAATACGACACCCACTGTTAAAAGTAATTTCGAGTACGCGTTGTTTTCTTTCCAAATTGCCTTGAGACCCATATTGTTGTAAATTTGCCGCAAGATAATCCATTTTCAAGCCAAAACGCCAATGCATAGTCCGCGATGAAAAGCACCAGCCCACGATTATCGATTTCATTTCATTTCCCCTCTGATGATAGGCAAGATTTCGCTTCCTGAGTTCCCGCTGCTCCTTGCTCCGATGGAGGATGTAAGTGATCCACCGTTTCGTTTTGTATGCAAACAAAATGGTGCAGACCTTATGTATACGGAGTTTATTTCCAGCGAAGGATTGATTCGGGATGCCGCGAAGAGTAAGCAGAAATTGGACATTTTTGAATACGAACGACCAATTGGCATCCAATTATTTGGTGGCACAATTGATTCTATGCGTGACGCTGCCTTGATTGCGGAAGCGGCACACCCTGATTTAATTGATATTAATTACGGATGTCCTGTAAAAGCCGTTGCCTGCAAAGGCGCTGGTGCAGCCCTGTTGCAGGATATTCCTAAGATGGTGCGGATGACCGAAGAAATTGTAAAAGCGGTCCAACTCCCTGTTACCGTTAAAACGCGCTTAGGGTGGGATGATCAGACTAAGAACATCGTTGATGTCGCTGAGCGTTTACAGGACATTGGCATACAGGCATTGACCATTCATGGACGGACGCGTAAGCAAATGTATAAAGGTCCTGCTGACTGGGCACTCATCGGTGCGGTGAAAAATAATCCCCGAATGAAGATTCCGATTTTTGGCAATGGAGATGTTGATTCGCCGGAAAGAGCTATTGAAATGAAGCAACGCTATGGTGTGGATGGCATAATGATCGGCAGAGCCAGTATCGGCTATCCGTGGATTTTTCGGGAGATCAAACACTATATGAAAACTGGAATGCATTTGGCTCCACCAGCTATTTCAGAACGAGTGGACATGTGTAGAATCCATTTGGAAAAATCGATTGAATGGAAACTTGGCAGATTAGGCATTTTTGAAATGCGTCGGCACTACAGTAATTACTTCAAAGGATTGGATCATTTTAAAGATTACCGAACACGTTTGGTTACCAGTGAATCTGTTGATGAACTGCACGCAATCCTGGACGAAGTACGCGATCGGTATGAATCAGTAGTTTAAAATAACTACTCTGTTCGGATAATTTTCTTAGAATAAATCCCGTCGCCCGTTTGCACTGAGAGAAAATAAACTCCTACAGGCAATTCTTTTACATCAAGTGTGACAGACGCAATGCTTGAAAATGACTTTGAAACTACACTTCGACCTTGAGTATCCGAAATCCGAATTGATTTCATTTCTGTTTTAGTGGCGTTTACATGCAGTAATCCAGAAGTTGGATTCGGAAAAATGGATAACGGGGAGTTGGTAACTAACTCTCCTGTTCCTGAAACATTGTTTTCATCAAATCGAACGACACCTTGAGTTGCAGTTCCACACCAAACCACCCCGTTTCGTTCAACGGCTAGAGCATAGATAAGATCGTCCGGCATTAAGGAATTCTGAGTGTCCCAATTGTAATAATCGTTGCCTACACGCTTGATCAATCCTTTGTCGAAAGATCCAATGTAAAAGTTCTGTAATGAGTCGGCTGCCAACATGGTTAGCGTATTACTTGGGATTAATGAGCTTACAGTATTGTAGGCGAAGATGGCTCCGTTGAAAAACCGAACTAGCGCACCGGCCGGGCACGCCGTCCATTTGATATGTGAGGAATCGATAATAATACTCGTAATCGTATTGTCTGGGAAATTACCCGTAGAATGATTGTAGGTAGTGAATGCGGTATCCTGCATCTTGACAAAACCGCCATTTACAGTGCCAATCCAACGTAAGGAATCTGATTCAATTGCCATCACGGCGATGTTGTCTACAGGCAATGTTGAATTAGACATATTATAGACCGACCAATTGAGTCCGTCGAAATAGTTGAGTCCATTGTTGGTGCACACCCAGGCATGGTCAAAACGATCGATCGTAACGCTGCGAACAAAGTCTGAACTGATCCCTGAATTTAACGTCGTGTAGCTTGTCCAGGTGCTTCCATCAAATACACAAACACCTCCGTTCTGTGTGGATATCCAAGCTCTGTGCTGACTATCAAAGGTGATATGTTTAATGGAGTTGTTGGTTAGTCCGGAATTAGCAGTTCCGTAAACAGTCCAGTTAACATCATCATAAACTGCTATGCCGTATTCAGTTCCAAACCATTTTCTCCCTTGCCAATCAATGGCTATCGCATGACAAGTATTGTCGGGCAACGGTGAATTGAATCGATCAAATTGAAGAAAAGTAGGTTGCGCCGATGCGTTGATCGTGATTAAAAGTAATAACAGCACCGATAATCGCCTTGACGAATTCATAAATGAATTGGAAATATGTTTGAATGAAATCATAGTGACTGAGTGCTGTGCCTATAATGTAAACGAATAGTTGACCAAAGATAGCTTTTGTCAAACATTATGTAGGTAGAGAAAGCAGACGAAATGTAAACCGCCCCAATTCCTTAATGAAAAAGTATTTTTCCTGTCTAACCCATTGAAACCCGCTTTGGTGGAGCACTTTCATAATACTCAATAAGCACGTTAAAATTAGGGATAATCTTACAAGGACCACTCTTCAAGTTAAAATTTCAGATTCAATCCTAATTGAAAAAATACATTCGAACAATCAATTAGACCGCATAAAACTTAAACGGCATGAACTATAAAGTGATTTTATTCGGAATGCTCAGCATCCTGTTCTCCTGCTCGAAGTCGGAAGATACCATAAGCAACCTTGTTATGAAACAAGGACAGCCCAATGCAACCACAACGATAGTTCCAACCTCTTCGAAGAAGGGTGTTGGTCTGAATGAGACCAACTTCGGCGTTAGCCAGTTGGATGCTCTTGGTGTTAATTGGTATTATAGCTGGGGTCCAACCACATCGGTAGTGACGACAAAGCAATTTGTTCCGATGTGTTTTTCCCTGAATACGCTTTCTAGACTTACCACCTACAGTACATTGCTTGGTTTCAATGAGCCTGATAATAGTTCGCAGTCAAACATAACTGTCGCGTCCGCTATTTCGAACTGGGGAACATTGGTTACTAAAAGTACACGCATCGGTTCACCGGCAACGGCAGGAAACCCTTTGACCACCGGAAGTTGGTTGACGCAATTCATGACCAATTCTCCGCTGCCCAAAGTTGATTTTGTTTGTGTGCATTGGTATAAAGGTCCCAATAGTTCCAAGTTCATTCAGGATATGACTGCTATTATTGCTAAGTATGGAAAACCCATCTGGATCACAGAGTTTGCTCCTCAGACAACTTCCTCCAGCACTGCATCGCCAACCAAGTATACGCAAGCACAAGTAACAGCATTCATAAATACGGTCATTCCCTGGATGGACAGGAATCCGATGATTGAAAGATATGCTTGGCACGACTCGAAGTCTGGCACCTCAGCGCTATTTACGACAACGGGTGCATTGACTGCCACTGGAATTGCATACCGAGACAGTCGTTGATTAAATAGGCTTAAATAAAAACGGCCCGTCATTGACGAGCCGTTTTTTTAATGAATAATGTGATTGCTTATTGAACCACTAACTTATGATAGTAGTTTTTGTTGTCGGATAAGATGTGTACACTGTAGATTCCTTTTGCAAGGCCGCTTACATCAAACTTTTCTTCGTAGGAATTTTTTCCAGCAGCCAATGAACGACTGGCGACCAGGTTTCCGATTGCATCAATCAATTCGATTTCGATTTGATTGGTTCGATTGATTTCAAACGAAACAGTCAACTGTTCAGCAGTCGGATTTGGATAAACCTTGAGTGAACGGATTTCGGAAATTTCCGCGAAGTTATTCGGAGACTCAATAACTGCATTAACCGGAATACGTGCGCTTGAACAAGCATTGTCTGGTAAGCGAATATCCCAGTCGTAGAAGAAGTAATAATAGGCGGCACCGGCAGTAGATCCCGTGATGGAACAGAAATTCTGGATGGTGAATGGATAGCCTGACCCGGTAATTGCATTGTTACGATACAATTCTCCACCGGTACGCGTAAGTTGATATCCGCTTCCTGGTGTAACGAGGAAATCGAGTACAACGGTATTCGCACCGACTGCAACAGTCACAGTAGCTTGCTGTAAGTTAATTCCGTTTGCATCTTGCAATAAGATGGTCCGAGTTCCTGCAGTGGTTGCGTAAACGGTTACTGCATGTAATATGAATGGGTTGTAGCAGTCAAAAATTAGTGATTGAGTACTGGTGGATGAAGCTCCAGCTCCAAGGGTGGTATTGGTAGCTGGTCCCAGGTTGAATTGCTGTCCAGGATGAACAATTTCATCCTCCACGTAGTAGGTAGTTGTCGTGTTGATGAATGGAGTAGTGAAGGTGTTACCAGTGCCTACTTGTGTTCCGCCAGAAGCAGCATCCCACCATTTCAAGTTTCCGTTTCCAGTAGCTGTCAGCACGGCAGATCCTGGAGTTTGAATGGTGTCGTCTTGTGCAATTGGGTCAGCCGGTGGCGCAAATACAGAGATGTTAACTGGTAAACTGGTGCCACTGCCGCATGAATTGGTGATGTTGACGGTGTAGGTGCCTGGTTGTGTAACCGCGATGGATGCTGTTGTATCACCTGTTACCCACTGATAACTCACGCCAGCCAAAGTACTGCCTGCAGTCAAAGTCGTGCTTTCACCTTGACAAAGATTGAACTTGGAATCAGCAATTGAAATGTTGACGGGTGTAGTAGCCGGGTTAGGCTCTTGACGCTGAATGGTCACAGGTGCGGCATACATATTGTTGTCATCGTGCTCTTCCAGGAAATTGTGGTTAGGATCAGCTTCGGTTACAATCCAGTATTCACCGTTACAAATGCCTTGAGGGATGTCAATCCACATACCATCCAAAGACGTCCAATAGATGTCCAGATAACCGGAGCTAATTCCCTGAACAGACGGAGAGCAATTGTACTGACCACCACCAAGACCATAATTCGGGAACATGCTGCTGCTGTTCATTGGATTTCCTAAGGTGTCAAGACAATGATCGGTGTAGTTGGTACCATCGCAAGTGCCATAGTCCATTACACAGAATGCGAGTTTAGTTCCACTTCCAATGATTGGCCAGTTGAGTGGATTAGGATCCAATGAATCACGTGTGCGCAAGGTGTACGTTCCCCAGTTGTCCACGTGCATGTGCCCGTGTGTAGGGTGATAAGTCATCGTTCCCGCAGCGCGATCGTAGTAGGACATGGTCGTACCATTTTTATGGTAAATGCGCTGGTTGATTAAGATGCGTGGATACGATATGCCATCCGGACAGATAGCAGGTGCAGATCCTACAAACGTATCGGTACCGCATACGAAAATATTGGTCGTGCGCAATTCCAATGGACCATGTCCCGTATTCGGAGTAGAAACTGAAATTTTCAATCGACCATCGTCAACACCGTTGCCCGTCTGAGAATATTCGATGATACCATACGTTGCATCGTATTGATAAAATGGGGGGTGTCCAATTTCAATATCTGGCAATAAGTCGCAATCGGTTTGATTGGCGTCTTTACACTGACAACTAGTAGCGTTGGTAGTTGTGCATTGTGCATTTGATACTGACCAGCTGCCCAGAAACAAGAGCACACTAAGTAGAATTTTTCTCATGAATAGTTGGTTGAAAATAATGGTTAGGTTATCCTAGCTAAACGTACGAAATCATTCATTTTTAATGAATTCCAGCTGAATATAGATTGGATAAGTACAAGTAAATATAGGAATATCACAATATATTCAGGGTGTTCGTATTGATTCAATAAATAGCGTCGATCTGGTAGAAATTGATCCCAAGCTTATTCCGCTAATAGATTACGGACAAATACATCGAACTCCTGCTGGTAGTGTTCGAATTCTTCGGGTGCTGCGGGACCGCTGAAGCCTGTGTGAATTTTCCGCACGACTCCTTTTTTATCTACGAAAATGGTGGTTGGGTACGCAAAAATTTTATCAATCATCGGCAATGTCGCTGACGCGGAATCACGGTTAGAGATGCCGCCGAAAACGATGGGATACGTAATGCCAAGTCGTTCACGAATACGTTTAATGTTATTCCAAACTTTAACGGAGTCGGTAGTTCTTTCATAATCAATGGCAATCATCTCCACACCACTGGTGTGATTTTTTAGGAAATAATTGTTTAGAAAAACGGATTCGTCCAGACAATTCGGACACCACGTTCCCATGATCTGAACTACAGACACCTTATTTCTGAAAGAAGCGTCATCCATTGTCCATCGCTTACCATTGATATCCGGAAAGGAAAAATTAAATTTCCCGGCCGAAGGTTTAATGAATGACAAAGAGGATGGATCTGGCAAGGAAGCGCTGTCATTTCGAAAAGCCGTCCAGGTGTCGTATCCCGTCTTCCCGGAATAGAAATGCCCAGTCAATGTGCCATCGTTGTTAAGAATTCCATCGTAGAGCATTACGAAAGCACCGTTGAAGGTGGATAGCTTCAGCTTGTTCCCGTTAAGTTCTCCATCGAGGAAGCGATGATCGCCTGTAGCTGTTAACACGGTACCCGTAACACGGTTTCCCCTTTGATTAAAAATGGCTACGTTCGATTTGTTGACGCCCTCTTCACCATCAAAAATCAATTGCCATCGACCTGAAAGATTTCCGGAAGCAGGCAAGGGTTGAAGTGTAAAGCGATAGGGCATGTCTTTCAAAGCACGGAAGTAGAGAACATTGTTGGAGGTCTTACCGTGATTTACAAATTCTCCGTTCAATAACGGACCAAGGTTGGTGAACCGAAGCTCAGAATCGTAATACGGAAAGCGAGCCCACACGGAATCGTCTTCGTATCGGATATCTGTCAACTCGATTCGCTCATCGGCGTTTTCAATAACCATGGTTCCTGCAGAGGTCTTTAAGATAAACGAGAGGTTAGTGCTATCGTTTAGCTGAAGGTCTGCATGCCAGATTCCGTCTTCAAGGGTGTTTTGTGCCCATGCGCTCAGGTTCAAAGTCAGCAGCAGGAGGATCAATTTGTAGTTCATGGAAGTGCATTAAAAAAGCAACCCGAAGGTTGCTTTGTAATAGAAAAGTTAGTGGATCAAAGGTCGAATTTAATTCCCTGCGCCAATGGAAGTGTGCTGGAGTAGTTGATCGTATTTGTCTGACGGCGCATATAAGCTTTCCAGGAATCAGAACCAGACTCGCGTCCGCCACCGGTTTCTTTCTCACCACCAAATGCTCCGCCAATCTCAGCGCCACTTGTGCCGATGTTCACGTTTGCAATGCCGCAGTCGCTTCCTTCTTGAGAAAGGAATTGCTCCATTTCACGCATGTTGTTCGTGAAGATGGCAGATGATAATCCTTGTGGAACATCGTTCTGCAGGGAGATTGCTTCGTCAATTGTCTTGTACTTCATAACGTACAGGATTGGAGCGAATGTTTCTTCCTGAACGATTTGGTAGGAGTTCATTGCTTCCACGATGCAAGGTTTTACATAACAGCCACTTTCGTAACCTTCACCTTCCAATACACCACCTTCCACAACCATTTTGCCGCCTTCTTTTTTAGCGTGCTCAATGGCATCGAGGTATTGCTGTACGGCACCTTTGTCTATCAGTGGTCCGACGTGATTCGCGGGATTGAGTGGATTGCCGATGCTCAATTGTCCATAAGCATTCTTTAGGACATTCAGTGTTTTATCGTACACACTTTCGTGAACAATCAATCGGCGAGTAGTTGTGCAACGTTGTCCGGCAGTACCAACCGCACCGAATACTGTACCGACCAACACCATATTTAAGTCAGCATGCTCTGATACGATGATGGCGTTGTTGCCTCCTAATTCAAGGATGGTACGACCGAATCGTTGGGCGACACTCCCGGCAACACGACGACCGATGCGAGTAGACCCAGTGAAAGAGATCATTGGAACACGTGAGTCATTGTTCATCCGATCGCCGACATGATTACCAATCAAAACACAACTAACGCCTTCCGGAACTTGGTTGTCACGAAAAACTTTGCTGATGATGTTCTGGCAAGCTATGGCGCAGAGTGGAACTTTAGAGCTAGGTTTCCATACGCAAACGTCGCCACATACCCAGGCAATGGCTGCATTCCAACTCCAAACAGCTACCGGGAAGTTGAACGCTGAGATGATGCCAACAATACCCAGCGGATGCCACTGTTCGTACATGCGGTGTTTGGGACGTTCGCTGTGCATGGTGAGGCCATACAATTGACGTGATAAGCCAACAGCGAAATCGCAGATGTCAATCATCTCTTGTACTTCTCCCAGTCCCTCTTGAAGGCTTTTCCCCATTTCATAGGAGACAAGCTTTCCGAGTGGTTCTTTGTATTTACGGAGTTCTTCACCTACCTGACGGACAATTTCACCGCGCTTAGGAGCGGGCATATTGCGCCATACTTTGAATGCTTCCGCAGATCGTTGCATGGTGGCTTCGTAATCCGCTTCTGTTGATTGATGGACTGCAGCGATGCGCTGTCCGTCTACCGGAGAATAAGATTCAAGAACAGGACCGTTAGAATGAACCCATTGTGTGCCAGTTCCGGTTCCGGGATTCTGATCGTTAATGCCTAGCGCTTTTAGCGCCTCTGCAATGCCAAATTCGTTGTTAACGAGCGTTTCGCTTTTCATGATGATGGAGACTAAATAAGTGAGTTGCAAAGTTACGGAAATCTACCGCATGTCAGGAATGAAAGAAATCGTGTTAATTTGCATTCAATCACCGCTATCTGTCATTTCTGTGCGAACTTCTGCCAACCGTATCATCGGATTTGTCTTCCTTGCTGTTGCAGCGGTGATTTGGCCACAGCTTTACTGTTATATTAATAATCCGGATGCTTTCCAGTACTTTCAATTGGCAAGGCTATATGGGTCAGGACAGTGGGCTGCCGCGGTAAACGGTTATTGGAGTCCGTTGCTTCCTTGGTTGATGGCCCCCATGTTGCTCGCAGGATTGGGTTCCATTGTTGCATTCAAGTTACTACAGGTTTTTTTGGCCTATTTAGCATTGAATCGTTGGCAACGAATTATTGATCGAACCATTCCTGCTCATCCAATGTTAGTGCTGCTTAAAGTAGTGGCCATTCCATTTCTGCTGTCATATGCATTCCTAACGGCTACTTCCGATTTGCTATTCTTTACATTGACCATGTCTTTGCTGGAGAAAATGATTGCTGGTCCCTTGTGGACTCGCACCGATCGTTTTGCAGTTAAGTTCGGTTTGCTTGGAGGCTTACTATATTTGTCTAAAGCATTCGGTTTGCCGATGTTTTTAATTTTATTCCTCGCTTCATTGTGGCATCATCGTAAGGTGGGCTATCAAATCGTATGGACAAAAGCAGCAAAGACGCTACTCGTTTTCTTATTCATTTGTGGAGGATGGAGTACGATCATTAGCTACCATTACCATCACTTTACTGTTAGCGAAGCAGCACGATTTAACAACACCAGGGAAGTAGCCCCATTGCCAGGGCAAATCATGCGTCTGCCAGTTCTTACAGGAGGGTTGACAAAACCTGTTTCCTCTACTGCGATTTCAGCGTGGGAAGAACCCATGGAAGCAGTGCACCTGACGCCGTTGCATCCACTTGAAAATAATTCGGATGCCCTTCATCTGCTCGGTGTAATCGAGCGTAACCTGCAATCGATTTGGTATTTCGATTTCAGGCGACAACTAGGATGGGTGTTTCTCCTTGTACTTTTAGTAGGATTGTTTTTTCAACGGGCTAAAATGGACATCAGAGACCCTTCATTTTTTTACCCGATGTTGTTTCTAGTGCTCTTCTACGGCGGCTATTCCTTGATCTTATTTCACACACGTTATACCTGGATCTGCACATGGATGATGCTACTTTTGATAGGTGTTATACTGCGCGCATTTATTGGTAAAAATAGTATTCAGTCGCTGGTGTTTTTAGGTCTTTTAATAACCGTTGTTGTTGCTGTGAAACGACCTATCAAGGAGTTGTTGTTCGCAGAAGATCGAGACATGGGAGTCCGTGAGTTATCAGCCGCATTGATGCATCCCTTTAGGACACTCGACACAACCTATCAAGATGACAGGTTGGTATACGATGCAGCAAAACAGTTGCATGAAAAAAATCTACTCAGCCGTTCGGTAGCCTCACGAAATTCTGAATCTAAATTTCGGCATCGTTATTCATCGTCTTTACAAGTAGCTTTTGAAAATGAGGTGCAGTATTTTGGTCAGATGGAGTCGGCTGGCGTTTCCGAGAAACAGCAATTGCAAGAAATGGACATTAACTATTTGCTCGTTTGGGACGATAATGACACCTTGTGGAACGGCGAGCGCCCGATTTTTATTTCCGGACCACTGCGCGTATTTCCCGTTCGCTAATCAGTCCTTGTTCAATGATAGACGAATATAGTCTGCAATTTTTGGAAAACTAGTTTTAATGATCTGTCGCACGTCATTAGTATTTGATGGAAAATGCGAAATAGCCAAATCACCATGCACTTCTTTGCCATTACGGTCAAATACTGAATAATGAACACGAATTTCTCGATCACATACCTGTGATGCAGGAGTCGTGCAGTCGTCGTAATTCGTTTTGATTTCTACCTCATTCAGAAAAACAAATAGTTCTGCATTGTATTTTCGGGCAAGATCGCTAATCAATTGCTGATCATAGAACCCGACATTCATAAAACGATTTTCCACCGGCTTCAGTTTCTTTTTTTGTGCGTAGAAAAAACGTTTCATCTGCAAGAGTGAATCTTGCTGCGGATGACTAATGGGCCAGATTGTATCCTGCTGAAAAAAGGTTGATCTGTAAATCAATGCCAGGTCATTCTCGTCGTCACCCACATGGTCACTTTGAAGAACGCTAACATCGTACAATGGATTCAAATCGGATCGGAGTGCTCGCAATAATCCTTCGCGGATCTCGGTGCGTACTTGCCCCAAATCCATTTCAGAATAGGTGGCGATGTCCATATCTGCATCCGACAAATGCATGGCCGGTTGATAGGGAATCAAAAGAATTCGCGATGCTTTTTTCTGGTCGCTAGGGGATTGGGCACTAGCTGTAGCAAGAACGATTGGAAGAAAGAAAAGCAGGGACCGGACAAATGTTTTCATCCTGCAAGTATCGTTGAAAGATCAAAGTTAATTCAATCAACCGGCAACAAGAAAACGACAGTCGTTAGTTGATAAGGTGCTTCCAGATATCGTTGCCCAATGTGTAAACCATCAGTGATAAAAGGATGATCATGCCAGCCATTTGCGCCTTTTCAAGGAATTTATCAGGCAACCGTCGACCACTTACGACTTCCACCAATAAGAAGAGGACGTGTCCTCCATCTAGTGCAGGAATAGGAAGAATGTTCATGAAGGCCAGCACCATTGAAAGTAAACCGGTGATTGCCCAGAATCTACGCCAGTCCCAAATGCCTCCATAGATAGCGGCGATGCCAATAGGTCCCTGTATCGATTCGCTGGCTTTTTCTTTTCCTGTAAAAATTTGCTTAAGCCCTTTGATGTTCGACGTGATGGCTTCCATGGCATCAGAACTTCCATACGACATGGCTGTTCCTAAGGAATAATTGGTCAATGGGTAGTTGCCGTAATCGTTGTGATACGTGATGCCAATTAGACCGGAGTCACTGACGACCGGCTGAATCAATAATGTGTCCTGTCCGCGGACTACACGCAGTGAAATCGGGCGGCTTTTGTTCTCGCCGATAATTTTTCGTGTACGGTCCATGGAAAAAGTGCGGAGATCATTTAGCGTAATGATCCGATCGCCTTTTTGCAGACCGGCGGCATCGGCAGGTTTCCCTGTTACCACGCTGTCTACTACTAATCCTGCTCGGAAGGGTCCTATAAAATTACCCTTACCAGCATCCAGCGTCTTGCGGTAAAAATTATCAGGAACAACTACCTCAACTGTTTTTCCATTTCTGTCCACAGTAAGGGTTGATCCAAAGATGACACGTGAGGAAAGCAGGTCGTCGAAGCGCACTACTACTTTGCCATTGATAGCGATGACCTTGTCACCGTTCTGCAATCCAACTTCTTTTCCAAGATCAAATGCATAAATACCGTCGGTGACATTTTCATTCGCCAGGTATTGTTTGTCGTAACTAAACAATACAACCGTATAAATGATTACGCCAAGGATCACATTCATGACAACACCGGCAATCATCACGATGAGTCGTTGCCAAGCTGGTTTCGAACGGAATTCCCATGGCTGTGCCGGTAGCGCCATCTGTTCCTTATCCATGCTCTCGTCAATCATGCCGGAAATTTTCACATATCCGCCAAGTGGCAACCAGCCCATACCGTATTCGGTGTCACCTTTTCGGAACGAGAAGAACTTGAATCCCCAGGCATCGAAAAACAGATAAAATTTCTCCACACGGATGCCGAAAGCGCGCGCAGCCAAGTAATGCCCTAATTCGTGAAGTGTAACTAGTATGGAAAGACCCAGAATCAACTGGGCGGCCATGATAAGTCCCGCCATGGATGAGTTTGTTTATTTTAATAGAGACGAATGATCGGTTCGGTCACAATCGTGCTATGGCAAAGATACGAAATCAGCGCCCTCTTGTTCGATTGGCTGAAGCCATTATTCACAATTAACAGGGTTTAACTCATACCATCAGGCAACGATCCAATCATTGGCGATACGGCGAGTTTCCGCATCCGTGGCGATGTAATCATCCAGCGTAGGATGTGCAACGAACGATGTGCGTTCTAGACATTCTTCAATCATGTTTGTCATTTCCAGAAAGCCGAGACGATCTTGAAGGAATGCTGCGACGGCTACTTCATTTGCAGCGTTGATGATACACGGCGCGTTTCCGCCACGCTTCATCGCCTCTAAGGCCAATGCAAGATTTCGGAACGTGGAGGTGTCGGGCTTTTCAAAAGTTAGTGAAGGGTAATTGAAGAAATCGAAACGTGGAAAAGTAGCTGAAAGTCGTTCAGGATATCCGATCGCATACTGGATGGGCAGCTTCATGTCCGGCAGTCCCATCTGCGCCTTCATTGATCCATCACAAAATTGTACGATGCTGTGGATGATGCTTTGCGGATGAACGATGACGTCAATTTGTTCGGGCTGCAATCCAAAGAGCCACTTTGCTTCAATTACTTCCAACCCTTTGTTCATCAGCGATGCGGAGTCGATCGTGATCTTGGCACCCATGTCCCAGTTGGGATGTTTCAGAGCTTGTTCTTTGGTGACATTCGCCAGATACTCGCGCGACTTGCCGCGAAATGGTCCGCCGGATGCAGTGAGGTAAATTTTTTCAATGGGATTATGCCATTCACCAGCCAAGCATTGAAAGATGGCGGAATGTTCCGAGTCAACAGGATAGATATTGACTGACTTCTGCTTTGCTAAGGCGGTAACAAGCTCTCCTGCTACTACCAATGTTTCTTTGTTGGCGAGTGCGATGTGCTTTCCTGCACGGATAGCTGCCAGGGTAGGGCGTAATCCTGCGTAACCGACCAGCGCTGTCAGCACCATATCTATTTGGTCCATTTGGACGACCTGCTCCAATGCGTCTGCACCAGCATACACTTTGATCGGATGATCAGCCAGGGCCGATTTTAAGGCCTCATATTTCGTGACATCACCAATCACCACAGCGTCCGGCTGAAATTCAATGGCCTGTTGTATGAGTAGGTCGATGCGATTATTGGAGGTAAGCACCTCCACCATGAAACGGTTTTTTTGTTCTCGGATGACTTCCAGGGCTTGAGTACCGATGGAGCCGGTGGAGCCCAGGATGGCGATATGTCTTTTTTCGGAATTCACGAAAACGAAGGTAGCAATTCGTGGTCGTTTCAGTTATTGTGTCGAAAGGAATTAATTAGCCGGACACGATTTCTGCCCAAATACATTATTTCATGGTTCGAAAAGTCAGATTAATCCTCGTTGAAAAAATACGTTTTGATTTTGGCAAGCTGTGCCACCAATGTGATTGTAATTCTCCGGTCATAGTCAGCAAACTACCGTGTTCCAGAAAGATGGATTGTTTCTTCCCGGAGTGTTTGTGCTTAAATGAAAAATTTCGTGCAGCACCAAAACTGACAGAAGCGATTGGCGCATGTTTTACAAGTGAATCTTCGTCGTCGCTGTGCCACCCCATGCCGTCGCTACCAGTAGGATATAAATTCAGTAAGCATGCGTTGAACGAAAATCCGGTCAGTTGTTCGATGCTATTCTTGATTTCGATCAGGGAGACGCTCCAAGGAAGAGCGATTTTCGTGGACTTGGAATATGTGTATTGGAATGGTTGATCTGCATACCAGGCTACTTGTCGCTCCATGACGTATTCTTTGCCAAATACAGTCAGTCGGTCTTTTTGCCAATGGATGTTTTCAGATAGCTCAAGGAACAGTCGGTCGGCAATCTGTGTGGAAAATGCCGACACGAAATAATCGACTTGACCATCCATATCGATGACCCGAATTGAGTTGGCGTCCGAAAAAAGTCCGGGCATCATTAGCGTGAATTAGGAAGAAAGCAAATGCGCGATACTACGGTCGTTGGAAAGTCGAGGAACTTTATTCTGGCCTCCTAGTTTTCCAAGTTTGCGCATGTAGTCACGGAATGTTCCGCTTTTAAGCGGTCGGATTTTCAGTCGTTGCAACATCTGACCTTCGATGAGGTCGCGGTAGTAACTGTTTTGACGCTGCATGCTATCATCGACTGCGCGGATGAAAAGCTCCATATCATCAGGTTGACGGTCGAATTCGATGAACCACTCGTGATAGGGAAGGCCTCCTTCGGGAGGATTTAGTTGAGGAGCTACGGTGAATTCAACGACCTCCGCGTGTTGCTGGGTGGAGGCTTCTATCAGGGCTCGTTCTACTTCTTCCGTGATGACATGCTCACCGCTTGCTGACAGGAAGTGTTTGATTCGACCTGTTACAACGATGCGGTAGGGGTCTTTCGATACGAATTTGATGGTATCACCCAGGTTATATCCCCACAAGCCGGCATTTGAATTGATTACTAGCGCGTAGTTCACGCCTACTTCAACGTCGCGAAGGGACAAGCGATTGGGCGAAGGTTGATGAAACTCGGTAGCAGGAATGAACTCAAAGAAGATGCCGCTATTTAGCATGAGTAGTAATCCGGGGTCATCTTGACGATCCTGAAAAGCAATGAACCCTTCACTCGCAGGATACAACTCAATCGAGTCGATCTTTCGTCCAATGCTTTGCTCTAATTTTTTTCGATAAGGCTCATAGTTTACACCACCATAAACGAACAATTCGAAATTTGGAAAAAGATCTTTGACTTTTTTTCCCGTTCGAGATTGAAGATGATCGAAATACATCTGCACCCACGGCGGAATACCCGAAATGAAACGCATGTCTTGCGAGAGCGTCTCCTCCACGATGGCTTCAACTTTAGTCTCCCAGTCTTCGAGTGTGTTCGTTTGAAAGCTTGGAAGTTGATGACGTTGAAGGTAGCCCGGTACGTGGTGGTTGACAATACCAGATAGTCGCCCCGTTAGTATGCCATTTTTTTTGTCAAGCAACGGTGAGCCGGAGATGAAAATCATCTTGCCATCAAGGAATCTGCTTTTACCGGTAGTGTGAATATAATTTAACAAGGCATCACGCGTCGAATGAATGTGATTAGGAATTGAGTCACGTGTGATGGGGATGTATTTCGTGCCGGAAGTGGTACCAGACGTTTTAGCCAGATAAAGAGGATGACCCGGCCATAATACATCTGGTTCATATCTTTTCACACGTTCGAAATAGGAGGAGAGACCTTCGTAATCACGCACAGGAACACGTGTTTTAAAGTCCTGATAGGTTTGGATGAATCTGAAGTCATGATCACGGCCGAAAGCGGTCTTTCGTCCTTTGCGTATTAATTCCTGAAAAATGCGTTCCTGACTCGCTACTCCTTGTCGACTCCAGGCGCGCAACCGCACAGCAGCGATGGCGGCCAATTGGCGACTAATGAATGAAAGGAGTCCCATGTGTAGTATGTGGAAGAATTTTTCCGCCCTTAAAATTACATCATTCCGTCCGTACCGACCAAGAGCATTTTCAACCAATCTGTTGAATTAGTAATTCAACGCAGGTTGGACAGGATTTAAAACGCGATGTATTTGACCGGATCAAGGGGGCTGCCGTTGAACCAAAGCTCGAAATGAAGGTGAGGACCGGAGCTGACTTCTCCTGAATTTCCAATAACGGCGATAACTTCCCCAGCTTTAACAAAATCCCCGGTCTTTTTTAACAGCGAAGAGTTGTGTTTGTAAAAGGAGAACAAGTTGTTACTGTGCTGGATGCCAATGACCCAGCCGGTTTCCGACGTAAAATTAGACAACACCACGGTCCCATCCAGGGTGGATTTGATGGGTTCGTTGGAGGCTGCCACTACATCGACGCCATAATGTTTATTGATCATGTCGAAACGGTTGGACACGGTTCCTTTGATTGGCGGGAAAAATAGAAAGCTGCGGATGCTGTTGCTCATGGAGGCCTCTTCCGAAATGCTCAACGAGAACGGGTCGCGTGCTTCAATTTCCCGACGAAGCAGGGAGTCTTCTGTGGATCTGCCAAGCTCCTTGATTGTATCATAGCGCTGCAACGATCCGGGTTTTTCAACGGAGGAATCTATTGGGAACTTACCATTAATGATCATGCGGAGGTTGGCCAGGAAGAGGTCGTGCGCATTCAATGATCGTTGTAAGGAATCTGCTTTTTGTACTAAGGCAATCACCTGGCGACGACTTTTCACATCGGCGTATCCAGGAATGTATTCGCGCAGTGGTGTAAAAGCGATGATGAAGGTCGTAATTGTGATTAGCAGGATGATGGCGATCCCGGTAGCCACGAATACGTTCATCGGTCGTAGATTGAAGGAAGCCTTCTCTTCAAAGGTATCTTCATTCATAATGACCAACCGGTAGCGGTTCTTAAGCCGCTTAAGCCACTTTTTTTGCTTCTTTTCCGTCATTTCAGAACTCCAAACCTACTCTTTTATCAGGAATCATTCAATCGAAGCGATGTGGTTGTGATTAAATAATGTGTTTTTCATCACTTTAAGCAGACACATATACCCCTCCTTTTAAAATATTTTCGCAGTTTTGCAGTTATTACCTTTCTCAATGTTGTTTCGACGCTTCCAGCGCCATTCCCTGTGGTCTTTCTGTTTCCTTGTCGGCGCCGCTGCGTTCTTTTTTTCGGCGTGCTCGCAGACGAAAGACACATTTATTAACCGTAATTGCCATAATCTTTCGGCGCATTACAATGGTTTTTATAATGCTGGAATTAAGATCGATGAGGGTAAGCAGAAACTGGCATCTGCTCATACCGATTCGTACGATCGAATTTTACGTGTTTTTCCATACGCCAATGCTGAGAAGGCGAAAATGGCCTATCCGGAGATGGATGATGCCATTAAACGATTGTCTACGGTCATTTCCAAGCATACCATGTACGACAAACGCGGGAATGAGAAGCCGACTTCGGAACATTGGATTGACGACAACTGGAACTTGTGGGGGCAGGCTCAATTCTTTAAACACGAATATTTCCAGGCGATGGATGCTTTCAAGTATGTCGAAAGCACCTACAAGACTGAACCTGGACGCTACATCGCTTCCATGTGGATTGCCAAGACCTACCTTGAACTTACCCAGCTGAACGAAGCCTCCGACAAGCTCGATTACTTGCGTAACATTCCTGATTTCCCCAAAAAATCACGTTGGGAGCTCGAAGCAACTGCAGCAGATTTTTACATTCAAGTAAAAGATTACCAAAATGCCATTGAACATTTAAAGTATTCGGCTGAAAAAGCCCCTTCGCGCGAAAACCGTATTCGTTTCAAATACATCCTCGCACAATTGTATCAGCAGTCCGATAATTTTCCACCGGCATTTGCGCTATACACCAAGGTGATCAAGATGAATGCGCCTTATGAGATGGCGTTCAATGCACGTATCAACCGCGCGCGGTGTTACGATGCCAGCAGCGGAAGCAGCGACGAGGTTAAAAAAGAACTTGAAAAATTAGAGAAAGACCCCAAGAACAAAGACTTTCTGGATCAGATTTATTTTGCCCAAGCGGGCATCGCAAAGAAAGAGGGTCGATATGACGACGAGATTGCCTATCTCAATCTTTCCGTCCAAAGCAGCACCAACAACAAGAACCAAAAAGCGTTGTCTTACCTGGAACTGGCCAAGATCAAGTTTGCCATTCCTGATTATAAAATCGCGCAGGCATACTACGACAGCGTCATTACCAACATGCCAAATGATTACCCGGAATATTCCGAAATCCTTCAGCGTAGAAACAGTCTAACCAAATTGGTTCGTTATCTAAATACGATCGCTCGCGAGGACAGTTTGCAGCAGCTGGCCGCTATGACGCCTGAGCAGCAGAGTGCCGTTGTAACGGACATGTTGAAAAAGAAAGAGGAAGCTGAAGCCAAAAAGAAGCAGGAGGCAGCAGCTGCTCAACAACAAGCGAATCAGATTTTCACCAACGACAAGCAATCGCAAACTAACCAGTATAATCAACAGGGTGGAGCTAATTGGTATTTCTATAATCCGCAAGCAGTTAGTTTCGGATTTAATGAGTTCACCAAGCGATGGGGAAACCGAAAGTTGGAAGACAATTGGCGCAGAAGCAATAAAGAGATGCTAGTGCAGGTGCCTGATGAGCAGGAAGGGCAGACTACCGATACAACGAGTGGCAAGTCGGTTGACAAGAAAGTGGATACAGAGGCCATCAAGAACGAATTGCTGAAGAACATTCCTTCTTCGCCGGAGGCATTGGATAAATCTACCACTAAGATTATTGATGCCTATTATAACGCGGCCATGCTTTATCGGGAACAACTTTCCGATGTGAAAAGTTCGATTGCCATGTTTGAAGAATTGCTAAATAAATATCCGGGCAACAAATATGAGGTTCAGACTTATTATCAACTCTATCGGATGTATGATAAGTCCGGGGATGCCGATAAGATGGCCTATTACAAGAATCTTATCTTGACCAAGTATGCCACAACGGATTATGCAGAGATTCTTCGGAATCCAGAGTATGCAACGCAGTTGGGTGCAAAGAAATCAGAGCTGGAGGTTTTTTACGAAGAGACGTATCGGAAATACCTGAACGCTGAATATGCTACCGTCATTCAGCGTCGCAATCAGGCGTTGTTGCAGTTCCCCGAGAATGTTTACATGCCGCAGTTTGATTTGTTGCGCGCCCTGAGTATCGGCCGCACACAACCAATACCACAGTTTGAAGCAGCCTTGAGTGAAGTGGTACGAATGTTTCCGGAAAACCCTGTCAAAGACGAAGCCCAGAATATTCTGGATTACATTAAAGCAAACAATGGAAAGACGCCGTTGGCGCCAGCTCCTGTCGCGCCTGTTTCCGACAATGCAGTTAAACGAGCATTCACATATATTCCTGATACGGTGCATTATGAAGTAATCATTGTGCAGAACATTGGCGGCGCTTTTGATGTGGCTCGACTGAAAAACAAATTGGCTAGCTTCAATGCTACCAACTATTCCAGCAAGTCGCTCACGATCCAGGAATATATGCTGGATCATCGGTACAAGATCTTTGTAGTGATGTCGTTAACGGACAAAGCAGACGCTATGAGCTATCACACGCATCTCTTTGACAACGATGCTGTATATGGAAATGTAAGTTCCGACAATTACCAGCAGTTTGCTATTTCAGCGAATAATCTCGCAGAGTTGCTGAAGCAAAAAAAAGCCGTCGAGTACGACAGCTTTTTCCGGTCATTTTATAAATAGTTTAAAAGGGAGCAGTTCGACTTATCGTTTTCGCAGACGCTTTGGTGAGCAAATCTTCCAGCGAGTTACGAAGAACATTGTCGGAAAAATCCTGTAATTTTTTCATGCTAACGGCCATGCCTTCCTCTTTCTCTTTACTGCCAATCACTTCTGAGGTAGCCAAGAGCGCCCCCATGACATCGAATACTTGCAGTTGAATTTCGAATTTCACTTCATACCGAATGGTAGAGAAAAGCGGAGTAGCCCGGGACTCCCATTCATGGATACGGAAATAAAACAGGCGACTTTTGCCATCTTTGATATACATTTTAATGATCGAGTCCGCACTCCAATCGGGCTCTGTGACAATGTAATTAGCGGTGGTTCCATGGTCGTTTAACCAACGTGCCAAAGACATAGCGAAGTCTGTAGATAATGATAATCCATCTTTGGTTTGTATGTTGTATCCAATCTGTGCCGTTGAATTAACGTGGCCACAGAAGCTTTTCTTTTCTTTACCAGAGATTACGACCGATCGTAAATCTTGAAAGGCTACCATGGTGGAAGCTCCTGGCTGCAAGTCTGATCTTAAGTCCAGTTGCTGATAACTCAAGGTCCGGTTAACGGTACAGGAAGACAGTATCCATGGAAGCAGTGCCGCTAGAAGAAATCGGATAGTTTTCATGGCTCTTGATTTTTATTCAAAATTCTACCAAAAGCATTTTTTTGAATAGGATAAAGGTCACTCGGCAAAATGCGTGATATCAGTCGGAGCTATTCACCTCTTTAAATCTGACTTTTGCCAAGTCGGGAATTGTCCTATATTTGTTGCCCCTCGACACAAAAACAACCTTAGTCATACGATTTGTAAAATTTTGGAGGAACACCACATGTTCAAGCAAAATAAACCCTATTCAAGCGACAGTAAATCTTCCGATGTTGCGGCATCTCAATCCATCAACCTTATTGGCGCTGGAACAGTGATCGAAGGAGATATACGTTCGGCCGGCGATATTCGGATCGACGGAACGGTTTTCGGTCATGTTCATTCTAAAGCGAAGGTCGTGGTTGGCACCACCGGCGTCATTGAAGGGGATGTTAACAGCCAAAATGCAGACATTTCCGGTACCATTAAAGGGAAAATCAATGTCAGCGAACTATCTTTCCTTAAGTCTACTGCTCGTATTACGGGTGACATCGTCACCGGAAAACTGGTGGTAGAAGTCGGGGCTTCGTTTACCGGTTCGTGCAACATGGGTCCGGTTATCAAGGACATCAAGCATGTCGACAACACCAACACCAACAAAGAGCGGTCGGCCGTCTAATTACTCAGTGATGAAGTATGCTTCCATGGGCACCCAGATGCTGGTGATTATGGCAGTTTGTACATTCGGTGGATACTACATCGATCAATGGTTTGCTTGGAAGACCCCTGTTTTCACTTTGCTGCTTAGTCTTTTTGGCATTGCAGCGGCACTTTATTTAAGCATCAAGGATTTCCTGCAAATCAACAAGAAGAAACCTTCCGGCGATTGAAGCCTATTTACGCACCTATGGCACGATACCTTCTGCAATTAACGTTATTTTCAGTAGTCGTTTTCGCGCTAATTTGGATGCTCTCAGGAGTATTTCCAGCTGTTCTCGCTCCCCGTTATGTAGTGCCGATTAGTTGCTACTTTTATGTACTTACGGCTGTTTTTCATTTCGGCTTGATGCGTACATCCGAGGGGAAGCCAGCTGTTTTCATTCGTTATTACATGGCTGCTACGACCTTGAAGTTGTTTCTTCACCTTGGCGTGCTCGTCGTATTTGCCGTATTGAATAGCACTGCCGTCATTCCTTTTGTCCTCACTTTTGTGGTCAACTATGCTTTTTTCACGGTATTTGAAGTAGCGGTGGCCTACCGATTTTCTCGTACCGAACGAAAGGTTTAATTTTTATTCATTCTGCTGAAAAACAGTCGATTAAAGGGTTATCAACCATTGTATGTAGACGTTACTTTTGACAACGTATAATTTCATCTTTGGTCTATGCATATGAATGACTACTTTTGCGCTCACTTTTGAAAATCCGCATTTCGTGGCCATGACGCAATCAACTCACAATAAATCACTTAAGGGTTTTTTCCGCTTGCTGATAACAGGTGTTTTTCTGTTGACAGCATTTTCCTCCAGCGCTTCTGAAGAGAGTTCGGAAAAGTTTGATGCCGGGAAGATGATTGTTGAGCACATCACTGATGCACACGATTGGCATTTGTGGGGCGAAGGACATTCCTCCGTATCCGTTCCGCTACCGGTCATCATTTACAATAGTGAGCGTGGCCTTTCAGTATTCATGTCAAGTCGTTTCCATCACGAAGAAATGTCGTACGACGGATATAAGTTGGAGGAAGGGAAAGTAGTTGCCGTTCATGAAATGGGTGAAATGGAGGCGAGTCTGACGACGGTTAACGAGGAAGCAACTGCACATTCATACGATCTTTCCATTACGAAGAATGTCGCTTCTTTACTGTTCAGCATCGCGTTATTGCTTTGGATTTTCCTCTCTGTGGCATCTGCCTATCGTCGAAACGAAGGACAAGCGCCAAAAGGACTTCAGTCTTTTGTGGAGCCATTGATCGTATTCGTGCGTGATGAAATTGCCAAGCCGAGTATTGGCCCAAAATACATGAAATACATGCCGTACTTGTTGACGGTGTTCTTCTTTATTTGGATCAACAACCTGTTAGGATTAATTCCAATCATTCCTGGTGGAGCTAATGTGACGGGCAATATCGCGGTGACCATGACATTGGCATTGATCACTTTTATCATCACTACGGTTAGTGCTAATAAGAACTACTGGCAGCACATTTTTGCTATGCCGGGTGTTCCTGCTGGCGTATTGGTTTTGTTGACGCCGATTGAGATCTTGGGGGTTTTCCTCCGCCCGTTTGTACTGATGATTCGACTTTTCGCTAACATCACGGCGGGTCACATCATTGCATTGTCTTTCTTTAGCTTGATCTTCATCTTCGGAGAAATGAGCACCGGTTTAGGTCTCGGCGTCTCCGTCTTCTCCGTCGCATTCGTCATCTTCATGAGTCTGTTGGAATTGCTAGTCGCTTTTCTACAGGCGTTTGTCTTCACCCTGTTGTCCGCCATTTATTTCGGATCAGCCATCGAAGAGCATCATCACGAAGGACACGAATCTTCTCATAGTCATTGATCGAATTCTTTATTAACCCTTAATACTTATCTCTATGTTATCTTCAATTCTCCTGGAAGCAGGCAACCTTGGTCTTGGCTATGGTGTTGCAGCTTTGGGTGCCGGTCTTGCTGCTCTTGGCGCAGGTGTCGGTATCGGTCGTATCGGTGGTTCTGCCTTGGAATCAATCGCACGTCAACCTGAAGCGTCTGGCGACATCCGCGCTAACATGATCTTGACCGCTGCTCTCGTGGAAGGCGCCGCCTTCTTCGCGATGGTAGTTGGTCTCTTGGTCGTGTTCAAGAGCTAATCGCTTTGAATCTCCTTGGTGCAGCGGTTGGCTGTATCAAGGAGATTTATTCCTTGAATTGAATAAAAACAAAAAAATCCTCCTCTCATGGAATTGATACAACCCTCCATCGGTCTAGTTTTCTGGATGACCGTTTCTTTCCTGATTCTGTTGTTCATCCTCAAGAAGTTCGCCTGGAAACCGATTCTTCAAATGCTTAGCGACCGTGAACACAGTATCGCAGAAGCATTGAACACCGCTAAAAAAGCGCGGGAAGAAATGGCCTCTTTGAAAGCAGACAACGAACGCCTCTTGCAGGAAGCCCGCTTGGAGCGTGATCGCATGCTGAAAGAAGCGCGTGACACCAAAGATGCAATCATCGCTGAAGCCAAAGAAAAGGCGCAGGCAGAAGGCAATAAAATCATGGCTCAGACCCGCGAAGCGATTCAAACAGAAAAGAACGCCGCAGTGACCGAATTGAAAAACCTGGTGGCTACTATGTCCGTGCAGATTGCAGAAAAGATCCTTCGCGCTGAACTCAGTAATGATCAGAAACAGAAAGATCTTGTACAGTCTATGTTGAAAGACATTAAAATGAATTAATCCGTTTTTCGGAAACAATACTCATCGGCCATGCTGGAAACTAAAGTCGCAAAACGATACGCCAAGTCACTGATTGACCTTGCTCGCGAGCAAGGTGTGTTGGATGCCGTAAATGCCGATATGCTGCAGTTTGTATCCGTTTGTGATGCCAACCGCGATCTTAACTTGTTATTGTCAAATCCTATTATTCCTTCCGATAAGAAGCTTAGCATTCTGAAGGCGGTGTTTTCTTCTGCCTCTAAATTGTCTACTGCATTTTTCGAAATTATTACGCGGAAAGGTCGGGAAGGTAACCTCCCCGCGATTGCGAAGGAGTTTGTGGATCAATTCAAGAAATCAAAAGGAATTGAGACTGCTGTTGTTACCTCTGCCATTACCCTGGATGAGCAACTTCGCAAGCAGGTATATCAGTTGGTTAAGGACAGTGTAAAATCTGAAATTGAACTCGTTGAGAAAGTGGACAACAAACTGATTGGTGGATTCGTGATTCGTATTGGCGATAAACAATACGATGCCAGTGTTTCCTCCGAATTACGTAGGCTGACACGTGATTTTAGCGTTAATCCATACATTAAAAAGAACTAGTCGCTGCATTTGCAGTGAATTCAATCGTAAACAAATACACCAAATAATCGCATCATGGCAGAAGTAAGACCCGACGAAGTATCCGCAATACTCCGTCAGCAACTGGCAGGTTTTAAGACCGAAAAAGAACTCGAAGAAGTAGGAACCGTCCTTCAGGTTGGTGACGGTATCGCCCGTATCTACGGCCTCACCCGCGTACAATCCGGTGAGTTGATCGAATTTGAGAATGGATTACGTGGCGTCGTATTGAACCTTGAAGAAGATAACGTTGGAGCCGTATTGCTCGGTAAATCCAACGACATCAAAGAAGGTGACGTCGTAAAACGTACGGGCAAGATTGCATCGCTGAAAGTAGGCGAGGGCATGCTTGGCCGTGTTGTTGATACAATGGGCAATCCAATTGATGGCAAAGGACCAATCAGTGGTGAACTTTTCGAAATGCCGCTGGAACGTAAAGCTCCAGGTGTTATTTATCGTCAGCCTGTAAATGAGCCACTTCAGACTGGTATCAAGGCCGTTGATGCCATGATCCCTATCGGTCGTGGTCAGCGCGAATTGATCATTGGTGATCGTCAAACGGGTAAAACGGCTGTTGCCATCGATACCATCATCAATCAAAAAGAATTCTACGAGCGCGGTCAGGCTGTTTATTGCATTTATGTAGCGGTTGGACAGAAAGGTTCTACCGTGGCACAAATTGTAAAAACATTGACCGAAGCTGGAGCAATGCCATATACAGTAGTTGTTTCCGCTACTGCTTCTGACCCAGCACCAATGCAGTTCTTCGCCCCAATGGCTGGAGCCGCAATCGGTGAATACTTCCGTGATACCGGTCGTCCTGCTCTTATCGTGTATGATGATCTTTCGAAGCAAGCAGTTGCTTACCGTGAAGTTTCTCTCTTGCTTCGCCGTCCTCCTGGACGTGAGGCATATCCTGGAGACGTATTCTATCTGCACTCCCGCTTGCTGGAGCGCGCAGCGAAAGTCATCAACTCGGATGCGATTGCAGCCCAGATGAACGATCTGCCAGAGTCATTGAAAGGCAAAGTAAAAGGCGGAGGTTCATTGACCGCGTTACCAATCATCGAGACGCAAGCTGGTGACGTATCTGCTTATATTCCTACCAACGTAATTTCAATTACCGACGGACAGATCTTCCTGGAGGCCAACCTTTTCAACTCGGGTGTACGTCCGGCTATCAACGTAGGTATTTCGGTATCACGTGTGGGTGGTAATGCACAGATTAAGTCGATGAAGAAAGTGGCTGGTACCTTGAAGCTTGACCAGGCTCAGTACCGCGAATTGGAAGCGTTCTCCAAATTCGGTTCTGATCTGGATGCGGCTACGAAGTCTACTCTCGATAAAGGATCCCGAAACGTGGAAATCCTGAAACAAGGCCAGTATTCACCGTTGACGGTTGAAAAGCAAATCGCCATCATTTATCTCGGTACACGCAATCTGTTGCGCGATGTACCTGTGAACCGCGTACGTGAATTCGAAGGCGAATATCTTGCACTGCTCGATGCACAACACAAAGCGGTATTAGATACGCTTCGTAAAGGTGTAATCGACGACAGCGTAACCACTGTTCTTGAAAAAGTCGCGAAGGACTTGTCTTCCAAATACAAAGCTTGAACCTCTACGGATTCGTTGACCAGTAATCAGTAACCTACCAGTAATGGCAAACTTAAAAGAAGTACGTAACCGGATTAGTTCCGTCATCTCCACGCAGCAGATCACCAAGGCGATGAAGATGGTGAGTGCCGCAAAACTGCGTCGCGCGCAGGATGCGATCGTCATGATGCGTCCGTATGCTGCCAAGTTGCGAGAGATAATGGAGAACATCTCCGGAAATCTGGATAGCAGTTCCGGCGGCGACTTTGCCAAGGTTCGCCCGGTACAGAAGGTTCTTATCGTTGCCATCAATTCCAACCGCGGACTTTGCGGTGCGTTCAATTCGAATATCATTCGTACGACTAACCGTTTGTTGCGTGAAGACTATGCGACACAGGCCAAGCAAGGCAATGTTAAAGTGCTTTGTATTGGTAAAAAGGCAGCAGACTTCTATTCCAAACAGAAAGATGTATTCGTAGGACAACACAACGATTTGTATTCGCAGCTCACTTTTGAAAACGTTTCCGTCGTAGCATCCAACATCATGTCTTCGTTCAAAGCCGGTGAATATGATAAAGTATTGGTCGTTTACAATCAGTTTAAGAATGCGGCGGTACAGCATGTAATGGTGGAGCAAATGCTTCCATTGGTTCCTCCGACAGCCACTAAAAAGACGGTGAACGATTATATATTCGAGCCAGCGAAAGAGCAACTGGTGCTGGAATTGATACCTAAAGCGATTAAGATCCAACTTTACAAAGCAATTCTTGATTCCAATGCCTCCGAGCACGGAGCACGGATGACCTCGATGAACAAGGCGACCGACAACGCCGGCGAAATTCTTCGCGACTTGCGTTTGTCTTATAATAAAGCCCGTCAGGCTGCCATCACCGGAGAAATTCTCGAAATCGTGGCTGGTGCTGAGGCACTCAAAGGATAATCGAATCAACCACAAATTCGATGGAAGGAGGCCCCAGAAGGCCTCCTTTTTTTATGGATTTCGTATAACTGAAATTGTATTTGAATTGTTGATGTAGTGTGACGTTATACGAGTAACTCAGGTCATATTTTTGGTAGTTCAATCCTTAATTCAGTACTTGCTATAGATTAATACAATAAGCCTAATGATAAAGTCCCACATTATTTCGTTGTTGTTACTCCTTTCGCTGCATATGAGTGCACAACAGCGCACCACATCCAAGCCTGCCTATGGCCAGCTTTCCCAAGCACAAGTGTCACAAGCCGCTGCCTTGCGTCCAATGATTCAATGGTACTTCGATCAACAATGCGAATCGTTGAAGTTGAAACAAGAGGATGTGAAAAGCTGGGAAGTAAGCGACCTCTATACTGTTACGAAAACACGAATTACCTATGTCTATGTACAACAGTCATACAAAGGCGTTCGTGTATTCAATGCCGTGAGTCCGGTCGCAATTCGCGATGGGAAAGTGGCATCATTCGCCTCGCGCTTTGTTAACAATTTATCGGGAAAGGTGAATACTATCACGCCTACAATTTCATCCACGGAGGCAATCAGCAAGGCAGCTAACATGTTAGGCCTCGTCATGCAAGAGCAACCGCTACTGACTACAATGGTTAAGCCATTGAATGAATACATTTATACGAAAGCCGGCATTTCATCAGAACCCATTCAGGTAACCTTGTTGCTGTTGCCGCGCCAGAACAATGTCCGCCTTGTTTGGAATGTCAATATTGCACCATTGAATTCGGATCATTGGTGGAATCTTCGTATTGATGCTGTGAATGGTTCATTGATCGATAAGAATGACTGGACAGTTCAGTGTGATTTTGGCGCGGGCAATCCGATCGCAGCTACACAACAAGGTGTGGCGGCTCATTCAAGTGCCGCTACAACATCAACCTCCTTGTTGCCAACATACAATGTATATCCTTTCCCGTTAGAAGCACCTTCCTTTGGCCCTCGATCGTTGTTGATTAATCCAGCCGATCCAAGTGCTTCACCTTACGGATGGCACGATTCCAATGGTCAACCGGGCGATGAATACACGATTACGCGAGGCAATAACGTACATGCCTATGACGATATCGCGAATCAAGATGCACCAGGCACTTCTGCTGATGGTGGTGCTGCCATGAACTTTGATTTCCCCATTAACTTCACTCAAGCACCGGGAACCTATCTGGACGCTTCTCTCACAAATTTGTTTTACGTGAATAACTGGATTCACGATGTGCTTTACCATTATGGATTCGATGAGGCTGGGGGTAATTTTCAGGAATTCAACTATTCCGGACAAGGTGCAGGCAATGATTATGTGATGGCAGAATGTCAAGATGGCGGAGGAACCAACAATGCGAACTTCTCTACGCCGAATGACGGACAAAACGGGCGTATGCAAATGTATCTTTGGTCGGGGGCGTCTGCGGCAAGCCTTCAGGTGAATTCACCGGCATCTATTGCCGGTAGCTATGTGGCAATCACCGCAGGCTTTGGACCTGTAATTACTGTACCGATTACTGCTGACTTAGTGTTGGTTAATGATGCAGCGGCTCCTTCCACGGATGCGTGTGATCAGCTACTAAATGGTAGTGCCATTGCTGGAAAGATTGCTGTTGTTGATCGTGGAACCTGCACGTTTATCTCAAAGGTCAATGCACTTGAAGCAGCAGGGGCCATTGCAGTTATTGTATGTAATAATCAAGCCGGCTCTCCGATTTCAATGGGCGGTACAGGCACCTCAAATATTCCAGCGGTCATGATATCTCAAGCTGATGGGGCTGTTTTACAATCGGTACTTTCCGCAGGGGGTGTTGTCAACGGTACATTAAATCCACCTTCGACCATTATTCAAGATCTTGATGGCTCCTTGGACAACGGAATTGTTGCGCACGAATATGGGCATGGTGTATCCAATCGATTAACCGGCGGGCCGAACAATTCAAGTTGTTTGTATAACGGTGAACAAGGAGGCGAGGGATGGAGTGATTGGTTTGCATTGATGTATACCATCAAGCCCGGTGATTTGGGGTCTACTGGTCGTGGTATCGGTACGTATGCAGTAAGTGAATCACCCAGTGGAAGTGGTATTCGCCGCTATCCTTATTCTACGGATATGAACATCAACCCGCAAACCTATGCGGATCTGGCGCTAAGTTCCGAGGTACATGATATCGGAGAAATTTGGTGCGTAACATTATGGGATCTTACTTGGGCGCTCATTGATCAATCTGGCTTTGATGCGGATTGGATCAATGGAACATCTGGCAACAACATCGCCATGGCACTGGTCATGGAAGGAATGAAATTGCAACCATGTGGTCCGGGATTCCTGGATGGTCGTGATGCGATATTGGCAGCAGATGATCTGTTGTACGGTGGTGTACACAAATGCACTATTTGGGAAGTGTTTGCACGTCGTGGGATGGGTGCTAACGCCGTACAAGGTGATGCGAATACTGCTGGTGATGAAACGGCAGATTATTCGACTCCTTCATTTTGCCAGAACCCAACGGCGGCGCCTATCGCCGATTTTTCGGCAGATGTAACGACTACTTGTTTTGGAACCATTCATTTTAGCGATCTGTCAACCAATATCGCACAGAATTGGCAATGGAATTTTGGAGATGGCTCCACGTCCACCTTGCAAAATCCTGTTCATTTATTTACAGCACCCGGAGTATATACGGTCACATTGATTGTGTCGAATACAGTTGGAACAGACACGTTGATTCGTTCTGCCTATATCAATATTACTAACGATCCAGCGCCATCGGTGAATGCTGGCACTGCGGTTTGCAGCAATCAGTCCGTTACGTTGAATGCACAATTGCTCTCAGGGTATTCAGCTGAATGGTACGATGCGTCTGGCGCGGTCGTAGGAACGGGCGCCACGTTTACCACGCCTCCATTGGCTGTTTCTGAAAATTACACTGTCCGCCAATTTCTTCCTTCAACCATTCAGCAACTGGGACCTACTACTACCACCTTCGGAACAGGTGGATATCACACCAGTACTTTTGAAGGCAAAGAATTGTTCACTACGTATGCTCCGATGCGCCTAGTATCGGTTTGGGTGGACGCTTCCGGTGCCGGTAATCGCACGTTCAACCTCTACGGATCAACTGGGTCGTTAATTCAGTCAAAAGTCGTGAATGTCCCTGCAGGTCAAAGTCGCGTGACACTTAATTTCGACATCGCGAATCCAGGAGATTATCAGTTGGGCGTAACGGCACCTACCAATCTCTACCGTAATCAGAGTGGCGCGACCTATCCATACACCATTAATGGACTAGTTAGTATAACCGCTTCCAATTCAACTACGAATCCGGCTACTTACTACTACTATGTTTACGATTGGCAAGTTCAATTGCTTCCATGCCTTAGCGCTCCTGCAGCAGTCACGGCAGCAGTAGTCAATGCCGTTGCATCATTTACCGAAAGTTCTCTAGGGTTCGATGCGCAATTTGTGAATACATCAATTGGTAACATTGCTAGTGTTGTCTGGGATTTCGGAGATGGAAATACATCAACGGTTACCAATTCTTCCCATACCTATGCAGCAACCGGTAGCTACACGGTGACCTTGACCATAACTACCGTGGAAGGATGTTCTTCGACTACTTCGACCAGTATCAACATTACAACGAGTGGTGTAGGTAATTTGAATTCGGACAACTTTAACGTGTATGCATTGGATCATCGACTTCTTGTTGAATGTCCATCAGGCCAATCCGGTGCTATTAGCATCACAGTTATGGACGCGATTGGTCGGAATTTGGTTTCCAAGCAGCAGTTTAACGGTCCGAAAATCGATTTGCCTTTGCCGGCAAATGCTACAGGGGTCGTTCTGGTGGAAATCGAAACGGCTTCTACGAAATTCCGTCGTAGCGTTTTTGTGCTTCAACAATAATTCCGATTACAAGATCATTCGAGAGCGCTTGTCGTCATGGCAGGCGCTCTTTGCATTTCTACCAATTTCATAAATCACTAAAAAGGCTTTAGTAACCTACGCGGAGATTTGCATCTTTGCCTTATGGCATCCTTAAACCTTAAAGAAATTCTGACTGTATCCACGATTTTATTCGCGGTCATTGATATCGTTGGGTCAATCCCAGCATTGTTACAAGTGAAACAGCGGGTTGGATACATCAAATCAGGTCAGGCCACCTTGGTTTCGTTAATGATTATGGTAGCATTTCTTTTTTTAGGAGAGTCTATTTTGAATTTCCTGGGGGTGGATGTAAAATCATTCGCCATTGCCGGCTCATTGGTTATTTTTTTCCTGGCGTTAGAAATGATACTTGGGATTCGCTTGTATAAGGATGAAATTCCAGAAACGGCCTCCATCATTCCAGTAGCCTTTCCTTTAATTGCAGGAACGGGAACGATGACGACCCTTTTATCTTTACGAGCAGTTTACGACTCCTGGACGATTATTATTGGAATTAGTCTGAATCTAGTAGTGGTCTATCTCGTTTTGAGAAATTTATACCGCTTGGAAAAGATGTTGGGGGCGGCAGGAATCAGTGTTCTTCGAAAAGTCTTTGGAATCATCTTGTTGGCCATTGCGGTAAAATTGTTCAGAACGAACTTGGGAGTTTGACTCAAAATTATTATAAAAACCTGTAAATCATATAATTGACACCAATTTGCGGTGCTTTTTCTCTCGTTGCTTCTTATTATTTAAAATCCTATTTTTGAAAACTATCAATTACATAGAAATCAAGATTATTATGAAAAGATTATTACTTAACGTATTGGTTGTGTTTTCGTTGATGTTGGTTGGACAAATGTCGTCTTCAGCCCAAACGGTATACACGATGTGTTCCATTGCCGGCAATTCAACCACCGACTCCACAGGTGTTCTTTATGATTCCGGTGGACCAGCAGCTCAATATCAGAATTCAGAAGATTGTACGTTGTTGGTTGCGCCTCCTTGCGCAGTTTCCATCACGTTGGTGTTCGATACGTTCGCTACGGAGTCCGGCTTTGATTTCTTTAAAGTATACGATGGTGCAACAGTAGCAGCTACCCAATTAATGAATACAAGCGGCTCGACATTGCCAACCCCAGTAACGTGTACCTCTGGCTACATGCTGATTGTATGGCATTCGGACGGATCTGTACTTGCTGATGGTTTCCGTTGCCACTGGTCATCAGTTATTGCATCTGCCGTAGCACCAACCGCAGCGCTTTCTGTGAGTGATGTTACTCCTCCTTTGAATACGAACATACAGTTCACCGACCAAAGTGTTGGTGGCCCTACCACTTGGTTGTGGGATTTCGGTGATGGAGACACCTCTCATCGTCAAAATCCGTTGCACGCTTACGGTGCTCCTGGAACATACAACATCATGTTTGTTTCCTTCTCTTGTACCGAATCAGATACGGCCTATACTTCAGTTACAGTCCAATCAGCTCCTCAAATTAATGTTGATCCAGATTCTTTGGTGGTTACCGCACAATGTGGAGATTCAACGTCTTACATCATGGATGTAACTAATATTGCTGGTGGTGAATTATTTTGGACGAGTGATGCAGATGTTAATACCGGATTGCCTGTACGTGTATTGTCACTTAAAATGGGAACCAACCAGTTCTTGAATTACCCGAATACCATTCAAGCCATTGACACGTTCTTTCAAAATTACACCTTAACCGAAGAATATCGCCTTAATCCTAGTCTGATCTCTTCGTTGTTGTTTGGTAAAAACGTACTACTAATTCCTTCTCAGGAAGTCAAGAACAACCTGTTGGACACCTTTTGGATCAACATGGCTCCAGTTATTCAGAATTTCTTGAATAACGGTGGTTCAGTAATTTATTGCGGTTCAAATGGCGCGTTGTCAGATGCCATGTTTAACACCGGCATTTTCACAGGATCATTTGCCAATGATGCAATATTTGATAACCTCACGGTAGTTGATCCGACTCACCCATTAGTGCAAGGACTAACTCTTCCATTCACTGCGCCATCTGCTACATATACGATGAACCTTACCAACCCGGATAAGAATACCGTCATTGATGATCAGGGCACGGATGTCGTCTCTTGGTTGCCGTATGGTTCAGGAAAGGCAATTTTCGTTGCGTTCGATTATTTTGAAGATGCGTCTTTAAATGCGTCTCGTATTCTGGCGAATGCAGTTCAATGGGGTGGTTTGAATGGATTGCCAAGCTGGATATCACTTAGTCAAAACAACGATACCGTGAATGCAACCGATACAACTCACGTAGTGGTTACTTTCCAAACCACCGGTTTGCCCGCCGGCACCTACATCGCAGCCATCCCGGTTGCCAGTAATGACCCGGCTCAACCGGTCATTCTTGTTCCTTGTACTTTGACCATCACGGGTGACCCTATCATTGCGTTGTCTGATTCGTGTGTTGACTTCGGAAGTGTCATGCAGTATCGTCCTGAGTTGCGTGATTTTAACGTTCTGAACAACGGTTGTGATACGCTCTTCGTGACAAACATTTCTTCCAATGCACCTGAGTTTATCGTTTCGGCGCCGTTTACCTATCTTATCCCAGGTGCTCAAGGCACGGTGAACGTTAGCTTTACCAGCAATACGGTCGGTACGTTCAATGGAACCATTTCAATTCTTAATAATGATATTGATACTTCGGTTTGCATGTCTGCCACTACTTTTGCAGCGCCAGATATAAACACCTCCACGTCTTCAGTTAGCGTTTCAATTCCAGCTTGTGGCGCCACAGGAACTACCACCTTTGACGTTGCCAATGTGGGCGGAACCGACCTTGTGTACACGGTGTCTAACCTTCCTTCATGGATGACCTTTACAACAACTGGAGACACGGTTACAGCAGGCAGCAGCCAGACGGTTACCTTGACCTTCAACAGTGGTACATTGGTTGGTGGTAATTACACGGTAAACATCAACGTTATTTCAAACGATCCACGCACGTCTTCAGTGCCGATCGCTGTAACCTTTACAGTAGGTCAAAATCCATGTGTTAATTATACGTTCCAGACGAACACCTGTACCGGTGAAACGAATTTCACATCAACATCCATCAATACGCCTACCTCGTATAGCTGGAATTTTGGCGACTTTACATCCTTGGGCACCACCGCCAATCCTACGCACTACTATGCATATAATGCTAACTATACGGTTCAGTTGATTGCTTGTAATGCAGCAGGTTGCGATACGGTAACACAGACTGTTCAAGCGATCATCACGGGTCCTCAACCTACTTCTTGTTACCCAACTACTTCTGCATATTGCTGCGGTATCGGTCTGACAAATGTTACGTTGGGCACTATCAACAAGAACTCCAACGATGCTATTGAAGGATATCAAAATTATACTTGTTCGGATACTACTTCTTTGGAAATTGGACAGTCTTATTCATTGTCTGCTCAAACCGGTTTCGTATATCCTGAGAGCGTACTTGCTTGGATTGACTGGAACAACGATACCCAATTGGATCCTGTAACCGAGCAAGTGTTTACAGACAACAACGTATTGACCTTCCACGCTGGCACCATTACGGTTCCTGGTAACGCGGTTATTGATCAACCATTGCGCTTCCGCATTGCATCGGATTATTCGGCCAATCCTACCCCGGCTCCTTGCTTAAATCTTCAGTTCGGTCAGGTGGAAGATTATTCCATCTTCGTCCGTCTCCCGGTAAAAGTGGATGAGATTGGCTTGAACGTTCCGTTCTCCGTATTCCCGAATCCATTTGCCGGAAGCACTCTCATCGAATATCAACTGAATAATTCTGCTACCATTTCTCTTGAAGTGTATAACGTAGTAGGCGAAAAAATTCAGTCGTTGGCGTCCGTAGAAAAACAAAATGCCGGCAAGCATACGTTCAACTTTGAAGGCACTACACCTGGTATCTACACTGTTCGTTTGACGGTAGATGGCCAAACGATTGTCAAGAAGGTAGTGAAGCTCTAAATGATTCACGACGAGTTTCGAAAGGGGCTAGCGAAAGCTAAGCCCCTTTCTTTTTGACGTACATTTTCACTTCGTGATAGACTTGTGCGCTCTCCGTTTTCGTACGCTCTTACGACTGTAATTATCTGTGAGAATACTTATGCTCCCGTCCAACTCCAATACCGCCATGTCCACCTGGTCGATGTTGGATACACCGTGCTCCCGTATAGCGGTTTCAAGTTCCTCCATGGATATTTTCTCGTGCTCTAAATTGTTTTTCAAAACCGCGCCTTGGTGGATAAGAAGTACAGGGACACCTTGTATCATTTTTGAAAATGATTTACTGCGGTATACCACATTCTTGAGGAGGAAATTGGTAAGGAAAAGCGACGCTGCTGCCGTTAAGCCACCAGTTAGCGAGGAGTTGTCTCCTATCATGGCATTCTGGACCGAGTTGCTGATTAGTAGAATAAACACTAAATCGATGATGGAAATTTGCGACAATTCCTTTTTGCCGAATAGCCGTAAGGCAAGAATGATAAAGACGTAAACGATGACACTTCGAGCGATTACTTCCAGGTACGTATTCATAGTCTTAGGGTTGGGTGATGAAAAGTACATAAAAAGTGTCATGCCGTTTGTGCTATTCATCGTGTGTTTAAGAGCAGAAATCCGTTTATCTTTGAATCATGCGATTTGAAAAACACGTATTTATTTGTACCAATCAACGTCCAGAAGGAGCGAGACCTTCCTGTGGAGAAGCCTGTGGATTGGAGCTGGTCAAAAATTTCAAAAAGGCGATTAAAGATGCTGGCTTGGCTGATAAAGTACGTGCACAACGTGCAGGTTGCCTGGATGCCTGTGAGCAAGGACCATCGATGGTCGTTTATCCTGAAGGGATTTTTTATGGAGGAGTTAAAAACGCGGACATCGATGAAATTGTCCGGGAACACCTGCTGCAGAATCGTCCAGTAGAGCGACTAGTTTTGAATTTCTCGCAAAATGATGATTAATGCAACCCGATTTTTCCCTTGAAAAATACCGGCACGATTTGGAGATTGTTCGGTTGACCGCCGCCCAAGTGATGAAAGACCTGGAAGTATTTGGCATTGATATCCATTTTTCGGGTGATCCGTATCGGGCATACGACGAACTTTTATTGCAGCTAGTGCCAATCTTAAGTGGATTGTATAAAAACAATGCTTCCGTGTTTAGCGCATTGCTCTACCGAATTGACCTTTCAGAAAAAGAGTATCGTAGAATCATGGCAGGTGCGGAATCCATGACTCGCTTATCTGAGGCGGTTATTCAGCGGGAATTTAAAAAGGTGCTGATACGGAAGTATTTCAGTTCAAAGGATTAACCAGTATTAACCCCAACTACAATTGAAGCCAAAGTTGAAGTCGTCGCTCTGTTTGCAATCCCAATGCGTTGCTATTTTCAATGGCGGCAGCGATAAACAATTTGGCAGTAAAAATGTTTAATTGAAAGCATGAGCCAGTTTTCCATCAAAGATATTGAACACCTAACGGGAATCCGCGCGCATACCCTTCGCATCTGGGAACAGCGTTACAATTTACCGAAGCCTAAACGGACCACAGGAAATATTCGATACTACGACGATTCGGATTTACGGTTGTTGTTGAATATCTCCATGCTTAACCAACACGGACATAAGATTTCCAGCATCAGTCGTATGTCGGCTCAGGAAATTAGTGTTATTGCGGTCAATCTCTCTTTGTCGTCCAGTAATCAATCCATGCATATTCAGTCATTGGTTACCTCCATGTTGGATTTTGACGAACGATCTTTTGAGAAGGTGATTGGCTCTAGTGTTCTTCAATATGGCCTAGAGGGCACCATGATGGAAGTGGTGTTCCCATTCATGGGTATGATTGGTGTTTTATGGCAAACGGGCACCCTTGATCCTGCTTACGAACATTTTATTTCCGCCTTGCTTCGACAGAAACTCATCGTAGCCATAGACGGGCAAGAACATAAATTACGTTCTGATGCGCGTAATTTTCTTCTGTTCCTTCCCGAAGGGGAGTTCCACGAATTGGGGCTACTCTTCGCCAATTACATCATTCGATCGTCCGGTCATCGCACTTTATACCTTGGAACTAATCTACCATTAGTCGACTTGGAACAAATTTCATCCAAGTATCGAGTAGATGTATTATTCACTTCCATGACAACAGCTTTTGCTCGTCCTGTTTCGAATGGATTTGTGCAGGAATTGAAAGCGAAATTTCCGAAGTCCGTTTTACTTCTTACCGGCAGGTATTTTTTAGAGCAGACAGAAGAATATCCAGAAGGAGTGCACGTGGTGAAATCTCCTAATGATTTACGACGATTTTTTTAATAGAGAAAGGCGCCCCAAAATTAGGAAGCGCCCATCACTACTTACCACACCACGTGGCTTATTTCATATCAATGAAACGCATCAGTTCGTGACGCGTTGATTCGTTTAGGAATTTTCCATGGTAAGACGCCGTCACGGTACTGCTGTGCTGGTCTTTTATGCCACGTGATTTTACACACAAATGCTCTGCATCAATAATAACTGCAACATCGCGTGTATTTAGAACCCTTTTTAACTCTTCTGCAATTTGGATACTAAGGCGTTCCTGGACCTGCGGACGGCGACAATAATAATCCACGATACGATTCAGCTTTGACAATCCGATCACCTTCCCGGAAGAGATGTAAGCCACATGGGCTTTCCCCATAATTGGTACAAAATGGTGCTCACACGTCGATTGAACCGTGATGTTCTTTTCAACCAACATCTGGTTGTATTTGTACGTATTGTCAAATAAAGTGGCGGAGGGTTTATTCGCTGGGTTTAATCCGGCAAAAGTCTCCTGAACGTACATTTTAGCTACCCTGCGGGGCGTGTCTTTAATACTTGGATCCTGTAGATCTAAGCCCAAAATGTGGAGTATATCCTGAAACTTCCGGCTTATAAGCTCAATTTTTTCCTCGTTTCCGATAGAAAATGCGTCTTTTCGAATAGGAGTTTCTGACCCACTACCAATATGGTCGTCTCCCAGCAAGTCTTCAATTGACACAAAGTGTTGATGATCAGGCGATAAGTTCTTTTCGAGCATTTTGTTTAAAATCTAATACTAGAAACTAAACACCACTAATGAAAAATTGTTTTTCCCACTTAAATCACAAAAGTATGTTTAATAAATGATTAAAATAGTTAAACAAAACTTGCAATTCGAAGAACCTAAAACTATATTTGTTTAACAAATAATGATTAAAGTTAAACAACATGTCACCTATAAAGCCCAAATTTGATTTTCGTGCCCTGGTCACCATTGAATCAAGGCCGCTCCGTAATTATGCCTTGAAGCTAACGCAAGATGTGGAAGATGCGGATGATCTCGTGCAGGATACGATGCTCAAAGCATTCACCAACGAAGAGAAATTTGCGGAAGGAACGAATCTGAAAGGATGGCTATACACCATCATGAAGAACATTTTTATCAATAAATACCGCCGTGCGATGAAGTCTAACATCTTTCACGACGATACGGAAAACCAATACTACATTAATAACACTGCAACCGCTCAGCGAAACGACGGTGATAGTAATCTCGTCATGAAAGACATTCAACATGCGCTGGCCGATATCAACGATAACTTGCGTACGCCGTTCATGATGAGTTACACGGGGTATAAATACGAGGAAATCGCCTCTCAACTCAAGTTGCCGCTTGGTACAGTTAAAGTACGTATCCACAACGCCCGTAAAGAGCTATCTAAAAGGCTGTCTGTTTACCGTGACTATTCCAATTAATTAGAATATCCCCTTAAATAATACATGAATGCCGGTTCTTCGAAACCGGCTTTTTTATTGAAATGCGTACCTTCGCGGTATGAAATTCGGTGTCGTAGTATTTCCTGGGTCTAATTGCGATGAAGACATGGTGTATGTGCTTCGCGATATTCTTCGTCAAAAAGTTGTTAAACTTTGGCACAAAGACCACGATTTGCAAAAATGTGATATGGTCATTTTACCAGGTGGCTTTTCGTATGGCGATTATTTACGCTCAGGAGCTATCGCACGATTTTCGCCAATCATGAAAGAGGTGATTGATTTTGCGAATAAGGGAGGTTATGTGTTTGGTGTCTGCAACGGATTTCAGATTCTTTGCGAGGCAGGATTGGTGCCTGGCGCCCTTTTGCGAAATACGTCCTCTCAGTTCATCTGTAAGAATGTTCACATTCGCGCAGCGCATAACGATTCGCTTCTTACCTCCCGCATTGATTCAACGACTGCTTTGAATATCCCCATCGCTCACGGGGAAGGAAGGTATTATACAGACAATCAGACCTTGCAGCAGTTGAATGAAAATGGACAGATTATTTTCCGGTATTGCGATGCCCAAGGTCAAGTGACGGAGCAGTCGAATCCGAATGGATCATTGGACAACATTGCAGGAGTATGTAATGCGACAAAAAATGTATTCGGTATGATGCCTCACCCTGAACGGGCTGCAGACGGCGAGTTGAATAATATTGATGGAAAAAAAATCTTTGAATCTATTTTGCAATTGGTAAAAGCCTAACCTTGCCTATCATTACATAAAGCAGCGGCTGTCCTTTTAAGACAGCCGCATTTATTTTATGTGAATTTCATCGCTAATGTCCTACTATACTAGCAGGTGCTTTTTCGTTCAAAAATTAATTCTTGTGAAAAAATTATTCTTTCACAATGCGCAACGATCCTACGTTAGTGGATGATTGAAGACTAATCGTATACATTCCAGGGCTTAGCGACAATAAGTTGATGAATAGTGTGCTGCCTGCATCCACGAATGGCCACGACTCCGAATAGACTGATTTACCAGTAACGTCGAAAACAGTCGCACTTAAATCTTGTTGTTGTTGATTCGAGTGTATCATCAATTGATGATGCACTGGATTCGGGAATAGTGTAACTCCCATAGTTGATTCCAAATCACTTGTTCCGTTTGCAATGTCGACGTAAATACAATCATCTCCGAAGCAATTGTTGTTGTCGCGAACAGTTACACAATAAAGTCCGGAGGAAAGCACATTGATGGAAGGAGTATTCGCAGAATTGCTCCATACGTAAGAAACATATCCTGAGGGAGCATTAAGCAGATATGGAGCGACACCGATTAAAGTATCTGCACCGCCACCCAAAGCAAAGGATGGATTTGGATTCACCGTAGCATTGACCGGTACACGATTATCGGGACAATTGATTCCAGTTTGCGCGTAGTAAATCGCACTTGACGTAAGATAAGGTGTCACGAATGAATTTCCGGATAACAGTAGGTTGTTTCCTGTGGGGGCATCATACCAATAAACGGTCTCGCAGCCGGTTGCATTTAAGGTAACAATACCAGCATTGCATACAGATGCTTCGGTAACAGTAGGCGGCTGGATCAATGTGACGTTGATGATGGTCCCGTTGTCATTCGGAATGACGTCGTTTGGGTTGGTCGTGAAGGCGTTAACGCTGAGCGAACAATTCTGACTTCGTAGGTCAACGAATACGGGCATCGTGTCTCGAAGAATGTCTCCGGGATACAGCGGACCGGCAAAAATATCCGTCAAGGTTTGGTTCACAGCACCGGATAGTACCGCAGAAATCGGAACATTACTCAATGTATCGCGGCCAAAATTCCGGACGACAACAACGATGCGTGCACTGTCATCGGAGCAACCTCCTGTCACCGGAGTCAGTACGGAGTCGATTTTAGAATACGTCAGGTAGTTGTATAAATTACCATTCGCATCTGTTTTGATAAGATAGGCGTTCTCGTAATTAAATCCGAAACTGCTGGAATACCCCGATACGATATAGCCACTGTCTGCTGTTTGTACACCACTGTATCCATGATCATGGTTGTCGCCGCCGAAGGTGCGTGACCACAATGAATCACCGTTGGCATTGGTCTTGAATAACCAAATGTTTGGGTCTATCGGACCACTGGAGCTTGTTGTTCCTGCCAACACATATCCGCCATCAAAGGTCGTACTCACTTGATGAAAATCATCGTTAAGAGGGTTGCCTCCAAAAATTTTTTCCCATTGCTTGAAGCCACTGGTGTCCACTTTTAAAAAGTAGCCGTTGTTGTCGGTGCCTCCTGCAATGGCATATCCATTGGATGTTATTATGATACATTCTCCGTTATCACTTCCTCCTGAGTTCGTTCCGGCAGCACGTTGCCAGATCAGATTTCCGTTCGGGTCCGTTCGTACAATATAAACGTCGTTATTGCCTCCAATATTTACTTGGCCACAGGCAATGAAACCGCCATCCGCTAATTGCTTTACACTATTAAAATCACAATAAGTGCTACCAGGGAATCGGAAGAGGCGAGACCAAGTGGTATCTCCATTGGCGTTTAGTTTTAGTAGAAAACCACTGTAATTTCCGTTAGGAGCCACGTATCCAGAAACAATATAGCCACCGTCGGCAGTTTGTCCAATTTCTTGTGCTCGATCACGCCCGACTCCTCCAAAAGTATTTTGCCAAAGGATGTTCCCGTTAAGGTCTAATTTAACGAAGTAGGCTTCATCACTGTTGTTGTTGAAACTGGTCGTATATCCACAACAAACAAATCCATTATCTGCATTAATCACTTTGTAAAATAGGTCTTTGCGGCTCAATGGTCCATTGATGGAGCTTGTCCAAATCGTATCGCCGTTCGCTGCGGTACGAACAACATACGCATCTGTATCGTTGTTTGTAAAGTCGGCCGTATAACCAGCAGAGACATATCCTCCTCCTGGAACTTCAGTGGCTGATCGGAACGCGTCAGTGCTTTTTTTTGCAAATAATTTTTCCCACGTGACAGTTTGGGAATTAGCCAGATGTCCGTTTAGCAGGAACACAACGAGATAAAGTATCGAAGAGCGTAACATGGTGGTTAGGTTATAATGAGTCAGAGCAGGTGTTAGTGACCTGCCCTGATGTTAATTTCAGTAAGTAATCCGGTGGTAGGCCGGACTTATGCAATGAACGTTATTGCACAACAATTGTTCGCGTTGTGCTGCCGCTTGAATTGAACAATCGGAGGAAATAAATACCTTTTGAATGTCCGACCAGGTTAAATTCTCTATAAAATGTTCCTTTTTCAAGAATTACTTCTTCTTCAATAATTTGCCCGATGGTATTGGTTAATTGAATGTTTACCAGATCATCCGTATTTCCTTGGATACGGAAGATGCCGTTGGATGGATTCGGGTAAACTGAAAAACCAATGGACATGACGTTATCCCTGATTCCAGTCAGCACATTGATGAAGGACTGATCGCTACCCGTACAACCATTAGCATCGGTAACAGTTACGTAGTATACTCCGCCTGATCCTACGTTAATGGATTGTGAAGTAGCGGAATTGCTCCAGAGATAAGACGTATAGCCCGGTCCTGCATTCAAGGTGGCTAATTGTCCTTGAGCAATGGTGATCGTATCTGGCCCGATATTCACAGACGGCGGATTGAACACAGTAGCGATCACTGGAACTAGTGCACTTGGACAAGTTCCATCATTAGCTTCAGCATAAACAGTGGTGGTTATGGCGAAGGTTGCTGTGTATTGGTTACCTGTTCCCAGAATGTTTCCTAAACCATCTTTCCAGTTTATGGTAGGCAGTGCAGAGGATGCTTGTAAGGTGATGGAACCAGTTCCGCAGCTTGAGCCACCATTCGCAGTAGGTGATGGAGCCAATGGATTGACAGTGATTAAACAAGGAACTGCAGCGCTTTGACAACCGGTCAAACCGGCGATGGCATAGTATGTAGTTGTTCCGGTGACGTTCGTAGAAATGGTAGCACCAGTACCAATTAGGTTCCCGCCCGGAGCGTCGTACCATGAAATAGAATCCTGTGGTGCTGCAGGTGTTGCACTGAGTGTTGCTGATCCTGCGCCGCATATACTTGTGTTTGTGGTGGAGGGGGAATTAGCAGGGGATGAGATGATAGCTTGTACTGCAACTCGAGCGCTTGGGCAGGCTGCTGCAGCTTCAATCCAGTAGGTGGAGGTGTTATTAAGCGAAGGTGTGATAAAAGATGTTCCACTTCCTACGTTGTTGCCTCCTGTTGCTGCATCGTACCATTCGATTGGATCAGGACTAGAGGCGGTCAACGTAACAGCGCCAGGACCGCAACGTCCATTGTCGGAAGCTACAGGAGGAGGGGTAATGATGATGGTTGCAGTAACTGGTACACGCGTGCTTGCGCAGGAACCATCATTAGCTTGTGCATAGTAGGTGGTGGTTTGATTCAACGTAGTAGTTGTATACGTGGAACCAGACGCCAGCTGTGTGCCACCACTTGCTGCACTCCACCACGTGATAGGGTCGAGCGCATTCGCGGACAGGACAATCGTTCCTTGCCCACAATGCGAACCGTCGGTGGTGGAAGGCGGAGCTACAACAACGATGGTTGCAGTTACTGGGGTACGAACACTAGGACATGTATTAACAGCTTGTGCATAATAGGTTGTTGACGTGGATAGAATTGGTGTTGTGAACGTTGCTCCAGACGAAACTGCCGATCCACCAGTCAAGGATGTATACCATTGAATAGGATCAGAGGATTGTGCAGATAGGGTGACGGACGCTGCTCCGCAGGCTTGAGTTCCGATGCCGATAGGTGCTGTGGCAGCATTGATGATGGCTACAGCAGGAATTGCCGCGGATTTACATACGGTACCTGCTACTGCGTAGAAGGTGGTCGTGCTATTCAAAAACGGTGTCTGGAAGGACAAACCAGTTGCATAGGCATTACCATTCGTCGCGGCATCGTACCAAGTGACTGATGCAGTAGAAGTCGCTGTGAGGGTTACACTACCAGGACCACAATTGCTTGCGCTGCTCACTACTGGATTGGAAGGAACAGAATTGATAATCGCTTGCACCGGCACACGATTAGCGCAGCTGCCGACTTGCAAATAATAGGTCGTGGTAGTCGACAAACTGGCTGTGGTGAAACTATTGCCGGTTGCTACTGGTGCCCCTCCTGTCGATACACTGTACCAGGAGAGTGGATCGGTAGCATTGGCAGATAAGGTTATTGGACCTGCACCGCAACGGGAACGATCGAAACTTGTGGAAGATCCTGAACCAATTTGCGCAACAGCGGCAATTCGATTGCTGGTACATTCTTGATAAGGAATAAAGATGCTCCAATCGTAGAAGTAATAGTAACGGGTTGCTACAGGAGTACCTCCGAAAATTTCAACTACACGTGAAACGCCATATGGGAAAGTTGCGCCGCTTGTATTTCGGAAGAGTGGCTGACTGCCTGCGCCAAGTGCTAATTGTAAGTCAGTGGATTGTGGCACGTCGAAGTTCAAATACACTTTACTCCAACCAATTGGTAGATTAACTGTTTTAGTTTGAAGAACGGTTCCTGCGGCGTCGCGCAATTCAATGATTCGGATTCCAGTGACTGCCGCATATACTTTGACTGAAATTAATTTGAACGCTACGCGTGTGTCAAATTGAAGTGCTCCATCCGTCGATGTGGCAGTTCCAGCTCCGATGGTATTATCCACCGGGCCACAGGCATAACCGATTCCGCGTTGACTTTCTGCGAAGTAGGTTGCAGTAGCACTGAGTGTATCGGTGGTGATCGAACGGCCCGCTCCAATCATTATACCAGTATTGTTGTACCAGAATATAGAATCAGCAGCATTGGCAGGTACTGCTCTAAGCCCCACAGGTGCATTTCCGCAACTGATGCCGGATGTGGTGACAGGATCATTCACTGGATCTACTACAGAAACGTTCAGGTAACTGGTATCGTTTGTATAAGATACATCGTTAGGAAGGTGAGAGATGTATGCAGTCAAAGTATAACTGCCGTTCTGCAAGAAGTCGTAGGTCTGAGAAAAAGTAATGGTTTTTGTGAACGATGGGTCGATTGCACCACGCAAGGTATCGAATAGCGTAGTGGAAGAAGTGCTATTTGAAATGACTACTTTCAACGGAATATTGCTTTCGCTAATGGCGCCGTAGTTGGTGATTTGCAAAGTAATAGCTGTGCCAAAACCACGACAAATATTTGTACTAGGTGCGATAAAATTATCGATCGAAATATCTTTGGTGACACCGCCGTCAGGACCAAGTTTAACCAAAGCGTAATTTTGAATGGATGATGCATTTCGAAAGTATCCGAAATTAGCGTAGCCTCCATCAGAACATTGAATGGCTCTATATGCATGATCGTGATAGGCTGATCCATAGAGGGTGTTCTCCCATTCTACATTTGACAAACTATCTAATTTACCCAAATAAAAATTCGGATTAATCAAGCCGTAGGAGCGAGTGATACCACCGATAATATATCCACCATCAGTCGTTTGCTCAATCGTTTTTCCGCCGTCTTTTTTCGAACCACCCAACACTTTTGTCCAAAGGGTATCACCTGTAGAATTCGTTTTTATTACCCAGATATCTGTTTGGCCAAGGGTGTTGACCAAGTCGTCAGCATCCCCTACCATGATGTAGCCACCGTCTCTGGTGAGTTGCACGTAGTGCGGCTCTTGCAAGCCGGCGGTTGTATAATTTTTATACCATTGGGTATTGCCATTTGCGTCTAGCTTATAAAGGATGTAATCGCCGTCTGCCAGTCCATAACTATAGGATATACCGGTGATGATAAATCCCCCGTCTGGAGTTTGCTGAATGGAGTTTCCTAATTCAAAGGAAGCACCTCCAAGATGTTTTGTCCACAAGGTATTCCCAGCGGTATCATATCGAACTACCAACATATCGTAGTAGTTCGTCGTTGGCGAATAGTCAACTCCTACTGCTGCGAAGCCACCGTCTGTGGTTTGAACGATTGCTTCCAGTTCTTGAGTACCGGTGTCGGCAAGCGTTTTCGACCAAAGCAATCCGCCGGCGGAATTTGTTTTAAAGATCCAAGCGTCGTTATCGCCGTATGGACCAGCGGTAAAGCCGGCAACGATAAAACCATTATCACGCGTAGGCTTTACCATGTTTGCGAAATCGAACAATGAGCCACCGAAAGAACGTGTCCAAAGTACATTTCCATAAAGGTCAGTGCGAACAAGCCATGCATCACTTTGTCCGTTGGAAAAAGTTTCGGTTCCACCAACCATGATGAATCCGGAATCCGGCATTTGTTCCATCCAACGTCCGTCTTCATCGGCGGAGCCACCATATTCTTGGCTAAACACGATCTGAGCATTCGTGGTAAAGCCGAAATAAATAAATAATCCGATCAATATTAGAATCGTTTTTTTCATGGAATTAATGAAGTGTTTGGGTATAGCAAATGTAGTTTGAGCGGGAGGCCTTAAAAGTGCATTTATGTGAATGCCATTACAATTTACGTGAACAGCTAATCATAAAATAAAATTGAAATTCAACGCAAAATCAAAGATAATTTCCAGGTGCAGCTTAGGTCAATGACTTTCTCTGCCAATTGAAAATTTCTTGTATAAAAATCAAGTTTTTTAGTCCAATTTGGTTGATTTTAAGGACAAGATTTCCGCCTTTTATGCACAGACTTTTCAAACCTTACAACGGTAGAATAATGATAGTAGAAACCCATTGATTGGCTAACTTTGCTACTATAATTTTAAAATTGATGTTTAAGTCCAATCCTTCCTTAATTTCTGGCGTTCTTGCTATGCAATGCCCGGCCTGTCGTTCACATGCTGTATTTGCAACATCAAACCCATACGACCTGAAAAACATAGGGTCGATGCACCCGATTTGTCCCAATTGTGGAAGCAGTAATCGTGTAGAGCCGGGTTTTTATTTCGGGGCGGCGTACGTCAGTTACATCCTGATGGTTGGACTACTCTGTATGTTGGTCTTTGGTTATTACTTGGTGTTCGGGGAAATCTTTGAACACTTTTGGCGACTAATGATTAGTGGAATCGTATTTGCAGTTCTATCTACGCCGGTGATTTTCCGGTATTCACGGATTATTTTTTTATACATCTGCGTACCCTTAAAGCGAAAATAAAAAAACAATAAGTTGTAAATTTTCGAATGAGTTCATCATTCAAAAAACCTAGGGTGGTAGAATAGTGATGGACTATTAAAAATGATATCCCAATCCACCAGTGATTAGTCGCGGAGCAAATTCCAGCGTGGCCGGTTTATAGGGGGCTTCTTCGCTCGTTTCAAAATTGATGAGGTAATTATCATCTAGCGACCACATCAGTGATCCGCTGATGCCGAACACCCAACTGGATTGACCTAAGCGCCAATTCCAACCGAAAAGAAAACCAATGGAACGACACGTGTTTCCATTAATGTTGGTTATACCCAAGCTGTCTGTCGCTGGATAAGCGGGTTGAATATCATTGGTTTCACTAAAGGCGCCAGTGAATCCAATGATGGATTCTCCCTGACCATGATAGGGAAGACTGAAAAGTGAGTAAGGGTCTCCGCTGGAGTTGAAAGAAAACCAAAGTGTTCCTTTGGCCATGTAAAGATCGGTTACACCGGCCAGGTATTCTGTTTCACCACCTTTGACATGCAGTCCAGGTTGTGCGACGATGGCAGAAAGTTGAACGCCGATACACATGGCTTTGTACCGCACGAGGTCGATGTTTAAATCAAGTTCCGGAGCGGCCATGTACCCGGTATTGATTTCACGATAAAGCGTGGTGTCTATTTTGTTGTAAAGTTTTGCTCCTAAGTCAGGGTTGTTGGTAAGCAATCCGAAACGAGCTTGAAATGAAAAAGGATTTCGTGCTCCGGGGGTGATGGACTGAGCATTGGCGAAATGCGTCAAGAACAATAGTGTCAGGAAGAAATAAATCGATCGCATAAGAGCCGCCAAATATACTCTTTTACCGGATTGCGAAATTCGGCAGCGATATTGGTTTTATAAAATAAAAAAACCCTGTAGCGGAATGCTACAGGGTTTTTTTAGATAGGAGGGATCCTATTAGAAGTAGAAGTTCAGATTGATGCTTCCACCTGCGTTGTCGGTGTCAAGACCGAAAGCAGAGGTTTTGCCAGTTTTAGCAGTGGTAGATCCACCAGCACCGTCAGCGCGGCTTTCTTCGCCTTCAGCAGTAGAAGCGATAGCCAATCCCCAGCCGAATTCGCCAGACAGAGACATTTTAGGAGCAACGAAATACTCCACGCCTACGAAACCACGAAGACCAAGACCGAAACCAGAACCTGCCTTGTTAGACAAAAGTGATCCAGCTGCAGCTGTTCCTTGGTACGTGTATTCTGTTTTGCCACTGTTCAAACCGATAGATGCTTCAGCACCATAGATACCTTGCACACGGCCTTTACCACGATACTTTTGAAGACCGAGGCTCAACGAAAGATCGAAACCAGAAACTTTGGTTTCAGAAAGTTCGCCATCTAATGGAGCAGATTCAGCTTGTGATGCTGAACCGAAGCCCAAGCGAAGACCAGCACGGTAAGCCGTGTTAGCGTCAATCATCATCTTGCCAGTAATTACCTGACCGTCGTTGGTCCAATCGAATGCCATAGCATCGTTGTTACCATTCATCAGATTACCGACATAATTAAGGGTAGAAGTAGCTCCGATACCGATGCTCCAATCTCCTGCTTCAGGAAGGATAGTAGCACCGTTTTTCGAGGTCATCTGCGCTGAGGCAGCAAGCGTTGCAACAGAAGCTGCAATAACTAAAAGTGTCTTTTTCATTTAATTGGGTTTTTGATTTAGGTTCAAGTCTAACGATAACTACCAAACCAAAGTTGCTTTTTTAAAAAAAAAATCAAACGGAAGTTGTTAATATAGTTGACAAGATTCAGAAAATCAGTTCAATAGGATTGATCTAATCGATGAATATTTGATATTTTTAGCCATCTCTTGAATAAAAATGAATGGCCTTTATGAATAAGCAACGATTGTTAAACCTATTAGTACTACTTATTACTAGTACTAATCATGTTATTGCCGGAATCGGCGATACAACGGTCGTTCAGACCATTCGACTGGATAGTTCTCAGCGCTCAGGTTACTTCGATTTTCCAGATGATTCCTCCAAGAGGTATGAAAAGATTATCATGCAGTATCGGATGCGGTGCAAAAATGGGCTCGTATCTACTACTACCAATCGTAACCTGGGATGTGGTGAATGGGATTACAATTGTTATACCTATGTAAACGATTCTACCCGGATCGATTCAATAGCAACCACTGCCAATCAATATACCATCAGTAATTCAACAGATACTATTTTTCCATACAGTGTTTTTCCAATCTATGACTATGTTGATGTTCAACAGTATAATGCGCAGTATGATTCAGTGATCTACGAATTCTTACTTCACCCCTCCAGTGGAACAGATACGGTGTCAACGCCATTCAGTGGCACATCTTCTATACAACGTACGCAGTATTTATGGACAGCCTCCGAGTTGTCAGCAGCTGGATTGATTCCTGGCCCCATCACCAGTTTGCAAGTTAAATTACTTAGTCCTGGAATGATGGTCGATCAGCTGCGGCTGCAAATGAAGCACACTTCCCAACTTCGCTTGGATGCTGATCACCCTGAAACCAATGGGTTCACACAAGTCTATTTTCTTTCGACACCATTGACCATTGGAACGATGCCGTTTCGTTTTTATCAACCATTCGATTGGGATGGTATATCCAATGTTTTAATCGATGTAAGTTATTCAATGAGTACAGGTGTGGCATTAGGCGCTTGCAAAGGTCATCACGCCGGTTTCGATGCTGCTATGACGAGCGATCAGGAGGACTCCTACTTGTCTTTTCAAGGAAACGGTAATTTTCTTCTGCCCGACACTTCATTTTTGGATTCCATAACAAATGAAATTACAATCGCCTTTTGGTCGTATGGAGATACGCTGTTGATACCCTCAAACACATCCATCGCCTATGGTACCGACAATGTCAACTCTCGTCAGCTTAACATCCACTTGCCTTGGTCCGATTCCAACATCTATTGGGATTGCGGTGGTAACGGCGGCTCCTACGATCGCATTTCAAAGCAAGCATTGCCTGAGGACATAAAAGGTCGATGGGCATTTTGGACTTTTACAAAAAACGCATCAACCGGCGACATGAAAATTTTTCTGGACGGACATGAGTGGATGTCTGGAACAGGTAAGACACTTCCGATCAACATGAAAAAATTCTGGATCGGAGTTTCGAACAATGGATATCGTTTTGCCGGCAACATCGATGAATTCAGCATCTGGAACAAAGCACTTGATTCTATTTCTATCGCAGGCATCATGCAGCATGATATCACGCCTTCGCATCCCGACTATACTCACTTACAAGCATATTATCCGTTTAACGAAGCTTCCGGAAATTTGGCCAATGATGCAGGTCCACTGGGTATGAATGCAACGATAAACAATCCGCAATGGCGTTCGCATGATGGCAAAAACCTGTTTCGTAATTTCTCGGTCAGTAATTTGCGTCCTGATATCACGTTTGTGCAAGGTGCTTATGTGACCACTGTTCAAACAATACATGAACTTGATTCATTGATTCGAAATCCGAATCAGATAATTGAATACTCCGTCGTTGACAATTCATTGAACATTGTGGACACCTTGTATGCATGGTCCGCCAACAACTATTCGTATACTTATGATGAATCCGGGTTGCTGCTAGATTCAGCGCAAGTCCTTGCAACGGATACGTTAATACAATCCAACCTTTCTTATTTTCAGAAACGCACCACCAACTTCGAGTTGATTGATTTTATCACACCGTATGGAATCAATTTGAACCTGGACGGATTAAACGGCAAGGTCTGGGAATTTGACGTAACCGATTTTGCGCCAGTGCTTCGAGGTAAAAAATACTTGGCAATGGCTGGTGGCATTTATCAGGAAGAGAATGACATTCGTTTTGTGTTTTATGAAGGAACACCTGTACGGCCTGTTCGAAGCATTCAGCAAATCTGGCCCAATGGTACCTGGACAAGCGCTTCGTGGAGTCAAATTTACAACAACCAATTATTTGAACCGCGCAACGTCACGCTTGATCCTGGAGCGTCCATGTTTAAGTTGCGTTCAGCCATTAGCGGTCATGGTCAAGAAGGCGAATTCATCGCACGTAACCACACCCTCACTGTCGATACTGTGAATTTTACGCGTTCTGTTTGGACGGAGTGCGCGACAAATCCGATATATCCGCAAGGCGGAACGTGGATATACGACCGCGCGGGATGGTGTCCTGGTAAAAGCGTTGACGTAGCTGAATATGAGTTGACGCCATTCGTATCTCCTGGGCAGCAGGTTACGTTCGATTATTCGATGCCATATATAGCTAATCCTGGAACTTCCAATTATCGTGTAAACAATACGCTGATATCGTACGGCTCTCCCAGTTTCTCCGCAGATGCGACCGTCTATACGATTAAATCGCCTTCTGCCAACGTAGAATTTACACGCTTCAATCCCATTTGCAATAATCCAGTTATCGTCATCAGAAATAACGGCGCCGACACACTACGGTCATTGGATGTTATCTACGGAAGAGCAGGAGGTGTGATGAGTAATTATTCTTGGACAGGGAATCTTGGATTTTTACAGAAGGAAGAGTTGGTGTTGCCTGCTCCTACTTGGTTGGGATCAGGCATTGATCGTTTTCAAGTAACAGTTGCGAATCCGAATGGTATGAATGATCAATATCCTGTAAACGATACCATGACCAGCGATATGGGAATTCCAGATACGTATTACGGCGCCATTGTGTTGGAATACAAACCCAATAATTACCTCACACAAAATACATACACCGTGAAGGACGATCAGGGTAACATACTATTGACTCGGACAGCAACAGTTGGCGGCTTTGTGTACCGAGATACACTCAATTATCCTACCGGATGTTATACCATTTATATGAATGATACCGGTGACGACGGACTGAGTTTTTGGGCTAATACAAATCAAGGAACAGGTTATTTCAGGGTACGTTCGGCGACAACATCCACGTTGTTAAAGACGTTCAATCCAGATTTTGGCGACAATATTAATTACCAGTTTTCCATGAACTATTCGTTGCCAGTCGATGAATTAACAGCTAAGCCCATACGCACAACGGTGTTTCCTAATCCTTCAGCGGGTAGATTTACGCTCGTGATGGATGGCTCACGGTATACCGCTGTGAATGTCGACTTGTTGGATCTTTCAGGGCGCACAATTTTAAAAGAGAAAGTTTGGTTAACTCAGTCTGATCAACGGGTAGATTTGCAAGCAGACGGAGTAGCTGCCGGAGCGTATTTTCTCAAGGTAAGTGGTGACGGTTGGCAAGAAACACAACGGCTCGTGTTTCAATAACGATCAGGTTTTTTTTCGAATCGCACCACGTACTGCTGTAGCTGTCCAAGGGTCTTCCGGCCAGGAGTGCTTTGGATACCGCAAACGAAGCTCCTTGCGTACGTCGTGATAGGTATTGTGCCAGAAGTTTTTTAAGTCTTGTGTGACCTGCACTGGTTTATATCCAGGAGAAAGCAGGTGAAGTACCATTGGTGTTCTGGAATCGTTGACCGTTGGAGACTCGGTAAGTCCGAATACTTCTTGCAAACGAACGGCCAGAATCGGTGACGAGCCGTCTTGAAGGTAATTAATACGAATAGCAGAGCCGCTCGGCACGTTGAATTTTTCCGGGGTCAATCGTTGCAAATTTTGTTGCTGCTCCCAAGAGAGTGCGGAAAGCAAAAGTTCTTCAAACTTTAGTTTTTTCAGGTCTTCTTTTTTCTTGATGCTACCAACAAATGGTAAGCACCACATATCGGTAGTAGAGAGCAGCCCGTCATCAGTAAAATCGGGAAGTTCAAGTTCCGGCCGCCACTTTCTCAGGCAATTGACACGGGCCTGTAACTGATCTGTTTCGTCCGTTCGTTCAAATACATGTAAACCTTCTTTTGCAATGAATGAACAAACGACATTTGCAACATGATCGGGCGGAGGATTTCGTAATGGCTCTTGTTTAGCCAGTAAGCTACCAAGTCGCCATTCGTTTCGTGAGACAATTGCATTTGATTTGTCGTCCCAGTGAATGGTAGCAACGGGCTTGATGTTTAACAGCAGATTTTTTGGATCAAAAGAAGCCGCCAGAAAAATTTTTCCTTCTTTTATTCCTGCATCAAGGTGTGCAACGGCAATCCATGGTTCATGAATGAGTGGATCGGTTTCAGGGAGACGTGCCGCTCGTCCATTGGCAAGTCGGTAGCGTCCGTGCACGTCTTCCTTCTTGGCTATTCTTTCTGGAAATGCCGCAGCAATCAATTCACCGATAATATCTTGCGGCACTATTTCTTTGGCTATTGTTGTGGAGAGTACCGTTCTCCATTGACGGGCAATTTTTTCGATCCGTTCTAAATGGAAGCGATCGGCGTTTACGCGTTCTTTGTTCCGCCATCGGTGAAGCAATTCGATTCGAAGCGACAGATCAGTGCCTTGTTCGCCTTTTAATGGGTCGCGTTCTTCCAGCAGAGCCGCTACGTCCGCAGCAGCAGCGGCATAGCCGATACTTTTTCCCTGCAGTAGCAGGTGTGAGATGCGCGGGTGAGTTGGAAGATCCAGCATGGCTCTGCCTGCTGCTGTGATTTTATGGTCTGCTATAGCTCCGAGTTGTGAGAGTAGTTGAATGGCTTGTGAAACAGATGCAGTAGGTGGTGCGGTAATCCAGGAAAGGGCGGAAGGGTCATAATGTCCCCAGCCAGCTAATTCAAGTATTAGTTGTGAAAGGTCGGCTTGTAAGATTTCTGGCTTGCGTTTCGGGGCAAGATGTTGTGTGGTTCTCTCTGGCCACATGCGGTAACATACGCCAGGACCAAGCCGTCCGGCACGACCTGCGCGTTGATCGGCGGTGTCCAGGGAGGATCGAACGGTTTCCAACCGTGTGAGACCAGTGTTGAGGTCGTACCGCGGAATGCGTGAATAGCCACTATCGACGACTACGCGGATGCCTTGTATCGTAAGACTGGTTTCTGCGATTGATGTAGAAAGCACAATTTTTCGATAACCGTTAGGATCTGGCAACAACGCTTGTTGTTGTTCTTCCAGTGGAAGGTCGCCGTAGAGCGGATATATTTTTGCGGATACGCCTGCTTCTTCCAGCGCATTTGCAGTTCGGTGGATATCTCCGCTGCCAGGGAGAAAAACCAACAAGTCGCCTTCGTTTTCGCGCAGCGCTTTCAAGACCAAGCGATTTACATTTTTAACCAGTGGAAGTGAATCGTCTGGTTCGAAGTAATGATAAGCGATGGGGTATTGCCGGCCTTGGCTGGTGATGAGTGGAGGTTGTTGCAGTGCTTTCAGTAGTTCATCGCTATCCAAAGTGGCAGACATGATGAGAATGCGGAGGTCGTTGCGTAGCACTTGTTGTGATTCACGACAGAGGGCTAAAGCCAAATCGGCGTGTAGGCTGCGTTCATGGAATTCGTCGAAAATTACTAGGCCGGTATCTTCCAGGGCGTTATCCTGTTGAAGCATCCGTGTCAAAATGCCTTCAGTAACAATTTCGATTCGGGTGGCACTACAAACTTTTGTTTCAAAGCGTATTCGGTAACCTACCGTTTGACCAGGTGCTTCGTTGAGTTGTTCGGCTAAACGCCGGGCTACTGCCTTGGCTGCGAGCCGCCTAGGTTCAAGCAACAGGATTTTTTTACCCCCTAACCAGGATTCCTGCAATAATTCTAACGGAAGGACCGTGCTTTTCCCGGCTCCAGGGGGAGCTTCTAAAATAACCGTATTTTGGGCATTTAGGGCGCTTTTAAGTGCCGGTAGGGCCTCGTATATCGGCAGTTTTTGCATTGGTATGGATAGCTCGGGCGACAAATATCGTCAACGGAAAGGAGGCAGCGACCTGTTGGGTTCTATTTCAGGCTTGTTTTGTTAAATTTTGAAAGACAAACTGTGTTTATTTCGAATTGAAAACAGCACTTTTGATAGCAGAAATTATTCTTAAATTTGAAAACATCATCAACTAACACACCACGCTACAATGTCTAAAAAATTACTAATTACAGTGTTTGCCATTTTTCAAATGGTAACTCTTTCGGTGGATGCCCAGCAATCAGCTGTGGGCGCTACATTCTTTCCCGGAAAAGATCCGGCGCTTAACATGGCTCGCAACAGCAATGAACATTCCCAAATTATTTATACCCCTGAAGGTGCTTCTCGCACCATCAGTTCCTGTGATTGTTGGGTTGAGCGTGACCGCGCGTGGCAGGTAGCGCCATTTACGAATGGTACCGCTCCTGATTACCGCAATGACGATGGCTCTACCGATACCATCTCGTTGGTATCTCCATTCTGTTTTTATGGACAGTATCTTCGAAAGTTGTTCATTAACAACAACGGAAATATTTCTTTTGGATCACCTTACGCCACCTACAGTTCAGACTCTTTCCCAAATACGAATTTCGTGATGATTGCTCCGTTCTGGGCCGATGTCGATACTCGTGGAGCGCTGAGTGGATTGGTGTATTATGAATTGACCAATACCCACTTGATAGTGCAGTGGGATTCTGTTGGATATTTCAATTCCATGGATGACATGCGCAACGCATTCCAGCTCATTATTACCGATGGATTGGATCCGTTGTTGCCTTCCGGTTACAACGTAGGATTCTGCTATAAAAACATGGAGTGGACTACGGGTAGTGCTTCCCAAGGTGTGAACGGTTTTGGTGGAGTTCCTGCTACCGTAGGTGTAAACCAAGGAAACGGAATCAACTACATCCAGATGGGCCGTTTTGATGCTCCGGGTAATACATACGATGGCCCTTATGGTGCCGCCGATGGAATTAGCTTCCTGGATAATCAGTCGTTTGTATTTAATACCTGCATTAATAATTTCAACATTGCGCCTGTAGTTAGTTCCTTATCTGCTTGCGATACGATCGTACTTTGCTTGGGAGATACCACTACGATCAGTGTTGAATTCCTTGCTCCTGAAAACAATCAACAGACAACACCTTCGGTCAATCTGGGTAGTATGCAAGATGCTACGGTTACCAATGTTACTCCTGGATCTGTTGCTTCTGCATCTGTTTTTGTGACAGCTACGAACAATAATACTGGATTCCACACAATCCAATTCCTTGGAACGGATAATGGAACCCCTACTCAAGTAACGACTACTCCGGTGACAATCCGCGTGGTAGCGGCTCCTACGGCAGCGTATCTGGCTATTCCAGATACGGGTACTACAATTTATTTTGATAACCGCAGTACTGATTACTCCCGTTGTTTTTGGGATTTCGGTGATGGCACCGCTGGGTACTCCACCTTTGACACCTTGCACTATTATGCTGTTCCAGGAACGTACAACGTGATGTTGTTGGCGTACAGTGCGGGTGGCTGTTTTACAGATAGTATTATGCAAACCATCACGGTATTCAATAACACTTCAGGAGTTGCTACCATTGATGCTAAGCCATTTGTTACGGTTGTTCCGAATCCATCCAAAGGACAGATTCGGATTGCAGGTAAAATCTCTGAGACCGTGACCATCCGCATGACCGATGCGTCTGGCCGACTGGTTTACGAACGTGATCGTGTTGCAGCTGGTCAGGAATTGGATGTACGCGAATTGCAGCATGGAATTTATTTCTATACCATTCTTACGTCAGACGCAGCGGTGTTGCGTACTGGTAAATTGGTCATTGAATAATGTATTCATTCAATGAAGCGGGCGACGGATGATTCCGTCGCCCGCTTTTTTCGTAGCGACGAACTTTCACCAATACTTATACTATAAACTCAAATACCTCCCATGAACTACTTGAAAAAACTTAGTCTCTTTTGCTGGTTATTTGTTCCAGCAGTTGTAATGGCTCAAACTGAGAATGCGCTGAATTTTGATAACATTGACGACGAAGTGGTCGTTCCGGCAGCTTCTGCGAGAATTGCTGGATCCAATCAGATTACCCTGACCTGTTGGGTGAAACCAATGAATGCCAATATTTCTTTTCCGGATTACGACGGCTTTGCTGGTATTCGAAACAATGCTGATGCGGATTTCTACATGGTTCATTTTGGTCCAACGCGTCTGGAAGCACGATTCAGAAATTCCAATGGAGTGAATTTCGATGTGATTGATACAGCTGTTTCAGTAGGTGTATGGCAACATTATGCGCTAACCTACAATGGGGCTGAACTTACCTTGTATAAAAACGGACAATTTGTAGCTACTACTGTTGCGAATGGTTCTATTAGCAACGCTACCGAAGCACTATTCATTGGAGGGATGCCTTATGGTACTTTCAATTATTACTTAAGTGGCGAAGTTGATGAAGTCACATTGTGGAATAGATACCTTTCCCCAGCGGAAATCCGTTGTCTGGCTAATTTCGGTACGGCCCCAACCTCCTCGGGATTGCAGCTTTATTATAAATTCAACCAGGGAATTGCAGCGGGGAATAATACTGGAATCAGTTCTTTGAATGATGAGACAGGCAATATTAATGGAGCCATGAATAATTTCGGATTGAATGGTCCCTTATCTAATTTCGTTACTGGGGTAGCTACTGTGAACGATATTACGGACTTCATTTGTCCAGGCTCAACCTATGCGTTTGGTCCGCAGACTTTGACCGCACCAGGTGTTTACACGCAGGTCTATCTTTCCTCCAGCTTTTGTGACTCAACGGTTCGCCTCACGCTATCATCGGGTATCAATGATGCAGTAGATAACGACGGTACGACCTTAACTGCACAGCAAGCCGGTGCATCGTATCAGTGGTTGGATTGTTCCAATGGTAACCAACCAATCCCTGGAGAAACCGGACAGTCATACACTCCTACCTCGAACGGATCATATGCGGTAACGGTGAGTACTGGAAGTTGTACAACCACTTCTGCATGTCAGTCATTTTCTACCGTGGGGATTTCAGTTCCTGTTTCGCTTGAGAAGTTAAAGGTGTATCCTAATCCGGTACAAGACTTCCTCATGATTGATTTGCAACAACAATCAGACTTCACCGTGATCGTTGCGGATCAGGCTGGACGAGTTATCTATTTGGAAAGTGTTAACGCCGCTCGTGAGCTTCGGATTGCCACTTCGCAGTGGGCGAAAGGCACCTACGTGCTTACCGTGGAAAACCCAGACGGCAAAGCAGTCCAGCTTATTTCCAAGTAAGCTAAACGTAATTTCTTCAACAGGCCGGAATTCATAGATTCCGGCCTGTTTTTGTTTATACCCGTTTTTGTGCCTGTAAAAAAGCGAATAACTCTTTTGTATATTGACGGGATGAAAACTCGACTACTACTCCTGCTTTTGGTGGCTGTCACAGCACGCGCGCAGCAATCCAATGTTCTTTCTCCTGCTGCATTTGATTCCAAAGATGACGCCATTGAGCGTGCTGAATGGGAAGTGCAATGTTTGGCGGATCCGGCTACCGGTAAGATTCCGTTTGGTATTCGCAATGAAGAATTGGAGTTTTCGATTCATCTTCCTAAGATAACGACCTCATCGTCATCCAGCCGAATGAATAGTTATATCGCTAAACGTGGTCCATGGAACTTAGCCGGTCGGACGCGTGCAGTGGCGATTGATGTGACGGATGAAAACATCATCATTGCCGGAACTGTCAACGGTGGCATCTGGCGTTCAGTGGATGGTGGCGCTACATGGACACGTGTTTCTTCGTTGGCAACGAATCCTTCCATCACTCACATTGCACAAGATACTCGTCCTGGACACACAGATACTTGGTACTGTACGACAGGAGAAGGTTATGGAGCCTCTCACAGTGCCAGTGGTGCTTATTACCTGGGTGGTGGAATGTTTAAATCAACGAACGGTGGGATCACGTGGAGTTTATTGACCAGCACCAGTTCCAATACGCCTCACGTGTTTGACAATGTTTGGGATTTGCAGTGGCGAGTGGTTACGGATCCGAGTGATACAGTCAATAGTGTAGTGTATGCAGCCACCTATGGAGCTATCTACCGCAGCGCAAATGGTGGAACTTCGTGGACAGTAGATCGCGGAAATAGCAGCGGATCGGCATTTTCTTATTTTACTGAAGTAGCTGTTACATCCCAAGGAGTCGTTTATGCTACGTTAAGCAGCGACGGGCCTTCGAAAGGAATATGGCGCAAAGACAAAATACTTGGATGGGCAAAGATTACTCCTCCCGATTTGGATACAGCCACAGTTGATCGGATCGTGATTGGCATTGATCCGTCGAACGAGAACAATGTTTATTTTTTAGGTCAAACCCCATTGCATGGTAAACGTTCCACCAACTATAAGGGAGAAGAAGAATGGAATAGTTTATTGAAGTATACTTATATCAGCGGAAATGGTACTGGCGCTGGCGGCCAGTGGCAGGATCTTTCGGCTGCGATTCCTCAGGATAGCACGTTACAATTAGGCAACTTCAATGCGCAAGGAGGATACGACTTGGTGGTCAAAGTACACCCTGGTGATTCAAATACCGTTTTCATCGGTGGAACTAATCTGTTCCGTTCTACCGATGGCTTTACTTCCGGGAATAACATTACCTTAATTGGAGGATACAACCCGTTATCGACCATTCCATTTTATTCAAATTATCTCAACAACCACTCCGATCAGCATCAATTAGTATTCTACCCATCGAATCCGGATAAAATGATCCAGGCGAATGATGGTGGTTTGTATCGGACCGACAACAACATGGACACCTCGGTTCAGTGGCAGTCCATGAGCAGCGGTTATGTTACTGGCCAGTTTTATTCAGTAGCGATTGATCACGGTAGTCTGCCGAATGATATTTTATTAGGTGGTGCACAGGACAATGGCACTTGGTTTACCAATACGAATAATTATACCGCACCGTGGGTTCAGCCTGGATTTGGCGATGGGGGATATTGTGCGATAGAAAACGGACATGCCTATTATTACATGTCTCGCCAGGAAGGTAAAATTGCGCGTTACCAACTAGACCCGAACGGCAATTTGTTGTCTTTCCGTCGCATTGATCCGATTGGAGGAGACAACTACCAGTTCATTACGCCGTTTGCCCTTGATCCGAATAATAACAACCGAATGTATCTTCCTGCAGGAAGTCGTTTGTGGCGCAATGATAGCCTCGATCTGATTCCATTGACAGGCCAGTGGGACAGTATCAGTACAGGTTGGTTCATGCTGCCGGATTCGGTGGCCGGTGCCAAGATCAGTGCGCTGGCTGTATGCAGTTCTCCTGCGAACAGGGTGTACTATGGATATAACAATAGTCAATTATTTCGTTTGGATAATGCAGATACGCAAAGTCCTACCTTGACTAATATTACGAATACAACCCTCTTCCCAGCGGCTTCCAACATTAGTTCTATAGCAGTGGATCCGAACAATGGAGATCACATCGTCGTGTCTTTTTCGAATTACCGTGTCTATAGCATTTTTGCATCCAATGATGGTGGTGCAACGTGGGACAGGGTTTCGGGTAATCTTGAAGGTACAGCATCCGGCAATGGTTCAGGTCCTTCTGTGCGTTGGATTTCCATTGTGCCACTTGCCAATGGTAATGTTTACCTGGCTGGAACGAGTACTGGATTATACGGCACCAACCTGTTGAATGGCTTGACAACTGTATGGACCAATCTTTCTCCGAATGAAATTGGTTACACCGTGGTTGGGATGATGGATGTTCGAAACTCCGATGGGTATGTCGCAATTGCAACCCATGGAAGCGGCATGTTCTCGATGGACACGCAGATTATTTTCGATTCGTTGGCAGCAGGAGTCACCGTCATTGATCCGTATGCATTGCAACTGACGACATTCCCTAATCCTTCTTCGGGGCAATTCACGGTGCGGTATTCGTTGCAATCTTCTCAGCATATGACCGCATCGCTATTGGATGCACAAGGCAAGATGGTAGTTGTGATTTGCAATCAATACCAGGGTATTGGCGACCATCGGTTCTCTATTGATAAAGCGTTGCCTTCAGGTACCTACTACCTGCAACTACGGGGCAGTATTACTGGTGATGCAACTCAAAAGGTGTTGATACAGTAGCCCCTGCCTAATTGCAAATTCATCTTTATTGAAGTAATTTAGAGGAGTGGTACGATTGTGCCGCTCCTCTTTTTTATACTACTACATGAAAAAAAGTCTCTTAACTGCCATTTTATTTCTGCTTTGCCAATTTGCTTCGGCACAAGCGGATCATCAGGGTAGTCTTGTTAAATGGATGACCTTGCAAGAGGCCATGGAAATGGTGCAGACGGCTCCTCGACCGATTATTCTGGATTTTTATACGGAATGGTGTGGATGGTGTAAGCACATGATGAAGACCACGTATGCTGATCCAGGGCTGGCGCAATACATCAATCAGAATTTTTATCCGGTACAATTCGATGCAGAAGGAAAAGACACCATTGAGTATCTTGGTAAAATCTACAAACCGACATCTCCTGATCCACGACGACCACATGAGTTCGCCATAGAAATGCTTCAGGGAAAGTTGTCTTATCCCAGTACCATTTTCTTGAACGGATATGACAAAGCGAATAATAAATTCAATATGAGTTTGAGTGCGGCAGGTTATTTAGAAACTCGCAAGATCGAACCTATTTTAATTTTTGTTTTAGAGAACGCTTCGCGGAATTCCAATTTTGACGATTTCAATGCACATTACGAGAAAGCGTTTTTTGATTCTACGAATCAGGTGCGGATGGATAGTTTGAAGTGGCTGAATTCAAAAGTTTTTTTCACCCCGACATTTCAAAAGAAAAAGAAAACACTGGTACTCATTGATAGCGAATGGTGCAACGCTTGTAAGGTGATGCGTCGCTCATCGTTTTCAGATACCAGTAATTTAAAGTACCTAAGTGCTACCTATGATTTGGTCGAATTGAATTCGATTTCTGCCGACACTTTTTATTATGGCGGAAAAATATATGCCGGGTCTTACAATGAGCAAATTCCATTCAACAGCTTATCGATGGAACTATGCCGCAATAACTTGGTTTTACCCATGCTGGTAGTTTTGGATGAGAACAATGTGATTCTCGATGCCGTGCCTAGTTTTATGCCTTCGCGTTTCTTGCACGATGTGTCACACTTTTATGGCGATAACATCTATAAGGAGAAATCGTGGCAAGAGTACTCTAAGTCTATTTATAGCAAGTAGCTATCCTTATTTTATTTCCGGGAATAAAAGTGTTTTGGACCCTAACGGGCTCGATTACTTAAAATTGCTTATTTGTCAATCCTGAATTGCTCATAAATTGGACGTTGATTAATAGTTTTAAATTTTACTTTCCATTTACTCCGATGTATCTTAGCCAACTAACTAAACTATGAAAACAGCCATAATACACACTGAAAAAGGAGCGATGAAAGTCGATTTTTACGAAAACGACGCGCCCAACACGGTCAAGAACTTCTGTGATCTTGCCCAAAAAGGATTTTATGACGGATTGACTTTTCATCGAGTCATTCCTGATTTCGTCATTCAAGGCGGGTGTCCCAATGGCACCGGTACGGGCGGCCCAGGCTACAAAATCGACTGCGAACTTACGGGAGGCAATCAATTTCACGATCGTGGGGTACTGTCAATGGCGCATGCAGGTCGTAATACAGGCGGCTCTCAATTCTTCATTTGTCACAGTCGACGCAACACGGCTCACCTGGATCGTAACCATACTTGTTTCGGTAAAGTCGTCGAAGGCTTGGAAGTGATTGACGCAATCCGTGCGGGTGACACCATCGAACGCATCGAGATCATCGAAACTGCCTGACCATTTCGATTCAACGTTTATTCATCTTATCCGATATATGTCATGTTTCAACGCACCATCTTCCACCTGTTTTTTGCTATAGCATTGCTGATGTCCGGTGTTGCTACGGCAGCGAATGAACCGACAATACCGGCTGGCAATTTGACCATCTTCAATACGAATTGCAATGAGCTGGAAATTGTTTGGTCAATTGGTGATGGATCACAACACCTGGTGGTTGTATCCGAAAACCCTATTACGAATTATCCCGCAGATGGTGTAGGATATACAGCTAGCACTCAATTCGGGTCAGGGTCTAATTTGGGTGGCGGAACGTTTGTGGTTTCTGCCAACAGTGGAACGAACACCACGGTTACGGGTTTGACGGGTGGGCTTACGTATTACGTAGCTGTATTTGAATACAACGGTAATGGAGTTGCTGCCAACTATTTGATTTCTGTATTTCCAACCATCAGCGAAATCGTGTTAGGCACTGTGGTCTCCGTTTCAGCTACGCGTACAACAATTTGTCAAGGTGACACTAGCATTCTCAGTGCGCAGAGTAGCGATCCCAATACTTACATCTGGAATCCAACTACCGCTTTGGTGAGTTTTGTAGATTCAATCGCACTGGTTTTCCCAATCTTAACAACGACGTATAGTGTGACTGCAACTGCCCCTAACGGTTGTACGGCTACTGCTTCGATACAAGTGGTTGTGAATCCGAAGCCTTCTGTATCGCTTTCTGGTTTATCGGATGTATGCATCAATAGTGCACCTTACACCTTGACAGGCGGACTTCCGGTTGGCGGAAGTTATAGCGGGGCACATGTTTTGGCTGGGATCTTTTATCCCAATACTGCTGGGATAGGGTTGGATACCATTGTTTATACATACACCAATCCATCGGGATGTTCTAATTCGGCAACGGCATATATTAATGTGAATAATGTTCCTAACGTCGCTTTAGCTACGTTTGCACCTGTTTGTGCCAACACGGCTCCATTTCCATTGACCGGTGGTATTCCTGTTGGTGGCGCATATAGCGGTCCTGGTGTTGCCGGCGGTATTTTTACACCTTCGCTGGTTGGTGTTGGAACTAAATCAATCATCTATACTTACTTTGCTCCTAACGGATGTCAGAATTCTGATACTGCCAACTTGTTGGTGTTGGCTTTACCGCAAGTCAATTTGACATCACTGCCAAGCGTCTGCCCAGAGTCTAATGCATTTGTCTTGTCAGGCGGATCCCCAATCGGAGGTACTTACTCTGGGTCAGGAGTAAGCGGAGGACAGTTTGATCCAGCAGTTACAGGTCCAGGTAGTTTTCCCATCAACTATTTATATACCGATGGAAATGGCTGTTCCAATTTGGCGGTCTCTACCTTGGTAGTGTATAATTCACCGACTGTCAACTTCGCACCTCCTGCCTCGTTATGTAACAATGGCCCATCTGTACTATTGTCGGGTGGCACACCTTCAGGTGGAGTTTATAGCGGTAATTATGTGACAGCAGGTCGTTTTAATCCTACTGCATCAGGATCGGGAAGATTTGCGATTATGTACGATTATATAGATGTGAACGGTTGTGCTGGTATGGACATCGATACGATTGTAGTGAATGCGGCTCCAATCGTGGATCTCGTTTCTCCGCCGTCGCTATGCGAAAATGCAGCTCCCTTACAACTTAATACCGGCACGCCTTCCGGCGGAACATATACTGGAAATGGCATTGCTGCCAACGTGTTTAATCCTGCTTTAGTTGATACTGGATCTACCATGATTTATTATCAATACATAGATAACAATGGATGCACTTCCAGAGATTCTGCCATTATTCGGGTGAATCCGTTGCCCGTCGTTACAGTATCATCTTTTCCTGCCCGTTGTGTAAATGGAGGGCCGTTGGCGCTTACCGGCGGCTCACCGGCAGGTGGTACCTATTCTGGTCCAGGTGTTGGCGGGTCTACTTTTTATACGGCAATTGCAGGTGTGGGAACACACAACATTATTTATACGTATACAAGTCCTTTTGGCTGCACCGCCACTGCCACTCAATCTTTGATTGTCAATCCGGCACCTACCGTTGCCCTAGGTCCGGACACAACACTTTGTGCGGGAAATTCCATCCTGCTCAATGCGGGTAATACAGGATCATCCTATGCATGGTCTACCGGTGCCACAACTCAAACCCTAACCATCGATACTACAGGTCGTGGAGTAGGCGCCTTTAGTATTCGTATCACCGTCACTACACCGCAAGGTTGTATTAATAAGGATACGGTCGTGGTTACATTCGCGGTTTGTGCGGGTATCACGGAAGAGTTTATCGGATCAGTGATATCGTACCCTAATCCTTTCCACCATACTGCTGTCATCGACGTGGATGATTCCGGCGAACTTTTTGTTTTTGATCAGCAGGGTCGATTATTGATTCGACAATTGTTAATTGCCGGAAAAAATATTGTCGGCGAAGAATTGATGGCAGGTAGTTATATCGGAAGGATTTATGCTAACGATAAATCGTACACCATTCGATTAATAAAGGACTGACCTCTTTCAGCGGACGATAACCAGTGGAGTTCGATGAATCGTTGCAATGCCGGTCAACTGCAGCGTGTAACTTCCTGGCGATAGCATTCCTGTTTCGACGGTTATATGTCCGTCGGTTTGTAGCGGAATTTTCATTTCCATCACTAAGTTTCCTGGCGTATTGAAAACCTCTAGCAACGAGGAGGAAGCGCGAAGGAGTTCATCGTTTACATGGATGCTTTTATTGGCAGGATTTGGATACAATGTCAACAAGTTATTTTGGTGGTTATCGCCAGCATCGTACTTCACGAGTACGGAATTTCTGAATATCCCCATGGAATCCATGTACATTCCGATTACTTGTTGAGGTTGATTGCTACCGGATACATACGTGATGTCGAAACGCATGGACGATATGTCTTGCAATTCATCGACCCCCTGATGACCGCCCGCTTGGGTGATTTGAAAAATGTTGCCTTGCTCATCAAGTCGGATTTCATTTTTGTGAATAGCTGTCAGGGTTCCATTTCCAGGAAGTGTTCCCATGTAGATGTGTTGATTGGTTCCGATAAAAAAACTAGTATCATTTCTAAATGCTTCCCAATGTTCATTTTTACGGTACGATGAGCGATATCCGACTATTTCTGTTGAGGAGGTGTTTGAATATGTAAATAAATCAAAACGAAAAGCAGGTGTCCATTGATTACTGAATCGATTCATAGAAAATTGAGTAATGGTTGAAATACGACCTTGAGAATATTCATAGCGGCTTAACATCGGCTCGCTTTCACCGTTTAAATCGATAGTGGTGCATTGGGAGGAACACAAACGTCCATCCTCTGATTTTTCCAAATTTGTTTTTCGAACGACTTGAACCTTCCATTGGTTATCTTCTTGCACCATCGTGCAATCCTTCAGAATGATACTGGTTTGATCATCGTACTGTAAAGTTCGTATGGTGGTTAAACTCAACGATATGTGTTTAGGGCGATCCATTTTTCGAACTTCGATCAGTCGAGATGATGCATCGTATAGGTATTCAATGCTCGATATAGGTTCCGCTAATGTTTTCTCTAAAATAGTTTCGTGTATGACTTTTCCGGATGCGTCCTTCTCCCTGATCACTCGATGGTCCAACACCCAGCCCGATTCATGTTGCCAGTAGTAATAATCAGCATACGTTGCATCATCGCGTACACAAGGATTCAGCGCCTCTGCTGTTTGATACGGCAATGGGGTATTATAGTAAGTAGGACGAGGTCCCCGTGGATCAAGCTGTATCACTGGTGAATCATTTGATCGACGCAACAGTTGAGGCTGGGCGATCAACTGCCAAGTAAGTGAAAGGGTGAATAGTGCCGCGATTTTAAGTACTCGAAAAGCCATGATTAAAATTACATATTTTATACGTTGAAATGATTGTATTTATCCAGTCATTTGGCCAATTGAAAGCTTCGCGCGGCTAGTATCGGATATTGAGGGGGAAATACGATATTTACAATCTATGAAGAAAGCCTATCCAGGTTCGGTAGTTTGTGTTGGAGCGTCGTTGGTCGATTTGACCTTCCGGTGTGAGCAAGAGCCGGTACCATTTACATCCAATCCATCACGCATGCATCGAAGTCCTGGTGGCGTGGTGCGAAATATTGCCCATCATCTCGCGTTGTTGAATGTTCCTGTGGAATTGGTGACCATCTTCGGTAATGATCCAGATGGGCAGTGGCTTGCCCGACAATGTACTGACGCAGGAATCGGATTGGAGCATACATTTATATCCGCAGAATTGACCGGGACTTTCGCTTCCATTGCGACCCCTTCCGGTGATTTACACATTGGAGCTGTCACCTCGGAGTCTGATCGCTTATTTACCATTGATTTCTTTACGCAGCGTTCGGATGTATTTCGTAACGCATCCGTGGTCATTGCCGATTGTAATCTTTCGGTCGAAGCGTTACGTTGGCTCATGCGTTTTTGCAATGAACACAATGTCCCGTTGATCGTTGAAACGGTTTCTATCCCTAAGGCGCGTCGTTTACGCGATGCGTTGCCTGGAAAATTATTGTTGGTGAAACCGAATCGTGAAGAGTTGGCGGTATTTGAACAAGATTCACATGTTACGCCTGAAGAGAAAATAGCGCACTTGCATGCATTGGGCTTCAAGAACGTTTGGCTCAGCAGAGGTGCAGAAGGTTCTTTGTTTTCCGATGGCACTACCATGGTTCCAGTTCCGGCTCCACGAGTGCACGTACGTGATGTGAATGGCGCCGGCGATGCTTCCCTGGCAGGATGGGTGTACGCATGGTTGAATGGCAACGATGGACTGACGTGTGTCAAGTACGGTCATGCTGCTGCCGCTTGCTTGTTGGAAGTGGTTGGGGCTGTTCGTAGTGATTTCTCTCCGACACTGTTGGAACAACGCATGAATTGAAGGATGAAAGAACTACTACACTTTTCTTCCGAAGTATTGGAAGCCTTAAAAAACAATCAGCCAATCGTAGCATTGGAGTCGACAATCATTGCTCATGGAATGCCATATCCGCAAAATGTATCGACGGCGCGGCAAGTGGAACAAATCGTTCGTGATCATGGTGCAATTCCGGCTACCATTGCAATTCTTGGAGGCAAATTGCACGTCGGTTTGAATGACGCGCAATTAGATTACCTCGGCCATGCCGAAAATGTATGGAAGGTGAGTTTGCGCGATATGCCGTATGTTGTATCTCAACGATTGGATGGGGCAACGACAGTTGCCGCTACCATGCGCATCGCATCGATGGCAGGGATCCACGTCTTCGTCACCGGTGGAATCGGCGGGGTGCATCGAGGTGCAGCACAGTCTATGGATGTGTCCGCGGATCTTACCGAGATGGCACAAACCAATGTCGTTGTTGTTTCAGCTGGCATCAAATCAATACTTGATATCGGACTCACATTGGAGAAATTAGAAACATTAGGGATTCCTGTGGTCACGTTTGGCAGCGATGAATTCCCTAGTTTTTACTCCCGTCAAAGCGGTTTCAAAACGCCACTTCGACTGGATACACCGGCCGATATTGCTGCTTTAATCAGCACAAAATGGCAGTTGCAATTAAACGGATCCGTGTTGATTGCAAACCCAGTTCCTGAAGAGCACGAGGTGTCGTATGTGGTAATGGAGCAACATATACAAAAAGCATTGTCGGCTGCTGAAGAGAACGATGTTCGAGGAAAATCCATTACACCATTTCTGCTGAAGTACATTGCCGAGCGGACGGCGGGCGAAAGTCTCACGGCAAACATAGAACTCGTTAAAAACAACTCGCGCCTTGGTGCGATGATCGCTGTCGCGTATAACCAGTAATAGTTACTATGGAACTGCAAGAGAAATTATACACTCACCCCCTCAATAAAGCGGTGGTCATTGCCGGGCTTGGTTTTTTCGTCGATGCATTCGATCTCTTATTGTTTAATGTATTGCGTATCCCAAGTCTGAAAGATTTAGGATTGACTGGCGATCAGCTGACCAGATCAGGAGAGTTCTTGCTTTCAATGCAAATGCTTGGAATGATTGTCGGTGGAATTATCAGCGGCATGATGGGCGATCGCCGCGGGCGCATTTCTGTATTATATGGCAGCATCTTATTGTATTCACTCGCCAATCTTGCGAATGCATGGGTGACAGATGTGGAAACGTATGCTGTAATCCGATTTTTGGCTGGACTAGGATTAGCGGGTGAATTAGGGGCTGGCATTACGTTGGTCAGTGAGAGCATGACCATTGAGCGTCGTGGTTACGGAACTATTCTTGTCGCGGTATTGGGTGCCCTGGGAGCTATTGCTGCCGGAATGGCGGGAGATTTTCTTCCTTGGCGTACCACCTACATTATAGCCGGAATTGCCGGGCTGATCTTACTTTTCTTTCGAATGACCTCCTTAGATCCTGGAATGTATCGAAAAGTAAAGGCTGCTCCGAATGTAAAACGCGGATCCTTTACATTGCTTTTTGCTACAAAAGAACGGACGCTGCGGTATATCGGTTTTATTCTAATTGGTGTACCTGTCTGGTATTGTGTAGGCATGTTGATCAATCTTTCACCGGAATTAGCACAAGTTTATGGCATCGAAGGGATTCGTCCGGTAACCTGTTTTATGTTATTTCAGGTGGGAATTGCATCCGGCGATTTGAGTAGCGGATTGTTGAGTCAGCGCTTAAAGACACGAAAGAAGATTCTTATTGCTTTCATGCTGGGAGCATTTGTAGCAGTGGCATCCTATTTCGCTGGATTTTATTTTATGCTCGGGTTTACATGGATTGTCGCTACCGCTTTTTTGGTAGGATTTGGTTGTGGTTTCATGTCTATTTTCGTGACCACCACCGCTGAATCATTTGGCACCAATTTACGTGTCACCGTGGTGGCCACTGTGACTAATTTTATGCGAGGCGCTATTACCCTGTTAATTCCATTGCGCATGTGGTTGCAACATACCTTTGGATTCTCATTACTACACAGCTTGGTCCTGGTGGGCATACTGGTATTTGTGCCGGCACTGTATGCTTCTTTTTCCATCAAGGACACGTATGGCAAGCCTATGGATTATGTGGAAGAATGAACGTTAAGGGATTAAAATTGTTTAGGAAGTCGCTGTAAATTGCACGTTAAATCCCTTGCTATGTTACGTTTGATTACTTGCTGTCTATTGATTGTATGTTGTTTTTCCGTGAATGCGCAGTTCATGGGCGGAATGGGAGGTGGCGCGCCCAAAGTGTATGACGGGAAAATAATAGGCACCGTAATTGACTCCCTGAAAGGAACACCCGTTGCATATTGCACGATTTCTTTATTTGAAAAAGGCAGTGTTAAGCCAGTCAACGGCGAGGTGGCAAACGAAGACGGTTTTTTTAAAATTAAAAATTTGAAGAATGGGAAATATCGATTAAGTATTTCATTCCTGGGCTACACTACGCTTTTCATTGACTCGATTGTTATTTCTGATAAAGATCCATCCATAGAATTAGGCACTCTTCTTTTGCCGCCTTCTGCCACCATGCTGAAAGAAGCCGTTGTGGAAGGAGAGAAGTCGCTGATTGAATTGAAGGTGGATAAGCTGGTGTATAATGCGGATAAAGACATCAGTGTGAAAGGAGGGAATTCGGCAGATGTGCTTCGTAAGGTGCCTATGGTATCCGTGGATTTGGATGGAAATGTGATGCTGCAGGGAACACAGAATGTAAAAATTCTTATCAATGATAAACCATCATCCCTCATGGCAGCATCCGTAGCTGATGCATTGAAAATGATTCCAGCTGATGAAATTGAAAAGGTGGAAGTGATTACTAGTCCATCTGCCAAATATGACGCCGAAGGAACTGGGGGCATTATCAACATTATTACGAAGAAAAAAAATATTGAAGGCATCAGTGGTTCCGTGAATGCTGGTGCCGGTACTCGTTCCAGTAATCTTTTTTCCAACCTGAACTTCCGTAAAGGTCGTTGGGGTACAGGTGTAAACCTTGGTGGCTTCGGATATCAGGGAATGGGAGAGCTGACAAACACCCGCTCATCTATTTCGCCCAATGCTTCGTTGCCTACTTACTTGCTTCAGACTGGCGATAATCGAAACTTTGGTTTCGGTCCGTATGCACAACTAAATGCCGATGTCGACCTGACCAGTAAGAGTTCACTCAGTGGGTCCTTCAAGATGAATGATTTTAACAATGGTTCTTCGGGTAAAATTTCGAACGATTTTTCTTTTGATGGAACGAACTACAAACAGCTTTTTACCAACGACTATAAAACCGTCACCAATGGATTGAGTTACGATGCAAGTGTAGATTACAAACGTTCATTTAAAAAGAAAGAGCAGGAACTGACTATTTCCGCGCAGCTTTCGGACAATGATCGCAAGACACACTATGACGTGGACCGATTGAATGATAGCGATGTTTCTTATTATAAAGAGACTAGCCTTAATCGTAATTTGAATAGTGAAAAAACTTTGCAGGCGGATTACGCACAACCATTTGGAAAGAAATTTCTTTTAGAAACTGGAGCTAAGACAATTCTTCGCGGTGTGACAAGCGATTATGATTACGACGTTTATGATTTCACCACGTCAACCTATGTGCGCGATAATACCCGAAGCAATATTTTTGATTATACCCAGAATGTTTATGCAGGGTATGGGCAAGGCACCTGGACCATCGGCAAGTTTGGAATTAAAACGGGCCTGCGTTATGAATTGACCCATGTGAACGGACGACTCGAAGCTGACAGCACCGCCTTCCAAAATGATTATGATAATTTTGTTCCAAGTGCTACCTTCTCATATGCTAATCCTGGAAAATATACAGTTAAACTTAGCTATACCCAGCGAATCCAACGGCCAGGAATGACTTACCTAAACCCATGGGTCAATCAAAGTGATTCGTTGAACATTACTTATGGGAATCCAGAGTTGGAACCTGAAATCAGTCACGGATTCGAATTGGGCTATAATACGTTCAAAAAATTCGGAAGTATCAATGCAAGCGCCTATCATCGCTTTACAAAAAATTCCATTGAAAGCATCCGATTTGTGAATACTGATGACATCTATGTTACGACGTATGATAATATTGGTAAAAACTACACGACTGGTGTCAGTGTTGGTGTCAACATCATGTGGCAAATGAAAATTTTCTGCGGAGCCAATGCTAATCTCTATTATTACAAGGTAAAGACTACGGATTTTGCTCAGCCGTTGACTAACGATGGCATCAATTACAATTTTAATCTTTTTGGATCGTATAAATTTACCAAACAGTGGGGCATCATGGCTTTTGGTAATTTCAATGGCCCTAAGATCAGTATCCAAGGGACTTCGACTTCCTTTTGGTATTACAACTTGAGTGCGCGAAGGGAGTTTAAAAATGGCAAAGGTGGCATTGGTTTGGGACTGGATAATTTCGCCACCTGGTACATGCATTTCAGGAATAATTACTCCGGGGAAGGATTCACTTTTGATGGAGATAATAAGATCTTATTCTTGGGGGCTAGGATTAGTTTGGATTACCGTTTTGGAAAAATGGAATTCTCCAGCTCCAAGAAGAAGAACATTAAGAACGATGACCTTAAAGATGGCGGAGGTGATGGCATGGAAGGTGGCGGAATGATGGGTGGCGGACGCCGATGATTGAAGATAAATGCCGACCTTACAGCCCAGATTTCCCAACTCATGGCTGATTCCAAAAAACTCTTTTTGTTGGATGCGATGGCTCTTGTCTACAGAGCTTATTTCGCTTTTAGTAATAACCATCGCATTAATTCAAAAGGGCAGAATACGTCGGCCATTTTCGGTTTTACCAATACACTGTTGGAAGTATTAAAGAAGGAAGATCCCTCCCACATTGCGGTCGTTTTTGATACTGCCGCACCAACCAGCCGACACGAAGAATTTGCAGACTATAAGGCGAATCGCCAGGAAATTCCGGAGGATCTTGCTGCCAGTATTCCTTTCGTTGTTCAGTTGTGTGAAGGATTCAACATTCCTGTTCTGGCCATGGATGGGTATGAGGCGGACGATATTATCGGCACGTTAGCCCGTCAGGCAGAGGCTCAAGGGTTTGAGACCTACATGATGACACCCGATAAAGATTATGGACAATTAGTGGACGAACACACCTTCATTTATAAACCACCACGCGGTGGCGGAAAGCCAGAAGTATTAGGCATTAAAGAAATCTGTGAGCGCTGGGAAATCGAGCGCGTCGATCAAGTAAAGGATATTTTAGGATTGATGGGTGACAGCGTGGATAATATCCCCGGTATCCCTGGTGTAGGTGAAAAGACCGCCATTGCGTTGATCAAACAATTTGGGTCGCTTGAAAATTTAATAGTCAGTACAGACCAACTAAAGGGAAAGTTAAAGGAGAAGGTCGAGAACAACAAAGACCTGGCTGTACAGTCGAAGCGATTGGCGACCATTCAAATTGATGTACCTGTTCAAACAGTGCCGGACGGATTGGTGCGTAAAGAATGGAATAAGGATGTATTACGAGATCTGTTCGCTGAATTGGAATTTCGCCGACTTTCCGAACAACTTGGTTTGGTTGCTGCTACCACGGTAGCTACAGCTACTGTGGCAAAAAAGCCGGCTACGGCCAAAGCTCCTTCCGGACAAGGGACTTTATTCGGCGACGATGCGGAAGAGCAACCGGAAGTGATAGCGGAGCTTCCTGTGCCTACCGAGTTAAAAACGATACACGATACGCCACACACTTACGTTTTGGTTGATTCAGAAGCGAAACGCAAGGAACTCATTCATACGTTATCTCAATCGACGATGCTATGCTTTGATACCGAAACTACCGGGCTCGATGCCATGGAAGCGGAATTAGTGGGCATGTCATTTTCTATCGCATCGAATCAAGGGTGGTATGTACCTGTTCCTGACGATCGCCAATCGGCGCAAGGAATAGTGGATGAATTTAAAGCCATTTTTTCGGATGAACGCATCACCAAGGTTGCACAAAATCTTAAATACGATCTTACGATTCTTCGCTCATACGGTGTTGAACTAAAGGGCATCCTGTTCGATACTATGATTGCACATTTTCTATTGCATCCTGAGATGCGTCACAGTATGGATGCATTGTCTGAAACCTATTTGCAGTATTCTCCTGTTTCGATTTCATCATTGATCGGAAAACGCGGTAAGGACCAGCTTTCTATGCGTGATGTTCCTGTGGAGCAAGTGGCCGAGTATGCTGCAGAAGATGCTGACATCACGATGCAACTGCAAAAAGTTTTCGCACCTAAACTTCAAGCAGCAGGTACGGAGAAGCTTTTCAACGAGGTAGAAATGCCGTTGGTCCCGGTATTGGCAGATATGGAACAGGAAGGAATTACTCTTGATCCGTTGGCCTTGCAACAATTGTCCCGTGAGTTGACCGTGGATATTGCATCCGTTGAAAAAGAAATTCAAGAATTAGCAGGTAAGAAATTCAATGTCTCCTCACCTAAACAGGTAGGTGAAGTCTTGTTTGAGCAATTGAAGATTGTCGATAAGCCGTCGAAGACCAAGACCGGACAGTATTCTACGGCAGAGGACGTCTTGAGTAAATTGGAGAATAAGCACCCGATTGTACGCTTGATCCTTGACTACCGTGAACTAGTTAAGTTGAAGAATACCTATGTTGATGTGTTGCCACAATTGATCAATCCGCGTACAGGACGGATTCACTCCACCTTTAATCAAGTGGTAGCAGTTACTGGTCGTTTAAGTTCTGACAATCCTAACTTACAGAATATACCGATTCGGACAGCACGTGGCCGTGAAATCCGTAAAGCCTTTGTTCCGAGGAGTGAAGAGTATGTATTGCTCTCTGCCGACTATTCTCAAATCGAGCTACGCATAATTGCAGAGCTTAGCGGTGACACGGGAATGTTGGAAGCGTTCAATAGCGGCGAAGATATTCATGCGGCTACTGCTGCTAAAGTTTACGGTGTTCCAATTGCGGAAGTCACCAGCGACATGCGCCGAAGTGCCAAGATGGTGAACTTCGGAATCATTTATGGAATCTCTGCCTTCGGATTGGCAGATCGATTGAATATTTCACGCACAGAAGCCAAAGGGATCATTGAAAATTATTTCAAACAATATCCTGCCATCAAGGATTACATGGATGAAAGTGTAGAGCAGGCGCGTAAGAAGGGTTATGTGGAGACAGTTCTTGGTCGCCGTCGTTATCTTCGTGATATTAATTCAGCAAATGCTACCGTTCGAGGATTTGCCGAACGAAATGCCATTAATGCTCCTATTCAGGGCAGTGCTGCCGATATGATCAAGATTGCTATGGTGAGAATTCACCAGGATATTATCGATCGAAACTTGAAGTCGAAAATGGTACTGCAAGTGCATGACGAATTGGTTTTCGATGTACATCGTCCTGAATTAGACGAGATGAAAAGTTTGGTTGGGGACCGCATGAAACATGCGTTGACACTGAAGGTGCCGATCGAAGTAGGGATGGGGTCAGGTGCCAACTGGTTGGAAGCACACTGATCGATTATCCTTTTGGATCAATACGTTTTATCTTGGTTACTGGGTGGATTTCATTCCATCCGTGATGAAGGTCTTTCACCAGACTTCCCGTGATCCGCACGCGTTCGCCCTTGTGTGGCACATACACATGGTTTTTGTAATCGTCGCATGCAATCTTTTCCTTTGTTTCTTTCGACTTACCTACACAGATCACTTCAATGACGAGGCAGCCGTTTTTCTCCTTGGTGTTGACTGCATTTACTGTGTTAGCAAAGGCCCCATCTGGTTTAAGTAACAAATGAAGATCGCCGTCAGATTCCTTGTGCGATTCGGTGATTCGACCAGTTACGGTGACACAGGAAGAAATTATTTCTAGCCTATCAGGATTCCAAACATGATTCCATAAAGTGGTATCGCATTCAACGGCAGAATGCGTTGCGTGTTTTTTGTTTTGTTGCGCAATTCCAAGAAGCGGACTAATACAAAACAGAAATATAACTACGTTGGGAAGGACACGCAAGCGATCAGAAGTTGAATCGGAATTTTGCGCCGCCATGGATGGAAGGCCGCACGTAGAAGCTGTTATCTACAAAATCGAGCTGACGGATCGGTGAAACACCGCACGTGTCTTGCTTGGAGATGTCGGTCCGCTCGACCATCGCTGCACGTATGCCAACACCGTAATAAAGTTCAAAGTCGAAAGAGTTGTTGAGGGAATATACTTTCCCCCACAGGAATTCGAAGCCGTATTTTGAGCGCTGACGTTTTTGGTAGATGCACTCCGAATAGTCGCTATTTTCAATCGGATTTTCGAACCACTGCGGGTCGAAAAACAGGTATTTGTATAATAGGACCGGTGAAATATAATCTTGCCACTTTGATTCTTCGGGGCGCTTTTTATAAAATTTCAGTCCAAGCCGAAAGGTATAGCCGCTTTCATAGAAGTACTGTGTATTGCTCCAGGATTTAGTCAAGTCAGAAAGAAATGGATTGGCCCGAACGAATCCACCGTTGATTTCAATACTCTTTCGAGGGGAGAAATATCGTTCTATGCCGATGTTGAACTCGTTTGTGGCGCTGAGGGTCAGATTGGTATTGATGGCGTTCTTTTTACGACGCACTTCGGTGTCCTGCGCATGTGAAATCATGGCAAACAGCGACAAGGAAAGGAAGAAGGTAAAGAAGCGGAAGTTGACCACGGTATTTCTACGACAAATCTTCAAAAAAGTATTCATAAAAGAAAACGTCCCGGTGTATTGCCGGGACGTTTTATGAATAGTTAAATGAACAATTATTCAGCGACTACCAATCGGCGGACGTGGTGTTTGCCATTGGTCACCAGGTCAATCATGTAGATGCCTGGAGTTTGGATGGTCACAGGAACTTCGTGAAGATCGGCTTGCAAGGTTTGATCCATGACCTGCTGTACCGTACGTCCCGCCATATCACGTACTTCGATACGTACACGCTGAGTGCTGTTAAGCTTGAATGAAATGTTGGTCGCTCCGGAGGTAGGGTTCGGATATAGTCCGAAGCCGGTGGTTACTTGGTCGATTTCGTCGGCGTTGTTTGGTGTGCCAATGATTTCAATTTCATCGACGTAGGTATTGTTACCGCGGTCGCTCACATTTTGGAACTTGAAGCGGACGTTGGTGCGAGGAGCAAAACCCGTCAGGTTGAAAGACTCCTGGCGCCATTGGGTAGCAGTCGGAGTGAAACTCGTCGCAATTACACCAGCCGTAGCCAATGTTGCACCTTGTTTGTTGTATTTCACCGTCCATGTTTCGCCGCAGTTGGTACTTAAATAGACGCGGAGGAGATCTTCGGAGGTGCTGTTCCGCTGAGCGTTAGCCATGTAGAAACGGAAGGCTGCACCCGTTAGGTTGGAAACATCGTAAGGAGGAGTGATCCATTCGTCAGTTTGTCCGGATGTATTGGTGTAATTATTCATTCTAAGGCAAGAACTTGTGCCGTTTGCACCTGTCGTGGTGATCCTGGTCCAGGTGGTAGTGCCTGCATCCGGATTGTTCACCCAGCCATTGGTACCAGGAAAGTCGGTGGAGAGATCAAGTGAATTCAAGAAGGGGGTTGTGTTCCCGGCAGTATTGTTAACACGAATAAAGGAAGTGCGCATCATTGAATCAGTTCCTGTTGAATTCGTAGCAAACAAGGTTACGTCATAAATACCAGCGGTATTGTAAACGATGGTTGGATTGGAATCCGTCGAAGTAGCAGGAGTTCCGCCTGGGAACAGCCAATTCCAGGAAGTCGGTTTGCCATTCCAGGAAAAATCTTTGAAAGTAACGCTACGGCCCTCGCAAATGGATTGCGGAGTTGCCCAGAATTCAGCGACCGGCGTACAAACCGTGGTAGAAGGATTCAAGGTGCCAGTAGCGATTAAGTTGGTATTTGTCCAGAGATTGTTGCGACCTGAAACGGGAGAATTCAAAGCGGCATGCATACGGTCGCGCTGATCGTAGGTGAACATGTTGTCGCAGTAGGAATACTCCATGAAATTTTGCACATTCTCGATGATCGGAGGATTGCAAACAGAACCCGCCAGGTTACAGCTAGTCCAACCTTGTGTTTCAGGAGTGTCTTGTACGTTATCGTCACCACAAGAAACACCCGGACTGTTGGTGGAACCCCAAGGATGCTGCAGGTTCAGGTAATGCCCTGCTTCGTGTGAAATCGTATGTGCTCCAGACGGACCGCCTGCCCCAATGGTTCCTACATAAGTATACAAAGACATGATACCGTCAGTGGTAGGGGTGGTAGAGCCAGGATATTGTGAGTAAGCCGCAGCCCCTGTATTTTCTAAAGTCTTAGCTGTCCAGATGTTCAGGTACTTGTTGTTGGGCCAAGGATTTAGCTTTGATTGGTCGTTAGCGAGGTTGGTTTTGTTGGTGTAAATACGCTCGATACCGTTGGTGCAATTTCCATTAGGATCAATGGTAGCCAGTCGGAACTCGATTTGACAATCTGCCGCCAATGATATGAAAGAGGGAACAATGTTAATCGTATCCGCATTCAACTTGCGAAAATCCTGGTTCATGTGGTCGATGCAATCCTGGATTTGAGCATCGGAAATGTTCTCGTTGCCATATTCATGCAGGACGTGAAAAACTACTGGAATAATATAGGTAGGAGCTGTTCCACCTTGAGAACGTTTCACTTTCGCCTGACTTACAAATTGACGTGTGAAACTTTCCAGTTCTGCCTGCGTGCGCAAGATTTCGGGATTCGTGGCAATGGCTTCCCGGTAGTGCTCGTCGGTAAAACATCGTGGGCGTTCGACAGGTTGCGCCGTCATACTCATTAAAGAGCAGGCAAAAGCCGCAAGTAACAGTAGTTGTTTTTTCATTGGAATAAGGTAGTCGAGATTCGTTGGGTTGGGTGGTTAATAGACAAGAGTGCCAAATTACTGAATAACGCTCAAATTACCCTATAGTTCAGGATTCTCTTACATTGCTGTGACAGGTGTTTTGTCTAAAATTAAAATAATGAATATCAGTTAATTAAAAAGCCCATAACGAATTACGGGCTTTTTTAGGGAATAAAAATAGTGCGATTTCAAATCAAGGCCTGCTTAAGGTCGGCTATCAAATCCTCCGCGTCCTCAATTCCTACACTGAGGCGAAGTAATGAATCAACGACCCCTGCCTTTTCCCGAACCTCTTTGGGAATGGAAGCATGGGTCATGGTAGCAGGATGCCCTATCAAGGATTCCACACCGCCAAGAGACTCGGCCAGGGAGAATACTTTTGTTCGAGAGGCCAGGTCAAACGCTTCTTCCATGGAGTTGCCTTTTAATGTGAAGGAAATCATTCCGCCAAAACCGCGCATTTGTTTTTTAGCAATAGCGTGATTTGGATGCTCCGGAAATCCCGGCCAATAGACCTTGTCTACTTTTGGGTGCTGTCGAAGGAATTCGGCGATTAATTTTCCATTCTGGCAGTGGCGATCCATGCGCACATGCAGGGTTTTCAAACCTCTTAGCACAAGGAAGCTGTCCATAGGCCCCGGCGTAGCTCCACACGAGTTGGCGATGAAGGCGAGTTCTTCATACAGTTTATCATCGTTGGTGCAGGCGGCACCCATGACCACGTCGGAGTGACCACCGAGGTACTTGGTGGCTGAATGCATGACAATAGAGGCTCCTAAATCGAGTGGATTTTGAAGGTACGGCGAAGCAAAGGTGTTATCGACTACCAAGATGAGTTGATGTTCCTTGGCAATGGCGGCAGTTGCTTCGATGTCGATGATTTTCATGATTGGGTTGGTTGGCGTTTCCACCCAGATCATTTTTGTTTTTGGCGTGATGTGTTGACGTATATGCTGAGCATCACCCATATCAACGAAGTGGAAAATGATTCCAAAATGCTCGAAGATCTTGGTGAACATACGGTAAGAACCGCCATAGAGGTCGTCGGTTGCAATTACTTCGTCACCGGGACGCAATAATTTAATGATGGCATCTTCGGCGCCTTGTCCGGATGAAAAACAAAGTCCATGTTTTGCGTTTTCCAAGGAAGCGATGCACTTCTCCAAGGCGACACGTGTCGGGTTTTTACCACGTGCATAAGCATACCCCTTGTGTTTACCCGGGCGCTCCTGAACGTAGGTAGAAGTCTGATAAATCGGAGTCATGATGGCTCCGGTAGATGGATCCGGTTCCTGACCGGCATGTATGGCACGTGTGCCAAAGTGTAGGTGCTCTGAAGACATACTGCGAAGATAGCAGTTTGAAAGCAAAGCCAACGCTCTACAAACGGAGAGTCCAAGTAGTGTTTGGTGAAGCGAGTTAGTCGCGACGGCGCTTGTGCTTCCAGCGACGATGCGTCCAAAGCCAATAAGCCGGCGCCTGTTGGATAATTGATTCGTTCATCCGCGCGCACGCTTCGGTGATAGCAAATTTTTCCATCGTCGTCGGATGCTCCGTTATCAATTTGTATTCATACCGGTAATGCCCCCGACTTATTTTCGTAATAATGGCATACGCAATCGGTAGATTATACTTCACCGCGTACGATTCAACACCCAATAACATGCAGGTATCCTGGTTCAGAAAGGTCATCCAATGTCCACGTCGTGGATCGCCAGGACTTTGGTCGTTGATGAATCCATACGTGCATAATTCGCGCTCGTGTTGCACGAAGAACTGCTGCACTTCTTTTGTCGACATCAGTTTTAATCCAAATCTTGAACGCGAACGTTGCAGGGCAGTATCAAAAAACTTGTTCGATAGTTTTTTGTAAATGCCAGTCGCAATATGTGAACTATGGAACGGCAAGGTGATGGCCGGCCATTCCCAATTCGCATAATGTCCGGTGACCAGAATTACACTGCGGCCTTCCCGGTGAAAACGCTCTAGTAGTTCCAGGTTGACCAGTTCGACTCTTTTCTGAATGGCTGTTGGTGAGGCAGTGAAGGTTTTTAAACTTTCCACTACAAGGTCACAGAAATGGCGATAGAATTCTTTGCGAATGCTCTGTAATTCCTTTTCCTTTTTTTCTGGAAATGAGCGACGCAAATTTTCCAGCACTAGTTTTTTACGGTAGGGAAATACAAAATAAAAAACCACAAAAAGGAAGTCAGAAAAAAGATATAGCAACGGAAAAGGCAGCAACGAAATAGGAAGAATGATTAGGTGATAAAGGATAGCGCTGAGTACCTGCATGGGGCAAAAATACAAAATGAGGCGTAATCGTTGGGTGTTGGTATCTCTTTCGGCCGTGGAGGCGGTAAGCTCGCCGAAAAATTCCTAAAGCGTAATCAGCGTTCGTAGAAATGCATTTCCTGGATGTACTCCCACACGTATTGAGGAAGCATATACCGCACATCTTTACTCGTCTTGATGGCCTTTCGTATGAACGTGGCGGATATTTCCATCTGCGGAGCGGCAACCACTTTCACCCTTGGGTGGTGTAATAAATTGCCGCCCTGATTGTCTTTCCTTGGATAGACGTAAAGTTCTACGGATTCAAGAATCTGTTCCCAATTTTTCCATTTATGAAAGGTCTCCAAGTTATCAGCTCCCATGATCAATACAAATTGATGTGAAGGATGCTTTTCAAACAAGTAGGTAAGCGTATGAATGGTGTAACTTGGCTTCGGCAATGAGAACTCAATGTCGGAAGCTTTTAGTTTTCGATAATCGCCAATAGCAATTTTGACCAATTGAAGTCGATGATGATCGGCCAACAACGAGTCTTTCTCCTTCAACGGGTTGTGAGGCGAAACCACGAACCATACCTGTTCCAGGTCGGTGTATTCGGCCATGTAGGACGCAATAACCATGTGGCCATTGTGTACCGGATTGAATGAGCCAAAAAATAAACCGATTTTCATGTCAGGTCATCCTTTAAGGAATTCATCCACCGTAGTGGCGGTTTCTTCCAGCGCGTGTTCCAGCGAATCGTTAACGATGGTCCGGTCGAATTTGAACGCATAGGTCAATTCATGCTCGGCCTTACTGATTCGCGTTTGGTAGGAATCCGCAGTTTCAGAATTCCGTGCGTGTAGTCGCCTGCGTAGCTCATCGACAGAGGGGGGCATGACAAATATAGCCAGCAGCAAATCGCCAAAGATTTTTTTTATTTTTAATCCACCCTCTACGTCCACATCGAAGACGGCTACTTTGTTGGCCGACCAGATCTTTTCAATTTCTGCTTTCAACGTTCCGTAAAAACGATCGGCATAGACTTCTTCCCACTCTACAAATTCCTCCGCTTGAATCTTTTTCTTGAAATCCTCTACAGTCAGGAAATGATAATCTTCCCCATCCTTTTCGTTGGCGCGAATTGGACGCGTTGTTGCTGATACCGAAAAGGCAAGTCGAGGGTTGTTCTTCAGCAAGTGGTGCACGATGGTGGTTTTGCCACTGCCGGAGGGTCCGCAGAAAAGGAGCAGCTTGCCTTGCATGTTAAATGATGTTCAATACTTGTTCTTTAATTTTCTCTAATTCATCCTTCATTTCAACAACAATGCGTTGCATGTCGGCATCGTTCGACTTCGACCCCATTGTATTGATTTCACGACCAATTTCCTGGGCGATGAATGAAAGTTTCTTTCCCGATGACGCCTCTTCTTTTAATGTCTTCAAAAAGAAATCGCAATGACTGGTCAGACGTACTTTTTCTTCGGTCACATCCAGCTTTTCTAAATAATAAATCAATTCTTGCTCAAAACGATTGCGGTCAATGTTGTTCACGTTGATGAATTCATCCAAACTGGCTTGCAACTTTTTACGAACTTGTTCGATGCGTACGCTTTCAAAAGGCGCCAAACGTTTCATGCCGTTAACAATAGCCACAATACGCATTTCAAGATCTTTGCTTAGGGTGTTGCCTTCTTTCTGACGAAATTCATCAAATGTTTTTACGGCCATACGGATGGCTTCTTGAAGCGCTTGCCATTCGTCAGGGGTCATTCCGTTTCGTTCGGTTACAAGGACATCCGGCATGTTAATTAAGGTCCTGAACATATCAGGAGCTTCCTCAATTCCAAGCTCTTTTTGGACGTCACGTAATTCGCGATGATATTCCTTCAGTAAGTCTATGTTAAAAGAGGATTTACGTTGGGCTTCCGGCGATTCGACCGATACTGTGCACTCTACTTTTCCCCGCTCGATGGAGCGGTTGAGTTCGGTTCGAAGTTCCAGCTCCTTCTCCCGGAACATCGAAGGCAATCTCAATGAAAGGTCGAAGAACTTACTGTTGACAGATTTTATTTCCGCGATAATGGTTTTATTTCCCACTTGCACGGAACCACTGCCAAAGCCGGTCATGGAACGGATCATACGATGTTTATTGATGTAAGCCCCAAAATTAGTCCATTTGTTGGATATATCGCTATTTGGAGCGCGCACTTACATTCGCATTCGGAAGGACTGATTTTCTGTTTACAAGGTAAACGCCGGTGAAAATCAATAGGCAGGCAATTACTTGGGTTAATGTTACCAATTCATGTGTAATCAATAGAGAGATGATGGTTGCAAAAACGGGTTGCAGGTAAATGTAAAAACTCACTACGGATGAACTCAGATGCTGTAATCCATAGGTGTTGAACCAGTATGCAAAGAAAGTCGTGGCGATAATTACATACACCATCGCCATCCAAACTGCTGGCGTAAAGGTTTCCCATTGAATCTGGCGCACTTGTCCGTAGCCAAATGGAATGACCAACAGTAAACCGTAGAAGAAAGTCCAGCGAATGACCAACCAGGGCGAGTACTTTTTCATCAATGGTTTTACGCCTACGATGAAAACAGCATACGAAGCCGCATTAATGAACACCATCAGATCACCTTGCCACGTCGCTGTTCCATGAACATCTTTTCGTGCCAGAATTAAACTAGCGGCTCCTCCGACGCCAAGTAGGATACCAAGAATCTTTGCCCATGTCAATCGCTCCTTGTACAATAAGCTAGCGGCTGCCATGACCATGATCGGATTGGAGGTCATTATTAACGCAGCATTGATGTTTGAAGTCCTAGAAAGACCTTCGAAAAATAACATTTGATTGATTGCTACCCCAAACAGGCCCATCATGAACAGCAATACGTGATCCTTCGCTTCCACCTGTTGGCCTTTTGCATTCAATCTGCTGAACAAATAAAAAAGCAGGAAGGCAAATACTACTCGGAGCAAAATGAATCCTTGTGGCTGAATAAAAGCAGGCATGGCCACTTTAGCAATACTGAAATTGGCGCCATAAATAAGATTGGCAGTCAGGATGGCGAAGTGCGCTCGTGTACGGGTCGACATTATTTCAATGCGGCTTTAGCGGCAGCGACCGTAGCCGCAGCATTGCCAATGAAAATAGCTGATTCAGTAAGTACGACTGGGCGCTTAAGAAACGTGTATTCGTCCAAGATCAATTGTCGGTAGTCAGATTCCTGCAGCTGCTTTTCATGTAATCCAAGCGTGCGGTATTTTATGGCCTTACGACTGAACAGCGCTTCGTAACTGCCTGCCAACGTCTTCATTTTATCCAGTTGTATTGGCGTGATACTTTCCGACTTGATGTCTTGAAGAATCACCGTACTCGTTGGCTGAAGCTCCCGGATGATCCTCTGACAAGTGGAGCATGATGATAAATGAAAGATCTTCTGCATACGCCGCAAAGATAATGATTTGGTCTACCTGAGAACTTGGCGCGGGGAACTAGCCGCAGAAAATGCGAACATGTAAAGAGCGCTAAGATTGAAAAATGGGCAGAGATTATCGCGCTATTGCACCACCGTCCATGACTAAGTCAGTGCCAGTCATGAACGATGATTCATCACTGACAATAAATAAAGCGCCATAGGCCAATTCATCGGGATTGGCCATTCTGCCTTGTGGGCTCATGGTTCGTATTATTGCGTCCATTCCAGGTGCTTTCATAAGGCCTTCGGTCATTGGCGTTAACACACCTCCGGGGTCAAGTGTATTCACACGAATATGAAATGGGGCAAACTCAACGGCTAAATCTTTTGTCAATAGCCGTAATCCACCTTTGGAGGCAGAGTAGGCAGGACCATTGCCGCCAACCAATCCTGCAATCGATGCTACATTGACAATTGATCCGCCTCCATTTTTACGTAGGTATGGCAACACGGTCTTACAACCGATAAAGGCACCAGTTAAATTAATGTTCAGCACGTATATCCATTCTTCCAGCGATGTTGTTTCACAGGTTTTGGCAGGAGGGTAAACACCGGCATTGTTCACCAGCGCATCAATTTTGCGAAAGGATTGTTCACACCTTTTTGCGACAGCCTCCCAATCGGACGATGAAGTCACATCGTGTTTCATGGCTTCTATGAAAAGTCCTTTGTTTCTGGCGGCGGTTACCCATTTTGATAAACGTTCCTCGTCTTTGTCAGTAGCGATGACACATGCGCCTTCTCGGGCAAACAAGAGCGCTTCTGCTTTTCCCATACCGCCGGCAGCTCCGGTGATGATGACGGATTTATTGTTTAAACGGCTCAAGTAATAATGGTTTTTTTTCGGCTGCGGCAATGTTATCGATGCCTTTAATCAGCGCGTCTGGATTAAAACTGATACTATCAATGCCACATTCCACCAGGAACTTAGCGAAGGCAACATGGTCACTTGGTGCTTGTCCGCATAATCCTATTTTCTTTCCAGTCGCTTTTACATCGCGGATTACTTTTCGTAGCATCATCTTTACCGCCAGATTGTTTTCATTGAACAGGTCGCGGATGTTTTCTGCGTCACGATCTACTCCTAACACCAATTGAGTTAGGTCGTTGGAGCCGATGGAGAAGCCATCAAAAATTTGTGCAAATTCTTTTGCAAGCAATACGTTGCTTGGCAGCTCTGCCATTACATATACCTCCAGTCCGTTTTCGTGTTGCTTAAGTCCGAATTCTTTCATTGTATCCAATACCAGCTGACCTTCCTCTGGCGTCCGGCAAAAAGGAATCATCACCTTAATATTTGTAAATCCCATGGTGTCGCGGACCCTGCGTATCGCAGCGCATTCCAATCCGAATCCGGCTTTATATTCTTTCCGATAATACCGGGAAGCGCCGCGCCATCCCAGCATTGGATTCTCTTCGTGTGGTTCGAAGTATTTTCCTCCAATTAAATCCGCATATTCATTCGTCTTGAAATCACTCATCCGGACGATGACCTCCTTGGGATAGAATGCTGCCGCCATGATGGCAAGAGAAGAAGCGAGTTGGTCAATAAAGTAGGTACGCTTATCGGGATATTGTCGGGTAATTTCTTCCAATAGTTTGCGTTCCCCTGCGTCTTCTACCTGATCTGGAAATAAGACCGCCATTGGATGAATGCGAATAACGTTAGCAATAATGAATTCCATTCGAAGCAGACCTATGCCTGCGGCTGGATAATTTGCAAATCGAAAAGCGCGCGAAGGATCGGCAAGTATCAGCATCGGCTGTACGTGTGTGTGTGGCACGGAACTAAGCACAGTCTCGTGTACCGACCATGGCAATGCGCCATCGTAGATGATTCCGTTGGACCCCTCTGCTGTGTTCACCGTAATTAGCTGGCCGTCCCGCAACACGCGTGTCGAATTCCCAGTTCCGACCACCGCGCTGATACCTAGTTCTCGCGCAATGATACTGGCATGACTCGTCCTACCACCTTTGTCGGTAATAATGCAGACGGCCTTACGCAACAGGTTGTTCCAGTCAGGATGTGTTATCTCCGCTACAATAATATCCCCATTTTTTACACGGTTTGAATCTGCCATCGTGCGTACGATTCTTGCCGGACCACTAATGATCGAATGGCCTACGGCTTCTCCGGTACACAAAACTCGGGAACGTTCTTTTAAACTGTATTCACGAATCACTGGTTTTGCGGGACGACTGTGCACGGTCTCTGGTCGAGCTTGTACGATGTAGACGTCGCCGGATTCACCATCTTTTGCCCATTCAATATCCATCGCTGAGCCATAGTGCTTTTCAATGCTGAGGCACCACGCTGCTAATTGTTGAATCTCTAGATCATTCAATACAAATTGATCGCGTTCAGCAGGAGTGGTAGATACGAGTTTTGTTTTTTCCAGCCCCGCCGCTGCAAACACAATCTTTTCAGGTTTCGACCCTAGTTTTTTTTGCAAGAGCCCATTCTTGCCGAGCTCGATTCTTGGTTTGAAGACAATGAACTCATCGGGGTTTACGGCACCTTGAACTACCAGTTCGCCCAGGCCCCATGCTCCGGTGATATAAATGACGTTGTCAAATCCAGTTTCAGGATCTATGGTGAATGCTACTCCCGCGGCTCCTCGATCACTACGCACCATTTTTTGTATTCCTACAGATAGTGCTACGCTCTCATGATCAAAGCCATGATCTATACGGTATTTAATGGCACGCTCTGAGTAGAGCGAACGGTAACAGTTTCGGATCGCAATCTCTAATTCTTTTTCACCAGAGACATTTAGAAATGATTCGTGTTGACCGGCAAAGCTGGCATCTGGAAGATCTTCCGCGGTTGCACTGCTACGAACAGCAACCGATGGTGATCCTATTTTTTTGTACCATTCATAGACTTCTTGCAGAATTTGCGAAGGGATCACCACGCGGTCGATTAGTCGACCACAGGTTTCACTGGCTTTTTCAATACCGTTCAAGTCGGCCTGTCGTATTTGTGCCATCGCCGCTGTTAATTCTTCGATGATGCCGTTTTCTGATAACGTTTGACGGAAGGCATATGCATTCAATGCGAATCCCTCCGGGACTCGTATGCCTTTAGAAGATAGTTGTTGCGTCATCTCGCCAAGCGAGGCGTTCTTGCCGCCGAAATCTCCGATATCAGCAAGGCGTATTTGGTTGAAAGAGCTACAGTAGGTCATCGTGATGCCAAGGTAGATCGATCAACCAGCCAGGATGCATGACCAGCGTCAGTGTTTACGCTGACTGTGAGCAGTATTTTCGCAGTAGCGTATGAACTCCTACCGTTATAATCTTGTGAATGCCATCACCTGGTTTCGCATCATTAGCTTCCCATTGCTCATGGTGTTGATTGCCGTCAATACTATTCATGTTTTTGCGTGGGTGTTGGGACTTTGTTTCTTGACGGATCTAACGGATGGATATTTAGCTCGTAAATGGCGGGTAGAAACGGAGCATGGGACAAGGCTTGATTCTATAGGTGACGACCTAACGATTCTGGCAGGTATAGCGGGAGCTTGGTTTTTTAAAAGAGAATTTTTAATCGAGCAACGATTGATTATCGGCACGATGCTGCTATTGTTCATGACGCAAACGATCCTGGCTTTTTTTCGGTATGGCCGCATCACTAGCTTTCACACCCTATTGGCAAAGTCTGCTGCCATCTTGCAAGGAACTTTTTTAATTCTGTTGTTTTTTATGGATAGTCCTTTTCTGCCACTTTTTTATGGTGCGGCATTGGTCACTACGCTCGAGTTACTGGAAGAGATTGTGTTGGTTGTGCTGCTGAAGGAATGGAAGACGAACGTGAAAGGATTGTATTGGGTGCTTCGAAAGCGTTGACTTCGTAGTTGAAGGGATCAATTTTAGGCATTGAACCACCGCCATTAATGTTAAAAATTTAATAATCAATGCATTGAGGTCTCCGTTCAAGTGGCATTTACGCATAGTACGGCACTCTCCATGATTTTTCGTAGATTTGAATACTTACCGAAATTTCTGTGGAAAAAGCATTTGAAGTCCGTTTGCCCCAGTTTGAAGGGCCTTTCGACCTGCTTCTGTTCTTCATTGAACGGGATGAGATCGACGTTCACAATATTCCAATTTCCAATATTACCAATGATTTCCTGGAGTACATCCGACAGATGAATGAGCTCAACATTGAGCTTGCCAGTGAATTCATTCTGGTCGCCGCAACATTGATGCGTATCAAGGCGAAGATGTTGTTGCCACGGCCAGAACTGGATGATGAAGGAAACGAGATTGATCCACGCAAAGATTTGGTGGAACGCATACTTCAGTACAAGCAATTTAAAGAGGCCTGCGAAGACTTCCGTACAATGGAAGAAGATCGTTCGTTGAAGGCTGCGCGCGGAAACATTCAGCGTGAACTTGCGGACATCGCTATGCAGAACGCTCACACAGAAGAGCTGATGAATCTTACGTTGTATCAGTTGTTGAATAGCTTCAACAAGGTGGTGACTCGTTTTGAAACGGAAAGCAAACGCGTCAAACATAAAGTTGTTCAATATCCCTATACCATAGCCGGCGAAAAATCGTCGCTGCGTGAGCGCATACGTGCTCATCGTAAACTTGCCTTTACCGATGTGATAACTGCTTGCGAGAATAAAGTGCAAGCGATCTTCACGTTTTTGGCCGTGCTCGAATTATTGCAGGAGCAATTGGTCAGTATCACGTTAGGAATTGGTTTTAATAATTTTTGGTTGAGCGAACCCGAAGCAGTGATCGCTTGATCCCTATTCGGCATCTGGCATGCAACCCGACTCCAGGCAACTGCTACGAACCTTCCGGCCATCCCGGATACTTTTGCCAGTTCTCTTAGGTCTGGGAGCAGCCACATTTCTGCTATTGCGCAGTTTTGATCCAGTCGCCTTTCAAAAAATCACTTGGACCTGGAAGAGTACATTCTGGATTGCCATGGCCTTTGTCATGATGGTGATTCGCGATTGGGCTTATATGGTTCGTATCCGAGCTTTGACAGATAATGAACTGAACTGGCGCAATGCATTCAACGTCATTATGCTCTGGGAATTTGCTTCTGCACTCGCACCAGGTATGATTGGTGGCGGATTTATCTTTGCCATATTCATTCTAAACCGTGAAAAAATAAATATGGGAAAGAGCATCACTGCGGTGATGGTGTCTTCTTTCCAAGATGGTGTCTTTCTGGCCATCATGGCGCCCTTCGTTTATTTCACGATTGGGAAAGAACGGCTGTTCTCATCGTTAACGGATGCGGCGCTGGTGCCATTGAGCAAAGGCTTTTACTATACTTTCTGGGCCGTTTATTTTATCATTCTTGCTTATAAGGTGTTTGTCGCCTATGCTCTTTTTATTAATCCAAGATTCATCAAGTATATTTTATTACGGCTATTTTCATTTCCAATTCTTCGCCGTTGGAAACACAGTGCGCTCGAAACAGGGAATCAATTGGTCATCGCTTCCAAAGGATTAAAAAACAAACAACGTAAATTCTGGGTGAATTCCTTCTTTGGAACGTTCGCCTCGTGGACCGCACGTTATACCATTGTCAATTGCCTGATTCTCGCATTTCATCAAACGAGTATCGATAACTTCGTGGTTTTCGCCCGACAGGTGGTCATGGGCATTATCATCTTGTTGAGTCCTACACCGGGCGGTAGCGGATTGGCGGAATTCATGTTCTCTGATTTTCTCAGCGAATTCATTCCTTATGGACTTTCCGCAACCCTTGGTTTGTTATGGCGACTGATCAGTTATTACCCATACTTGTTCATTGGTGCCATTTTACTTCCACGTTGGATCAGACGACGGTTTAGTCGCGCAGAGGCGGCCAAGGTGCAAGACATCCTTTGATCGGTGTAATTACGCCCACACTTGCTCCAGTACTCTGTGGGAGCGTACTTCACCAAATCCGTCAATGTGTAGCCGGTAATATTCCAGCAACCGATCGATCAGGATCCGTTTTTCTTCGGAGCTCAAAGAACAATGCGCTGTTAGGTCGCCACAGGCATTCACTAATTCCCCGAATCGACTACTGAGTGGGGTAGTGAGGTAGAAAGGATGTGGAGGGAATTGAGATTGATACACGCCTTCCTGCAAATTGAAAATGGGCGAATCCTGGCTGTATTCACCGTGCGGATAAAACCCCAATAAACGGGTCAATCGAAGAAGAAACAAAAGATGAAAATTTGGATTGCTTTCCGATTGAACATCCAGAAGTTGCAGTGCGCTGAATAAGTATTCGAAAAGCGTAGGATTGCTATCCTCTTCTCGAATAGCGCGGTATAAGACTTCGTGAAGGAAGAGTAGTATGGACGATTTGCTGACGTCGAAAGGAATGGAACGATATTGTGGTGTGTTTCGGATTTCGGAAATACGTTGCAGTCCGCCCCGCTCTTTATGGTAGACAACCATTTCCACGAGTGACAATGGTTGAAAGATGTTGGAACGGGTCTTGGCATTTTTTTTACGGACACTATTGACTAAGTACGATTGCACACCAAACATTTCGGTGTAAATCTTTGCGACAATGCTCGTTTCAGAGTAGTCGGTCGTATGAAAAACAATGCCGCGGGTTTTGTGCAACATCAGTTCGCCATCAGGATTTTAGTCACGCAGGTAGCGGATCCGTCTGCATTGGTGATGTACACAAAGTAGACACCAGTGGCAGCACGTCGACCAGAAAAATCATTGCCGTTCCAGATGGCTTGACCGCCCAAAGCAACAGTATGATACACCAGGTTTCCTGCAGTATCGGTGATCTTGACGTCAGCATCATCTACCAGTCCGCGCACAGCGATGGGTCCGGTATAATCATGTTTCACAGGATTTGGGAAGGCATAATAATTCTCACAAAATTCACCGCCAGTGGTTGCGTCGCTGCGGTAGGATACGATGCCTTTGTCGGTTCCGATGAATAATTCACCGGTGACGTCATCCAAGGTCATACAGAGTACGGTATTGGAAGGAATTGGTGAATTATCAGTATTGAAATTAAGTAGCTGCTTCGTGCCGTCTTTTGAGAGGAGGAATACGCCGCCTCCGTAGGTGCCAAACCATTTCCGGTTAGCGCCGTCCACGACCACTGATGTCACATACTCAGATTCCAACAGGTATTGAGCGTAGCCATCTTGTTCGATGATGATTTTTTGTGCATCGAAATTGCTGCCGCTGAATATTTCCGAAGGATTGTAAAATACACAAACTCCTTTGTTGGTACCTACCCAAATAGAACCATCTTTATCCTTTGCCATCGACCGAACGAATAAATCGGACAACGCTCCATTTCCGATGCGATCTGTTAATCGAATGTAATCGTCATCATTTGGATTTGCAGGATCATTTTCATTGAAAACAATAATGCCGGCGCCTACACTTGGTCCATCGTAAGCAATGATCCATTTGTTATTGTTATCATCCACTAAAATTTGAAATAGCCACAAGCTTGAAACGGATGCGTCAGGAATTTGGAAAGACTTCCAGGTTCCGTCTGTGTAACGTGCATTCACGGGTGAAGTAGTGCCCCCTGCAGCTACCCACATTACACCATCGGCATCAAACGTGATGCCTCCGGCAAGTATATAATTCGTAAGTCCGCTTTTTGATTGTAACGAACTGTTCGACTCCGTGTATTGTTTGATACCACCGTTTAATCCGTATTCAATTACACCTCCACGCCAATTGCCGAAATAAGCCCTGGACGGGTCCGAAGGGTCAGAGGCCACAGCTACCATCGCTGGAAGATTCATGCGTTCATACAACGTGTCATTGCTGAAGTTGAACGAATTCCAATCGTTATCATTCAGTACATAACATCCGTTTTTTGCATCGTACAATGGTGCGAAACCAGACAATGACCCTGAGGCTACCCACAAGGTTCCGCCTCTTGAATCCATAGCATATACCGCCTCAGAAGCAGGTCCTGTAGGTGCTGAAAAAGAAACCCGTGTAGGATTGAAAGTAACTTGTGCTAGCCCTCGAATGATATCGGCCAACCAAAATCTCCCATCGATGTCCCAACAGGCATTCTGTATTTGTAATGGATAGTAGACTGTGCCATCAGCAAAATGAAGCAGGTTGAGATTTGCATCGTAGGAGGACGCTTTGAAGACATTATAATATACTAAGGAACCACCGGATGAATCCACATGACCTCCTCGTGTATAATCGTTTAAGATGGGCGACCAACTGCCATTGACGAGGTGAAGCACCGTGTCAGCGGAGGCATTATCGGCGGATTTTACAGCAAAGAAATTCCCATGGAATGAAGTGGCGGAGGAGTAGTTGGCTGTAGGTTCTGAAAGACCGATGGTTTCAAGGCTCCATCCTGTGTAATTGAAAATGTTCGGATCGTTGAAGTTCGCGCTTCGCAGACCTACATTGGTAGCGGCCAACAACTTTGTGCCATTGTAGGCAAGTCCTTTAACGATCACGTTTGATCCACCAGGACCGATGTAATAGGTGTCTTTTACTTCTTTGCGATCTAGATCGATTACGACGATGCCGAAATCGGTTCCTAGGTAAGCTTTTCGTTCAATGAAAAGTACGCTGTTAATACGTTTGCCGCCAACAATGTTCTTTCGCTTGAGATCGGAGATGTTTGCGATGCTAAAATCGTTGGTGTACAAGAGGTCAATGTTGGAATTTTCGTAGCTGATTAACAGGATTCCGGTAACAGGATCAAAACGAATCCCTGCGATTTCAAAATCGGACAATCCGCTCAACCGTGAGAATCGGTCAAGTGTGCCTTCACTTTTCAGGTAACTGAAAAGCCCGAAACGACTAGCACAATAGATGCGATCGCCGGCATCGGCTACGGCGATGGCTTTAACATAAGGAATATGATCGCGCCAGTTGCCTATGGAAACTGGGAGGCCTTGTGCAACGGCAGACTGCCGGGCAGAAATCCCTATAAACGTTAGCAAAAGCCCAATGGCGAAGGAGAGTCGAAGGGTCATGGTGGTTCTGGATTGTCTAGAAACGGACCGTCAAAGTCGGTATTGTCCGAACAAACAACTTCCGTCACGAAGTTAACAAAGAATATGGCTGAAAAATTCAAAAAAGCGGAATCGTAACATGCTGTTAAGGGGAGAAAAAAACTACATTTAGCGCCAATAACCAGAAGCTACATCCATGAAAAAACACACCCCCTTAGCGCTCTTAGCCTTGATAGTGCTCTGTGCACTCAATGTCTTCTCTCAGACGCAATTTCAAACCGCTATCGACCTTGGCGCATCTGAAAATGCCAGCGATATCAAGCAGACCTCCGATGGGGGGTATATTGTTTCAGGACTTCAGTTCGTTCCTGCTACCAGCACACAACTGGCATTTCTGCTCAAGCTGGATGCTGATGGGGCTGTGCAGTGGAATAAAACCTATAGCGGAGGATATACGAATGGCTCAGACCTTTTTCATAATTACCGAGTCATCGAAGCGAGTGAAGGTGGCTACCTGATGTTGGGAACAACCAGCAGTTTCGGAGTGGGGAATCCGAAGGTTTTTTTAATCCGTACAGATGCTTTCGGTGATACACTTTGGACACGTACGTATGGTGGTACTGCTGGAAACGATGGCAACAGCATCTTTCAGTCAGAAGACGGCGGCTTTGTGATTGGTGGGTCTTTTTCATTTGGTGGCCAACGCCGTATGGGAATCCTTAAACTGAAAAGTGATGGAAGTCTGCGGTATGAATCGTATTTCGCAGATGGACTTGCTTGTCCATTCTTTGAATGCGTTCGATTGTCTAATAATCGCTACGGAATAATTTACACCTATTCCACCATGCTATTACTGGTGGATTCGGTTGGCGGTTATATTGCGAATATCCCACTCGGCTTCGGCTCTGGATTTAGTGTGGGTGCGATCGAAGAACCGAATGGTGATTTTACCACACTTTCTAGTGTGTCAGGGTTGATGGGAGGAGCTTTCGGTTTAGTCCGTACCAATGTCGCTGGCACAGCCTCATTGCAGAAGAAATATTCAACCGGCAATGATGATGCTCCTCGCGAATTAATACGCGCAGCCAATGGTAATTATATCTTGTTCGGACTCTCTACCTCGATGAATGGACCATCGTACTTAACAGCGATGGAAGTAGATGCGAGCGGTGCGGTTGTTTGGAGCAATCAGTACAGTGTTTCAAACGGAGCATATCACGAAGCCGGTACAATCATTCCTACTGCTGATGGCGGATATGCGATGGTGGGACAATATGATCGTAGCGGACAGTACTCGGATTTTGACGTGTATGTCGTGAAAACCGATGCGCAAGGACAAAGCGGTTGTAACCAGGTGTCAATTTCCCCAACAGTGGCTATGGCCAATCCCATTGCTCCTTCATCCGTCTCGACGTACGTTGGTAGTCTGACCAACACTGGACAACCTGTGCCAACCATTATCGGTTCAGCTGGTAGCGTGAATCCCAATGTACTGTGTCTGTCATCAACCAATGTCCAGGACAATATCAATGCTGCATGGTCGGAGGTCTACCCAAATCCCGTCGAGGATCAACTGCATGTTCGTTTTGAAGACGGTAGAACGGCTACGTTATTCGTAACTGATTTAGTTGGTCGTCAAATTCTTGACGCACAAATAACCGGTGCCGGAGTTCTAGATGTATCTGGGCTTCCTGCCGGCACCTATTTGTTGTTCCAAAAAAATGACGCCGGTTCATCCTTAGTGAATCGATTTGCAAAAACACAATGAAAGCGAGTGCCATGATAATTTACCTGCAATAACACGCGGTTTCTTGCGTTCTAAATAAGGCAAGAATTCGTACTTTTACACTATAATTGACTTCCATGAAAGAGTCCATCCTTGTCATCGGTTCCAACGGACAAATCGGTACAGAATTGGTTACAGAACTCCGCCGTCAATATGGTGAAAGTAATGTCATTGCTACTGATATCAAGGAGGCTCATCCTTTGTTGCTAGGTACCGGGCCCTTTTATCAGGTAGATGTACTGGACACTCATGCAGTCGCTGATATCGTACGAAAAAATAATGTGAAGCAGATTTACCTGTTGGCCGCATTATTATCTGCTACGTGCGAACAGAAAGTAAAGTCTGCATGGCGATTGAACATGGATGGATTATTAGGTATCCTAGATATTGCTCGCGAGGAAGGCGTAAAACTTTTTTGGCCAAGTTCGATTGCAGTTTTTGGCCCTACAACACCACGCGTCAACACTCCACAATTCACCATTACAGAGCCGAATACGGTTTATGGAATCAGCAAGCTTGCCGGAGAGCGCTGGTGCGAATATTACCACCAAAAATTCGGGGTGGATGTACGTAGCCTCCGTTATCCAGGATTGATCGGTTGGAAGTCGGAACCGGGCGGAGGAACTACAGATTATGCTGTACACATCTTTCACGAAGCGATTCGTTCCCATAAGTATGTATCGTTCTTATCAGCTGACACCTTGTTGCCCATGATGTATATGCCCGACGCATTGCGAGCTACCATCGGCATCATGGATGTGGACGCAGAGCGAGTTAAAATTCGTTCTAGTTACAACGTCGCAGCCATGAGTTTCACACCGCGTGAGATTGCAGCGGAAATCAGCAAACACATACCTGATTTTTCAATCTCTTATCACCCTGACAGCCGCCAACAAATCGCTGATTCCTGGCCGCAGAGTTTTGATGATTCTTCAGCGCGCACCGATTGGGGTTGGAAGCATGAGTTTGATCTAGTCAAAATGACCGATGACATGCTATTGCATTTGCATCAGCCAATTGCAGGTTGACGGAACCAGTTGTATTTATAAAAGTAGTTTTTACCAAAGCGCCAATTTACGTAGACGGCATCCATTCTTTTCCCTATGGTCACTCACCAACTTCATATCACGAATTCGCTGACGCGTAAAAAAGAACGCTTCGAATCCCTGGTCTCTGGTCGTGTCGGCATGTATGTCTGCGGACCTACAGTGTACGGACATCCGCACCTGGGTCACGCTCGTCCATACATCACCTTTGATGTGTTATACCGCTACCTGACACATCTTGGATACAAAGTGCGGTACGTGCGTAATATCACAGATGTTGGACATCTCGAGAATGATGCCGATGCTGGCGAAGATAAAATTGCCAAGAAAGCTCGTCTCGAACAATTGGAGCCGATGGAAATCGTTGAGCTCTACACGCAGAAGTTTCACGAAGCGATGCAGCAATTGAATAATTTGCCTGTCAACATTGAGCCGCGTGCTTCCGGACACATTATTGAACAGATTGAGATGATCAAGACAATCATGCACAATGGTTGGGCTTACGAATCAAATGGATCTGTTTACTTTGATGTAATTAATTATAGTAAATCACATGATTACGGAAAATTAAGCGGCCGTGTCATCGATGAACTTATCGCCGGTGCCGGAAACGAGCGCCGTGAACTTGAAGGCCAAGAGGAAAAGAAAAGTCCTACAGACTTTGCGCTCTGGAAAAAAGCATCACCAGAACACATCATGCGCTGGCCTTCGCCTTGGGGTGATGGTTTTCCTGGTTGGCACATTGAGTGTTCGGCCATGAGTACAAAATACCTGGGAGAAACATTTGATATTCACGGTGGAGGGATGGACCTTTTGTTTCCACACCACGAAAGTGAAATCGCCCAATCCAAAGGCGCATGCGGAAAAGCGCCTGTCCGATACTGGATGCACAATAACATGATTACCATCAATGGTCAGAAGATGGGCAAGTCGCTGGGCAACTTCATCAATCTGGAAGAGTTCTTCAATGGCTCGCATAAGTTATTGGACCAAGCATACGGTCCGATGACGATCCGCTTCTTCATTTTGCAAGCACATTATCGTAGTCCGGTCGATTTCAGTAATGAAGGGTTGAAAGCAGCTGAGAAAGGGTTGTCCAGATTGCTTAATGCCGCACAAACGTTGCAGCGTCTTGTTCCTGGAACTACTACTACCACGGATGTGAATGCATTGAAGAAATCGTGTTACGAAGCCATGGATGATGATATGAATACCGCCATCGTGCTTTCTCACCTGTTCGAATGTGCACGTGTTATCAATTCTGTTCATGCTGGAACGGAAACAATTTCGCCGGTTGATCTAAATACATTGACAGTGTTTTTCAATCAATTTGTATTTGATATACTCGGCTTGAAAGCAGAACAGGCTTCAGGTGATTCAGACTTGGATGCTCTTATGCAGATGATCATCAAGGTGCGCACAGATGCAAAGGCCAACAAGGATTTCGCTACTTCCGATAAAATCCGTGATGAACTCGCTGCCATCGGCTTCAAGATTAAAGATGAAAAGTCTGGAACAACTTGGATGAAGGACTAGTCATTGTCAACCATGTATAACAGGACTCGTTTACTTTTTCTGCTACTAGTGCTGCTTTGGGCTTGCGGTCCCCAGCAAACGGTGCAACAGCCCCCGGCTCCTTCGCCAGTAAAAGTGATTGCACCATCCTTCAATGCCGATTCAGCCTATGAATATATTCGTCAACAGGTCGCATTTGGACCACGGGTTCCAAATAGCAAGGAACATGTAGCTTGTGCGCAATATCTCTTTGACAAACTAAAAGCGTCTACGCCGAATGTGGTAGAACAGAAGGGCGTGGTCACTACCTATGACGACGTCAGACTGAATATTCGTAATTACATCGCTTCATTCAATCCTGATAAGAAAAACCGAGTGCTGCTGTTTGCGCACTGGGATACCCGTCCGTGGGCCGACCAGGATTCGGATCGCGAACGAGAACCTATTGATGGTGCAGATGATGGCGCTAGCGGAGTCGGTGTGCTGCTTGAAATCGCACGCCAACTTTCTGCTAAAGCACCAGCTATTGGAGTTGATATCGCATTCTTTGATGCGGAAGATTGGGGTGCAAAAGGTGGAGGCCCTGAAAGCGAAGACAGCTATGCATTGGGAACGCAATACTGGACCCGACAACCACATATTGCCAATTACACTGCCAACTATGGTATTTTATTAGACATGGTTGGTGCTCGAAACGCTCAATTCCGTTTGGAAGGATTTTCCAGTGAGCAAGCGTTGTACGTCGTTGACAAAATCTGGAAGAGTGCCGCTGCGTTGGGTTATTCTAATTATTTTCTCCTTGAACAAGGGGGATATGTTACCGATGATCACGTCTATGTCATTAGATATGGAATCCCATCGATAGATATCATCAACAGCGACAAGACAACGCGCAGTGGCTTTGCCCCGCATTGGCATACGCATCAGGATTCTTTGTCCATTATTGATCCGCTCACCTTGAAAGCGGTTGGACAAACATTACTTGAGGTAATTTACAACGAAGGTCATTGACCGATATTAAAACTCAGCGTTTTTAGGCGTACGTGGGAATGGAATCACGTCTCGGATGTTACTCATGCCCGTAATGAAAAGTATCAGTCGTTCGAAACCCAATCCGAAACCGGCGTGCTCGCAAGTGCCGAATCGACGGGTGTCAAGGTACCACGATATTTCGTGCTCAGGAATTCCCATGTCACGTACCCGTTGAATCAGTTTGTCGTAGTTCTCTTCGCGTTGTGAGCCGCCAATGATTTCACCAATCCACGGGAACAAAATATCCATCGCTCTGACGGTTTTCCCGTCGTCATTTTGCTTCATATAGAATGCTTTGATGGCCATAGGATAATCCGTCAAAATCACAGGACGCTTGAAATGTTCTACCAGGAAGTTCTCATGCTCTTTTTGTAAGTCAGTTCCCCAAGAAACTGGGAACTCGAATTTTTGTCCACATGTTTCCAGTACTTCTATTGCCTTGGTATAGGAAAGACGTTCAAACGGCTGATCAACCACCGATTGCAGTCGTCCTATCAATTCCTTGTCATAGAGATTGTTTAGGAACTCGAGATCGTCCTTGCAAGTATCAAGAGCATACTTGACCAGGTATTTCAGGAAGTCTTCTGCCAAATCCATATTGTCCTGGATAGTGTAGAATGCCATTTCCGGTTCGATCATCCAGAATTCTGCAAGGTGACGAGGTGTGTTCGAGTTTTCCGCACGGAACGTTGGCCCAAACGTGTAAATGAGTCCAAGTGCCATCGCACCTAATTCTCCTTCCAACTGACCTGAAACGGTGAGGTTCGTGGCTTTACCGAAGAAATCTTCTTTGTGGTTGATAGAGCCGTCTGGGTTTTTGGGCAGGTTGTGAAGATCAAGCGTGGTCACCTGGAACATTTCTCCTGCGCCTTCGGCATCGGAGCCGGTGATAATCGGAGTATGCAAATTATAAAACCCACGATCGTTGAAATATTTATGAACGGCGAATGCCATGTGATGGCGAATGCGAAACACTGCGCCAAACGTATTGGTGCGAGGACGCAGGTGAGCAATTTCACGCAGGAATTCGAGGGAATGGCCTTTCTTCTGAAGAGGGAATGTTTCATCCGCTTCACCCAGAACATGAATCTCGTCAGCTTGAATCTCGACGGCCTGTCCTTGACCTTGCGACGGAACCAATTTACCTTTCACCGCAATACAAGCGCCAGTCGTTACTTTTTTAATTGAATCTTCCGAAAACCGGGTCATGTCTGCCACCACCTGGATACTGTGAATGATGGAACCATCGTTCACAGCGATAAAGGCCACTTGTTTGTTGCCACGGCGGGTGCGAACCCATCCACGTACTTCAATTTCTTGGCCTTTTCCTTCGGTATTTAATAATGCTGCGACGCGGGCGGTAATCATGGGATATATTTTAGAATTACAAAAAAACGGAATTTAAGGGGGTTCGGCAAGTGAATATTGATGGATGAATATACTTTGTAATCCGCATTGGAGTTCGTTTTCCTACTTTCGCAGGGTGAATCAGCCCCAACTTTCTCGTATTACCCTATATCCCATCAAGTCACTGGATGGCATCCAAGTATCGGCAGCGGAAATCGGACCAGGGGGCTCACTGCGAAACGACCGTCGTTATGCGCTGTTTAACCTAGCGGGGAATTTGATCAATGGTAAATCAACACCCAAAATTCATGAGCTAAGGACGAGTTTCGATCCAGCTATTGAAGTTGTGACAGTAGCTGTAAACGGCGGACATAAATCATCCTTTCACTTGCAGGATAACCGCACACACCTTGAGGAGTATCTTTCTGAATTTTTTCTGCAGCCGGTTTTTCTCAAAGAAGATGGGAATGGCCAACTTCAGGATGACCCCAGAAAAAACCAATTTACCATGATCTCAGCAGAAAGTCTTCAAGCAGTGGCAGAGCAATTTGATGATATGGATTTGGATGAATGTCGCCGCAGATTCCGTATCAATTTAGAAATCGAACATGTTCCGGCTTTCTGGGAAGATGATTTTATTTCCTCAGACTTCAGTCATCGAACAATTCGCATAGGTGCCGTTACAGCCAGTATTAGTAAGCCGGTTCCACGATGCGTAGTACCTTCTCGACATCCTTTAACAGGCGAAGTGTGGACGGGATTCCAAAAGCAATTTTCTGATTTTCGTAAGTCGACATTGCCATTAAACTCATCTCTTGAAAAATACGGACACTTCTATTTCCTTTCCGTGGGTTGTGTTACAGACGAATTATCCATCGGGAAGTTGATGCATTGTAAAGACTTGGTAATGAAATCGAGTAGCAATGCCCGGACATAAAAAAAGCCGGACTGAATAGCCCGGCGTTACTGCTCCAAGATGGTATTAGTAGTTAACTACTCTCAAGGTAGTTTCGCTGTTATTAGCTTGTATGTGCGCCAGGTAAACGCCATTCTCGTAGGCCGTTAAGTCAAACACTTTACGATCGCCGGAACGGTATGATTTTTCAAAGACTACGCGGCCGCTAATATCCGTCACAGTCAAAATGGCTAAAGCACTGCGGTCTGAAAGGTCGAATTCAAAAATACCTTCGGATGGATTAGGATAAATAGAGGCGTGTAGAGAATTAGTGAGTTGTTGAACTCCTGTTTGTGTGCTACAACCAAGCGACGAAAAGAGGCCGCTGCGGTATTGCGTGAGAGCAGCTTGCATACGCGCCGCCTGTCCCGCAGTGAACATGACCATGCAGGCATCGTCGGTATAGTCCATGTAATTCATGTACATAGAACTAGGGTCGGTGGTGCTGCAGCGTCCGCCTGATTGTGTTGTTTGAGGATAGGAAGGACAGCCATAATTTTCTCCTTTTTGCTGCGGAGTATCCGATACATAGTCGTCTGCTGCACACGCTGATTCATCGGCCCAAATGTGTTCCAGATTAAACCAGTGGCCTACCTCATGCGTGAGGGTGCGTCCTAAGTCGTAGGGAGCGGAAACGGTACCTGTATTTCCAAAATACTGCGGATCAATCACGATTCCATCTTTATTGGCACTAATTGTTCCAGGCAAATAAGTATATCCTAACGTGCCGCCGCCATCGATATCACAAATCCAGAAATTCAGGTAGTTGTTCGCATCCCAAATGGCTAATCCTCCTTGACTGTAATTGTAATATTTGTTTCCATTGCCAATGCGCGTGACAGTGACCGCACGGCGCTCGATGCCTGTGGTGGGATTACCAGCCGGATCGGTGGTTGCCATGCAGAATTGAATCTGAACATCTGCCATCAGCGGTTTAAAAACGCTTGGCGTGAGCGAGGTGTCCGGATTTCTCAGACCATAATCCTGATTGAGAACTTCGATTTGCGACAGAATCTGTGCATCAGAAATATTCTGCGCGGCATTGTAATACAGCACGTGCGCAACTACGGGCACTGTTACCAAGATGGTGTTAGTACCGTTTGTTTTCTTGATACCATTTTTTGCAATCCATGCTTGCACTTGTTGCTCCAGTGCAGCACGGCGCTGAAGAATAGCCGGATCATTAGCGACAGCACTCAAATAGCGATCATGTGTGCCGCAACTGCGGTTATGCTGGGCGATAGTTGGTAAAGCCACGATTACGCTTAATAGTAGTAGTAGTAGGTTCTTTTTCATAGGAATTGTTAAGGGCCCAAATTTGAGAATAAAAAAAGAGACTTTCATAATTAAGCGAACGTTGATTCACAAAAAACCACTGTTTCTGACACTATTTGTGTTGAATTACCGTCGAAAGACTGTTAATATGAAAAATCCGTGAAGGATTTTAGGGGATACCCCTAACCTTTTTTATCTTTCGAATCCAACAAGAAGATTATATGAAAAAGTACTTTTTGATTGCTTGCTGCATCCTGGGGTTGTTCGCCTGTAAAAAGGAGGAAGTGCCTGCCAACGAACCCATGTTAATTGTGAAGCTGAAGGTGGACTCCACCCAAGTCAGATTGGGAAACACAGGTCTTCCTGCTCCGATGCCTACTGGTCATGCAGGTCAAAATCCTAGGTTCAACAAAATCGCTGCTCACTACATGGAACTCGATCCTACAGCCTACACACCGCTGGGTGGCGGCGTCGTATTGTATCACGCTGATGAAACGACAACTGGAGGCGCCACGGCAATCGATTTTTCAAAATCCAAAGTGGTTAATTCCGGAGATATATTCCTACAAATTCCGCTCAAACAAATTGCACACGGATCTTATGAATGGGTGAGACTTTCGCTGTCCTACCAAAATTATGACGTAACTTTTTATTACAACAACAATCCTTATACTGGTACGGTAGCAAGCTTTGTTGGCTACAATACCTACATCACCAATTATGTCGTAAAATCGCAGACGGATACCGTTAATGAAAATAAACTGCAAGGATACTGGGCGTTTGAAAGTCTGGGTAATTTAACTTCCGGACAAGCACCTGCTGGAGCTACAACAGTTCCCAATCCAATCTTTGCCACGTCGCCAATTCCCCAGGGATCTTGTGTTGTAACCGGCCAGTTCTCTTCGCCATTAGTCATTGACGGTACTGAAACAAAAGACATCGTTGCTACCATGTCCTTGTCCATTAATAACAGTTTCGAATGGATCGATACCAATGGTAATGGACATTGGGATGCCTCATTGGGTGGTGTTGAAAGTGTGGTAGATATGGGACTTCGCGGGCTCATGCCATCTTATCAGCGGTAGTTCAAAAAACAGACAGTATAATTTATGGTTGGATTCACTGTTAATGACCATTCACACGGATTGACCTAATCGCAATGACGAACTTGATAAAAAAATTTATAAAAAAATATTTTCTCATTTTGCGCGTAAGGGATAAGTTCAGTCCGGCCGCTCAAGCATCGTTGCGGCAATTATTTTTATATTATCAAGAGAGGGCTGCTGCAGGTAATCCACCTGCATTAAAAGATACAGGAGTGAAAGTTTTCTCCCAGCACGAGGAAGATGGATTGTTGTTGTTCATCTTCGCATGCATCGGGATGGGAGGGAAGCGGTTCGTTGAAATCGGCTCCAACGATGGAGTTAATAGTAACTGCTCAAATCTTGCACTTAACTTCGGCTGGCACGGACTCTTTATCGATGCTGATAAGACTTGTGTGGAACGCGGCCGTCGTTTCTACCGGCGTAATCCCGATCCGTGGGATTATCATCCAACTTTTGTCTGCGCAAAGGTGACGCGTGAAAATATCAATGAGCTGATCGAAAATGCGGGCTTCAAAGGATCGATTGATTTGCTATCAATTGACCTGGATGGGTATGATTACTGGATTTGGGATGCACTTGAAATTGTTCAGCCGCGCGTTGTTATCATCGAAACGCATGTCGAGTTTGGCATGAACAACATTGTTGTTCCTTATGATCCTGCGTATACTTTTCCTGGAAAACATCCAGTCTATCATGGAGCATCACCAGTGGCCATGACTAATCTAGCCAAACGTAAAGGATACCGATTGGTTGGGGCTAATGACTACGGACATAATCTTATTTTCGTCAAGGATTCTATGGGAGAGAAATTAATTCCGGAAGTTTCTGTCGAATCTACCCTGCAACATCCATCGGCCATCGAAAGTTTCAAGTTGTTCGAGCCGATTAAAGATTGGGTATACCTGCAGGGATGACCCCAATAAGTAACATGAATCCGAAGAAACTTTTCCTGCAACGATTCTTCCTTGGATGGATTCTTTTGTTTCCTCGCTGGGGTACTGCGCAAAACTATGAGATTAAGTCTCCGGATAATGAACTATTGCTAACAGTCAGTATTCAAGATTCCGGACTGTACTATCAACTTCGTTACCTTCAAGATACGTTGCTTCGATCTTCGCAATTGGGTGTCGTGTTCGCAGCAGCAGACACGCTTCGTCAATTCGTGTGTGTGTCCGTTGATTCGGGTCGTGTAGATGAAGATTGGTTTCCACTTTGGGGTGTAAAATCCAGGATTAGAAATAACTACCGTTTCTTGCGTTTGACGCTCCAGACAAAATCCGGTAGCCGTCACATGGAAATGGATGTCAGGGCATACGATGATGGTGTCGCCTTCAGGTATGTATTTCCGGACAGCATAGTAGGTGCGGAGCTGTTGTCAGAATTGACCGCATTTAATTTTAACAAAGACGCACGTTGCTGGTGGTCATGGGCGGATTACAACACGCTTGAAAAAACGTATCAGGTTGGTCGTGTTTCCGCTGTTAGTCATTTCGCCGCCCCATTCACCGCACAGACTGATAGCGGTGTTTGTGTTTCTATTCTTGAAGCTGCGATTGATGATTATACAACCATGACGTTAAAGAAATCCGAATTAGATTCTTTGTCATTGGTCGTCAATTTGGTTCCCTGGTCTGATGGGGTTGCCGTAAAATCCGATGGACCATTCCATTCTCCCTGGCGTGTTATTCAAGTGGCGCCTGATCCAGCAGGATTACTTTCGTCCACCTTGCTTTGGAACCTTAATAGTCCTCCGCAAGGTGATTTCTCCTGGGTGAAACCAATACGTTATGTTGGCATTTGGTGGGAAATGCATTTGGGGCTATCGACTTGGAAAAAGGATGGAGGACGTCACGGTGCTACTACTACTAATGCCAAACGATACATTGATTTCGCTGCTGAGCATGGCATAGAAGGGGTTCTCGTGGAAGGCTGGAACACCGGTTGGGAAAGGTGGGGAGAAAAAGACGCCTTCGATTTCACGACACCCTTTTCTGATTTTGATTTGGAAGACATAGCGAGTTATGCAAACACACGAAACGTCAAATTGATTGGTCATCACGAAACAGGAGGTGATATCATGGCATACGAATCTCGCATGGATAGTGCGTTTGCATTGTACAGAAAATTGGGTATTGATTATGTAAAAACTGGATATGCCGGACCGGTAAATCCTTCCACCGAATCACATCACGGTCAATACATGGTTCGTCATTTCAACCGGGTGATGAAGACCGCCGCTAGGTATCAGCTCATGTTGGATGTACACGAACCGGTTATTCCTACAGGTTGGGGACGAACGTATCCGAACCTGATGACCTTCGAGGGAGTGCGTGGTATGGAATGGAATGCCTGGAGTTCCGGCAACCCGCCGAGTCATACTTGCACACTTCCATTCACCCGTGGTTTGGCTGGTCCGATGGATTACACTCCTGGAATTTTCGATGTGCTATGTGATGCGTTCTCGTCGAAACGAGTGAAATGGAATGGCGAAGACATTGGAAAGAGTGCGGTTCACAGCACATTGTCCAATCAATTGGCATTATTGGTCATCAACTACAGTCCGATGCAGATGGCTGCCGATTTACCTGATAATTACGAAGGACATCCTGCTTTCCGATTCATCGAGGCATTGCCAACTACCTGGGATGAAATGAAGGTCTTATCCGCTTCCATTGGGGAGTACGTGGTGATTGCGAGACGAAGAGGCAATGACTGGTACATAGCCGCAATCACGGATGAACATTCACGTGAACTTACGTTGAAGTTGGATTTTCTGGAGGCAGGAAAACGATATCGAGTGGAAGCATGCTTAGACACACCGTTGTCGCACTTTGAGCAACAACCAGAAAGCTATTCTATCCAGACGGGTGTAGTCCAACCAACCGATGAATTTCAATGTTGGATGGCTCCAGGTGGAGGAGCGATGATAATTTTACGTCCATATTGATTTTCTTTGCATCCCGCTTTGCGGGAATCACCTAATTTCAATTCAAAGTATGATTAAGACCTACGACCGATTTTTAAAGATAAAACGCTCCAAAATTCCCGGTGCCGGAAAAGGATTGTTTACCACCGTTGAAATTCCCAAAGGAGGGCTAGTTTGTGAATACAAAGGCAAACTTGGGCGGTGGCGTGACATGAAAGAGGAAGATGGTTATAATGCCTACATCTTCAAGGTCAATCGAATATGGGCAATTGATGGGCTACGAACCCTCCGCGCAAAAGGTCGCTATGCAAATGATGCCCGTGGATTAACTCGTCTGGAAGGAGCACGCAATAATTCGGAGTACATCACTCGTGGATTAAAGTGTTACATCAAGTGTACGCGTAAGTTGAAAGCTGGTGAAGAGATCTATGTGGATTATGGGCAAGCTTATTGGCGTCTGATTAAAAGGCTGATTAAAGAAGGCTCGATCTAACGTAGAAATCCCGGGTGAATTTCTAGGTAAAATCGTCTTCGAACTTTTTAGGCGTTTACTTGTTAGATAATTTCAGTTACCTAAAATAGCCGATCAATTTCGTTCGTTAACACGCGCAGCTACGAGGTGGTTCGTTAATTAATTGGCGAACGCTCATTTTGATTCAAAAACCCGCTTTAAAACGCCAATTAGCGCCTAAATTCCTTTGGAATTGGCTATATTTGTACGAGACCTTTGGACATGGAGCAATCAACAGGAAACCTATTGAGGGGAATTAAATTCCCGGAAGATCTTCGGAAATTACCGGAGCGTGACCTGGAGCAGGTTTCCCAGGAACTCCGTGATTATATCATAGACATTGTTTCTGTTAATGGTGGTCACTTTGGTGCATCCCTCGGTGTGGTTGAATTGACAGTTGCGCTTCACTATGTTTTCAATACTCCGTATGATCAATTAGTTTGGGACGTCGGGCATCAGGCATATGGCCATAAAATACTCACGGGTCGCAAAGACGTTTTTCATACCAATCGAATTTATAAAGGCATCAGTGGTTTTCCTAAACGCAGTGAGAGTCCCTATGATACGTTTGGTGTAGGCCATTCCTCCACATCAATTTCCGCTGCATTAGGCATGGCCGTAGCTTCCCGTCTTAAAGGGGAAAAAGATCGTCAGCACGTGGCCATTATTGGTGATGGCGCTATGACTGCAGGCCTTGCATTTGAAGCACTCAATCACGCCGGTGTAGAGAATTCAAATGTGCTCGTCATCCTCAATGATAATTGCATGAGCATCGACCCAAATGTTGGTGCATTAAAAGAATACTTGACTGATATCACTACGTCCCATACCTATAATAAGGTGAAGGACGAGGTGTGGAAGCTCCTTGGGAAAATCTCCAAGTTCGGTCCAAATGCACAGGAGATCGTTGCGAAAGTGGAGAACGGCATTAAAACCACCTTGTTGCAGCAGAGCAATTTGTTCGAGTCGCTACGCTTTCGCTATTTCGGACCGGTCGATGGACACGATGTTAACCGTTTGGTCAAAGTGATGAAAGACCTCCGCGATATTCCCGGACCTAAGATTCTCCATTGCCTCACCGTAAAAGGGAAAGGATATGAATTGGCGGAAAAGGACCAGACCAAGTGGCATGCACCCGGATTATTTGATAAGATTACCGGTGAAATCTTTAAGCCAAAGGTGGAAGCACCTCAGCCGCCTCGGTATCAAGATGTGTTTGGCCATACTCTTGTGGAACTGGCAGAGCATAATGAAAAAATCATTGGAGTCACGCCTGCCATGCCTTCCGGCAGTTCTATGAACATCATGATGAAAGCGATTCCGGAGCGTGCGTTTGATGTAGGTATTGCCGAACAGCATGCAGTGACATTCTCTGCTGGCATGGCCACACAAGGCATGATTCCATTTTGTAATATCTATTCGTCCTTTATGCAGCGTGCCTATGACCAGGTGGTACACGACGTCGCACTTCAGAATCTCCACGTTGTCTTTTGTCTGGATCGCGGAGGTTTGGCCGGCGCTGATGGACCTACCCATCATGGAGCTTTCGATTTAGCGTATTTCCGTTGCATCCCCAACATGGTCGTTTCCGCTCCGATGAACGAAGAAGAGTTGCGAAATCTAATGTATACTGCATCGTTACCGGAGACCGGTGCTCCTTTCTCCATTCGCTATCCGCGTGGTAATGGTGTCATGATCGATTGGCGTAAACCAATGCAACAACTCGTAATTGGCAAGGGACGTAAAATTTGTGATGGGGAAGAAGTAGCCATACTAACCATTGGGCATCCTGGTAATTTCGCCGTGAAAGCCTGTCAAGAACTCAATGCAGAAGGGTTGAACCCGGCTCATTACGATATGCGTTTCGTGAAGCCGCTGGACGCCGATTTGCTGCACGAAGTTTTTTCTAGTTTTAAAAAAATCATCACTGTTGAAGATGGTTGCCTTCAAGGTGGTTTTGGAACAGCTGTAGCCGAATTCATGCTCGATCATAATTATTCAGCATCCATCACTCGTTTGGGAATTCCAGATAACTTCATTGAACACGGTGAGCAGAAAGAATTATACGCCGAATGCCATTTCGATGTAGCTGCAATTAAACAGGCGGTCCGACAACATGTCGGTGAGAGCGTGTTGGCCTAATTGCTCCTATTTATTCCCTGGCGGTTTAGTTCGCCTCTCTGATTTCTTATTTTCTACTTTTGTAGCTTCAGATAGTTCAATAGACTGTGCTCCGTTATTACCTCCGGCTACTTTTTCATTATCTCGCCTTCTTTGCGATATGGCGGATTTTTTTCTTGTTTCTCTTTGATCGAACAGGAGATGTAGCAGATGCATGGCCTTCCTTGTTACACGGCGCCCGAATGGATATTTCTGTGATTGGCTATATCGTTTTGCCAATTTGGATTTTTCAGGCCGTATCACAACTTGCGTCAAAATCATTTCCCTCGAAGATTGCCACATTTTATCACTGGACAATATTAATAGTGTCCACCCTGATGCTTTTTGGCAATCTAATCATCTTTCACTACTGGGGAATCTTATTGAATTATCGGGCGATTACCTACTTGAGTCAGCCGAAGGAAGTGCTTTCATCGGTAAGTACGGGACAAATCATTTTGTTGATTTTGGCACTGGCGCTAGTGCTGTTTGTCACCATACGGTTAATGAGGAAGTTGTATGTTCCACTTCCTGTGTCGATACCCTCCACAAAGTATACGTGGGTGTTTTTGGGGTTTCTTCCGTTGTTTTTATTGCTCGGAATTCGCGGTGGTTGGCAAAAGTTGCCAATCAACGAAAGCCTGGTTTATTACAGTGAAAAACCGGTATTAAACTATGCATCCGTTAATCCGGTGTGGCACCTTGCTTACGATGCGCGTATGGCATTGGATAAGAATGATAATCCGTTCACAACAATGGATCCGAAGATAGCCGCAGCTGAAATGACAGCGTGGCGAAATCAACAATCGGATAGTTTCCCTAAAATTCTGACAATTAATCGTCCGAACGTAGTTGTTATCATCTTGGAGAGTTTTACTGCCGATATCGTTGCTGGATTGGGCGGTGAATCAGGCATCACACCCAACCTCGACTCCTTGATTCAGCATGGATTGCTTTTCGAAAACATCTATTCCACTGGTTTTCGCACGGACCAGGGAATAGTCAGCGTTTTGAACGGTTGGCCTGCCACGCCATTTCATTCTATCATCCGCTCTGAAGATAAGTGCAGTCGGCTTCCATCAATCGGTCAGACGTTTTCTAAAAACGGATATTCCACAACATTCTATTATGGCGGGGAAAGTAATTTTTCCAACTTAAATTCATACGTACGAGCACAAGGCTTTCAAACATTGGTGGATGGTTCATTCTTCGATGATGCTGCAGCGCGTGGGCAATGGGGAGTGCACGACCAAGCTGTATTATTGCGTCAACTCGACGACTTGGATAAACTTCATCAGCCGTTCTTCAGTACTGTGGTTACACTCAGTAATCACGAGCCGTTTGATGTGCCCCCTCCTGTGCGTTTTTCCGGCGAAGACCAGTCTTCAAAATTTAGGAATGCGGCGGCTTATACGGATGCTTCTTTGGGAATTTATTTTGAGCAAGCCGCTAAAAAGAATTGGTTTAAGAATACCTTGTTTGTCTTGGTGGCTGATCACGCTCACGAATTACCTCAACATAAGAATATCATTTATCCAGAGGGCCGAAGAATTCCGTTGCTGTTTTACGGCCCTGCTTTGTCCGCGAGTTTTCAAGGTACTCGCTGCTCTAAATTGGGCGGCCATCAAGATCTTCCCGTTACTTTGCTCAAGCAATTGTCATGGCCCATTGACGGGTATGGTTGGAGTAAAAATTTATTAGACCAAGCAGCACCTTCTTCAGCTTATCTGCCTATCGAGACATACCTGGGATGGGTTTGTGAAAAAGGATGGTTGCTTTGGAGTGTACAACAAAAAAGAATCGTCGAGCATTCGAAAGGGTGGAAGGTTTCGGATAATGATACTGAAACGATACGCGCACGCGCATTCATGCAGCAACAGTACGATGAATACTTGAAGTACTGAGAGTATAGCCGATGTATATTGATTGGTACGCTAGTGAAAGCGATTATTCCATTTCAAATGTTTCCAGAAACTTAGTGGTGTAGTTTCCTTTACGGAAATCTTCGTTGCGCATCAGTTGTTGATGGAATGGAATCGTAGTCTTTACGCCCTCTACAACAAATTCGCTCAATGCACGCTCCATGGTGTTGATCGCCTCTTCACGTGTTTGTGCGATGGTGATCAACTTGGCAATCATGGAGTCGTAATTCGGAGGAATGACATAGCCTGCGTAAATGTGTGAGTCCACACGCACACCGTGACCTCCGGGAACGTGGAGGACGGTAATCTTTCCAGGAGAAGGACGGAACCCGTTATATGGATCTTCCGCATTGATACGGCACTCAATGGCGCACATGGAAGGAAAATAATTTTTACCACTGATCGGAATGCCGGCGGCGATCTTAATTTGTTCTTTTATTAAGTCATAATTGATCACCTCTTCCGTCACGGGATGTTCTACCTGAATACGAGTATTCATTTCCATGAAGTAGAAGTTGCGGTGCTTGTCAACTAAAAACTCAACCGTGCCTACACCTTCATATTGTACAGCCAAGGCTGCTTTAATAGCAGCTTCTCCCATTTTCTCGCGCAATTCGGGAGTCATGAATGGAGAAGGGGTCTCTTCACAAAGTTTTTGATGGCGGCGTTGTACAGAACAATCACGTTCACTTAAGTGGCAAGCTGTTCCGAATTGGTCACCGGCTATTTGTATTTCGATGTGACGTGGCTCTTCAATGTATTTTTCCAAATACATACCGTCGTTACCGAATGCAGCTCCCGCTTCTTGACGAGCAGATTCCCAAAGTCCTTCAAAATCTTCTGGCTTCCAAACAATTCGCATACCACGTCCACCACCACCGGCAGTAGCTTTCAGGATGACTGGATAACCAATTTGCTTGGCAATCTTGAGTCCTGTTTTTAAATCGGTCAGAAGGCCGTCGCTACCCGGAATCGTAGGTACACCGGCCTTTTTCATCGTGTCCTTGGCATTGGACTTATCGCCCATCGAGTCAATTTGTTCGGGTGTAGCGCCGATGAATTTGATACCATGTTCAGCACAAATAGCCGAAAACTTGGAGTTTTCGGAAAGGAAACCATAGCCCGGATGGATTGCATCTGCGTTTGTGATTTCAGCGGCTGCAATGATTCGCGGTATGTTTAAGTAAGAATCACGGCTTGGTGGAGGCCCGATACAGACAGCTTCATCGGCGAAGCGCACGTGTAAACTGTCTTTGTCAGCAGTGGAATAAACGGCTACCGTGCGGATGTTCATCTCCTTGCAGGTACGGATGATACGAAGCGCAATTTCTCCGCGGTTCGCTATGAGAATCTTCTTGAACATGTTGTCGTAATTGGATAACTGCACGTCGGTACATAAGTGTCGGCGTGCAAGCAAGGTGAATGTGACTACAGTCGGATCAGCTTGGGTCTACCAGGAAGAGTGGTTGATCGTATTCGACGGGTGAAGCATTGTCGACCAATACTTTCACGATACGACCGGAAACCTCTGATTCGATTTCGTTGAATAGTTTCATCGCTTCGATGATACACAAAACTTTACCGGCTTTGATTTCATCTCCAACATTCACGAAGGAAGGTTTTTCAGGCGTTGAAGAGCGGTAGAAAGTACCAATCATCGGCGACTTGATGGTCACGAGTTTTGAGTCGTCAGATGCCTTTGGAGCTTCAGATGCCTTTGGAGCACTGACAGGGGCCGGTGCAGCAGCAGCCGGAGCGGCATGAATGACTGGTGGAGCCATCATGACTGGCGCGGCAGTAGCCTGACCGTGAGATGTTTTGATGATAATCCGAAAATCTTTTTGCTCCAGACTTACTTCGCTCACTCCGCTTTTTTGAACGAACTGAATGAGGCTTTCAATTTCTTTTAAATTCATGGTAGAAGCAGTAGCAGCAGCTGGTGCTGTCGCTTTGGTGGTTGATTTTTTGCTTTTCACGTAGTTGCGGTTTGGCAAAACCCTGAAAATTGACCTAAAATCGGCCTTTCAGTGCTTTCTATTCGTCAAACCTACACGAAAAAACGGAATCAGGCAAGGGGACGTCCACAGCCTGTTAAGCCAAAGGGCTGTATCGAATCATCAACCGGTAATACTACTTATTAATAGGCCCACTTCAGCCACACACTGCCCCAGGTAAATCCACCACCAAAGGCTGCAAGGATGAGGTTGTCTCCTTTATTCAATTGCTTTTCGTAATCCCAAAGGCACAGTGGAATAGTGCCGCTAGTGGTATTTCCGTATTTCTGGATGTTGAGCATCACTTTTTCCGGACCGACATTCATCCGGTTAGCGGTAGCGTCAATGATTCGTTTGTTGGCCTGATGCGGAACTAGCCATGCTACGTCGTCACCGGTCATTCGATTGCGCTCGAGTATTTCAGCGGAGACATCGGCCATATTGGTGACCGCAAATTTGAATACTGGTTGGCCGTCCTGAAAAACATAATGTTCCTTAGCGTCAACAGTAGCATGCGATGCTGGTTTCACAGAACCACCTGCTTTTTGATGCAGGTATACTCGGCCTGATCCATCGCTACGAAGTATAGAGTCCATCACGCCAAATCCATCCGTATTAGGTTCCAGCAACACGGCGCCTGCACCGTCGCCGAAAATTACGCAGGTAGCTCGGTCAGAATAATCGATGATGCTGGACATTTTATCTGCGCCAACGACCACGACTTTTTTATATTGACCGGATTCTATGTACTTCGAGCCTGTTACTAAGGAATAGAGGAAGCCAGAACAGGCTGCAGAAATATCGAAACCGAATGCTTTCTTCGCACCGATTTTATCACAAATAACATTTGCTGTGGCAGGAAACACGAAATCAGGAGTCGTAGTTGCACAAATCAGCAATTCAATCTCCATCGGATCAATGCCGCGTTTCTTACACAGTTCCAGTACAGCAGGAGCACCAAGATCGGAGGTGCCTAATCCTTCGCCTTTTAGAATACGTCGTTCTTTAATACCGGTTCGTGATATGATCCACTCGTCGGTGGTATCAACCATTTTTTCAAGTTCCTTGTTGGACAGTACGAAATCTGGAACGTAACCGCCTACTGCGGTGATGGCAGCTGTGATTTTGCTCATGCGCTTTTTCTAAGAGCGACAAATGTAAAAAATATACGGTAGCTAGACGGACCAAATCACGTCTTTACTGCAGCACTTCTTTGGAAAAAGCGGCCGCGATACGATCAGATAGCTTAGCGCTCAACACTTCGTGTGAAAGTAACACCATATTCTTAATCGCCTTTGCTTTGGAAATGCCGTGTGCAATAATAACGGTTCCATTGACACCAAGAATCGGAGTGCCGCCGTAATCTTCGTAGTTAAAGCGTTCGAAGTACGGGTCGTTGATGCCACGTTTTTTAATCAGTGCATAAAACGATTCCGCTTCTTTGAGCATCACGTTGCCAGTGAAGCCGTCGCATACGACCACGTCAGCCTTGTCGTTAAAAAGGTCGCGACCTTCCACGTTGCCTATGAAATGGATGTCTGACATCTCTTTCAGTAAAGTATGGGTCTCCTTGACTAGCAAATTACCTTTCTCCGCTTCTTCACCGATGCTCATGAGCCCGATTTTCGGGTTGTCAATATGTAGAATGTGTTTAGCATACAAGGCTCCTAGTACGGCGAATTGCTGCAATACTTCTGGTTTACAATCTGCATTCACACCAACGTCCAACATCAATCCCCATCCGCCGCTTTCCTTGGGAAGTAGTGTGGCAATGGCAGGACGAAGAATTCCCTGAATAGCTTTCACGGTGAACATGGACCCAACGAGCATGGCTCCCGTATTTCCAGCAGAAGCAAATGAATCAATTTGATTTTCTTTCAACAGATGAAAACCAACTGCGATACTTGAAGCCGGTTTTTGTTGAAAGGCTTTCGTTGGATGCTCGCCCATTCCAATCACTTCCGGTGCATGAACTAGCTCGAAGTCGCTCAATGAAACACCCTGACGCTTCAATTCCGATTCCATAACCGGCTTATCGCCGATCAAAACGATACGGATGTTAGCCGGCAATTCGCGTTGAGCCAATACAACTCCAGCGATGGTTTCAACCGGGGCGAAATCACCCCCCATGATGTCAACTCCTATTTTCATGTAATGCCTTTACAGTGATAGGTTAAAAATAGCCCTAAAAGAAAAACAGTTGGCAAGTCAGAACTCAACTTGTCAACTGTTAAATGTCAATCTGTAGAGAAGGGTTTAGAGAGCGCCTTCTTTTTCCATGATTACACGGCCCTTATAGTAGAGCTTGCCTTCGTACCAGTGAGCACGGTGAAAAAGGTGCGGCTGACCGGTAGTCGGATCGACAGCAACGGTAGGCACTTCAGCTTTCCAGTGAGTACGGCGCTTATCTCGGCGTGATTTGGAATGGCGGTGTTTAGGATTTGGCATGACTAGATGGTATTATAGTGTTATTGTTTTTAAGTTCGTTTCAATGGTATTCTTCACTCTTTTGTTTCGCTTTCGCATTAGTTTAAATTAATCTTCTTCAACATTTCCCAGCGTGGATCGGTTTCATCCGTCGGTTCAGCATGCTGGTGCCGTTCTATGTCCCGGAGAATTTCTGGATTACACGTCGAAACACCATTTTCATCATCCGGATGCACGTTGCGCATCGGAATAATGATGCTAGTGTATTCGTAGATCAATTGCGCCAAATCCAACCGATGTTCAGTCGAAGGAATCACGATGACATCTTCTGATTCTTCGGCTGCTGCTTCGCCCAACTTCACGATGAGCTCGCTGTAGCCCTGAAGGTGTAACTCAAGGTCGTCCAAGCAACGATCACACGTCACCATCACGCTTCCTTCCAGGGTGAAATCCAACAATAACATATTGGATTTCTTTTCCAGTACTACGAGCACATCCACCGATCCATGTTGAATGATGGAGTTTTCAAACTGTTGAAAGAACGAATCATCCGTCTCGAATTCAAACTCGTGTTCACCCAGGGGCAACGAACCGAATTCGATGACATAATCCCTTGATCTTCCCGTCATTTTAACCAATTTTTTAAGGGGGGACAAAGGTAGGAATTTATCCATTTACTGCCAACCTTTTCTACAGGAATACGGGTCAATTTCGCTCCCTATCAGCATTTTATGCAAAAAATTGGTGATTTTCGGCTGATAATTCAGATTTTCGCCCATTCTCAATTATCTCCGGCAATGGTAAAAAAGGACAATCGGGTCGATGAATATATTGACGATGCCGCCCCATTCGCACGCCCAATTCTCCGTAAGCTTCGTCGGTTAGTGCACAAAGCGTGTCCGGATGTTGAAGAAACCATAAAATGGGGCTTCATTGCATTTGAGTACAATGGATTGTTGGCCACCATGGCTGCCTTTAAGTCACATGCCGTCTTTGGATTTTGGAAATATAAATTGTTGATAGGCACTGCCAATTCGTTGGAAGTGCCTAAAAATCATGGAGGTACAGCTATGGGGAACCTCGGACGCATTACCAGCATCGATGACTTACCTTCCGATGCTGTGTTGTCCGATTTCTTGAAGC